>NZ_CP126980.1:1057500-1315000 GCF_030252345.1 Actinoplanes oblitus | reverse complement strand
GTTTCCCAGATCCGCACCGCACCGCCCGGCACTGAAGGTCAGCCTAGCTGGCCTCAGCGGCCCTTGAGGGCGCGATCCGGATTGTCACTTTCGTGGCTGTCCGTACCGGTTTCCTGCGGGCAGAGAAGAAATTACTTGACCGGCCCGCCGATCCGCAAATCGACGAACGTGCACGCTCCGTCCGGCGCGGGCGCCCACGCCGCGGGGAAACCGTGACAGAGTGACTTCATGAACGCATCCGAGACGCTGGCGGTCGACGCGTTCCTCGGCCTTCTGGTTCCGCTCTGGCAGGTGGTCATCGGCCTGCTTCTGCTGGTCACCATGGTTGTCTCGGCGCGGAAGCTGCTGCTGCGCGGCCCGTCCCGGATGGGCGGAGCGCTGCTCCTGGTCGGCTCGGCCGTGGTCGGACTGGCCGTGGTCAGCTACCTGATCCAGACCCTGTGACGCCGGCTACACGACGAGCCTGACCTCAGAGCCGCCGGTTCGCCAGGCTCGGCACCTGCTCCCGGATGGTGTCCAGCCGATCCAGATCCAGATCCGCTGTCGCGATCCCCTCGGTGTCCGGCGCCTGGGCGAGCACCGTCCCCCACGGGTCGATGATCATGCTGCGGCCGAAGCAGGTACGCCCCGGCTCGTGGTCACCGATCTGCCCGGCAGCTAGCACGTAGCACTGGTTCTCGATCGCCCGGGCGCGGAGCAGCACCTCCCAGTGGTCCCGCCCGGTGTGCAGCATGAACGCGGCCGGCACCACGAGGATCTTGGCCCCGGCGATCGCCAGGCGCCGGTACAGCTCGGGGAACCGCAGGTCGTAGCAGATGCTCAGGCCGGTCGGGACGCCACCGATCTCGGTCACCACGGTCTGGTCGCCCGGTGCCACGGTGCGCGACTCCTGGTACGAGACCCGGCCGGCGATCTCCACGTCGTACAGGTGGATCTTGCGATAGCTCGCCGCCAGCGAACCGTCGGGCCGGAAGACCAGCGTGGTGTTGAAGGTCCGGCCCTCGTCGGGGCCGGTCTCGTGGAACGAGCCGGCATGCACCCAGATGCCCAGCTCGCGCGCGGCCTCAGCGAAGAAGGCGGCGAACTCCCCGTCGACCGGCTCGGGTTTCGGCGCGTCGGCGGCCCGGCCGAGGAAGTCCACATACTCCGGGAGGACGGCCAGCTCGGCGCCGCCCGCGGCGGCACGCTCGAGCAGCGACCTCGCGACGGAGAGATTGTGGGCGCGGTCCTCCCGCGAGTTCAGCTGGCAAACGGCGACACGCATAAATGCGAGGGTACGACGTACGCCGCGTCCCCGGTGACCGTCCAACCGTCCAGCCCGTCACCAGCCCGCGGTGCCCGGCATCAACAGCACCTCGGAACCGACCGGCTGGAATCCGGCGGCCAGCAGCACTCGGAGGCTAGCCGCGTTCCCCGGCGCGCACTGCGCCCAGATCGGCCGCTCCTCCGGGATCAGGTGCCGGGCCGCCTCGGCGAGCAGCCGGCCGTGGCCTCTCCCCCGCGCCGCCGGATCCACCTCGAAGGCGACCTCCCAGCGCCCGCCGAGGCCCCGCCCGACGACGAGCAACCCGTGCTCGGACGCCCACAGGCGCACGTCGGTGCGGTAACGGTGGGCACGTAGGGCCCGGGGATGTTCGCTCGCGTCGAGCGCGCTGAGCCGGATCGGCGGGGCACCGGGCAGCGGGCCCGCGAGCAGTGACACGTCGAAGGCCCCGGCGTGCAGGCCGAGCCGGTCCTCCAGCGCGGTCAGGAAGCGCGGACCGGTCGGCGCGGCGAAATCCTCCCCGGCGCGTTTCTCGGCCCACGCCCACTCGACGTCGGCAGCGACCACCACATGGCCCGGAAACGACACCACCGCCGCCCGGTCGGGCGACGGTGGTGGAACGACCTCGAGCCACGGGTCCGGCACGTGCCGGTTGCCGCGTTCGACGTCGGCGAGGATGCCCGCCAGGTCGCGGGACCCGCTCAGGCCGACTTCTCCTCGCGGGCGTGCCGGCGGCGGCCGACGAACTCGCGCGGGACGATAGTGGGAATCACGTTCTCCACGACGACCTCGCGGGTGATCACGACACGGGCCGCGTCGGGGTTGCTGGGGACCTCGAACATCACGTTCTGCAGGACCTCTTCCATGATCGCCCGGAGGCCGCGAGCACCGGTGCCCCGCAGCATGGCCTGGTCGGCGATCGCCTCCAGCGCGCCCTCGTCGAACTCCAGCTCGACGCCGTCGAGCTCGAAGAGGCGCTGGTACTGCTTCACGTACGCGTTGCGCGGCTCGGTGAGGATCTTGATGAGCGCGTCCCGGTCGAGGTTGCGCACCGTGGTGATCACCGGGAGACGGCCGATGAACTCGGGGATCAGGCCGAACTTCAGCATGTCCTCGGGCATCACCTTGCTGAAGATGTCGTCGGTGTTGCGCTCCGAGATCGAGCGCAGGCGAGCGCCGAAGCCGACACCGCTCTGGCCGACCCGCTGCTCGATGATCCGCTCCAGGCCGGCGAACGCGCCACCCACGATGAACAGCACGTTCGTCGTGTCGATCTGGATGAACTCCTGGTGCGGGTGCTTCCGGCCGCCCTGGGGCGGCACGTTGGCCACCGTGCCCTCGAGGATTTTCAGCAGGGCCTGCTGCACGCCCTCACCGGAGACGTCCCGGGTGATCGACGGGTTCTCGCTCTTGCGGGCGATCTTGTCGACCTCGTCGATGTAGATGATGCCCTGCTCGGCGCGCTTGACGTCGTAGTCGGCGGCCTGGATCAGCTTGAGCAGGATGTTCTCGACGTCCTCACCGACATAACCCGCCTCGGTCAGCGCCGTGGCGTCCGCGATGGCGAACGGCACGTTCAGCATCCGGGCCAGGGTCTGCGCCAGGTGGGTCTTGCCGCAGCCGGTGGGGCCGATGAGCATGATGTTGGATTTGGCCACCTCGACGTCGCTGCCCCCGCCGGGAGCGCCGTTCGACTCGGCCTGGATCCGCTTGTAGTGGTTGTAGACCGCGACGGCGAGTGCTTTCTTCGCCTGCTCCTGGCCGACCACGTAGTTGTCCAGGAACTGGCAGATCTCCATCGGCTTGGGAAGCTCTTCCCACTTCACCTCGCCGGTCTCGGCCAGCTCCTCTTCGATGATCTCGTTACAGAGATCGATGCACTCGTCGCAGATGTAGACCCCTGGGCCCGCGATGAGCTTCTTGACCTGCTTCTGTGATTTCCCACAGAAGGAGCACTTGAGTAGGTCGCCACCGTCACCGATCCGTGCCACCTACGTTCTCCTTGCGCTCAACGACTGACCACTGGCCGGTCCATGTCCGAGGACGGATTGCCTCGTTGCCATCTCATCGTCTGCCGACCCGCGTAACTGAGGCTGCTGGCTCGACGTTACCCGCAAAGGGGCTGTTCTCCGACCCCCCAAAACGGGCGTGTCAGGGACCGGCCAGTCTAGTCCGACCGGTCCGGTCCCTGACATCGACTGCCTCAGCTCCCGGAGCCGACCGACTGCAGGCTCTTCTTCCGGCTGACCAGAACCGTGTCGACCAGGCCGTACTCCTTGGTCTCGTCGGCGGTCATGATCTTGTCGCGGTCGATGTCCTTGCGGACCTTCTCGACGGACTGGCCGGAGTGGCGGGCCAGCATCTCCTCGAGCTGGGTCCGCATCCGCATGATCTCGCGAGCCTGGATCTCGATGTCCGAGCCCTGACCGTAACCACCCTCGGTGGCCGGCTGGTGGATGATGATCCGCGAGTGCGGGAGCGCCATCCGCTTGCCCGGCGTGCCGGCCGCCAGCAGCACCGCGGCCGCGCTGGCCGCCTGGCCGAGGCAGACCGTGCTGATGTCCGGGCGGACGTACTGCATGGTGTCGTAGATCGCCGTCATGGCGGTGAACGACCCACCGGGCGAGTTGATGTACATGGTGATGTCGCGGTCCGGGTCGGTGCTCTCCAGCGTCAGCAGCTGGGCCATCACGTCGTTCGCCGACGCGTCGTCCACCTGGACGCCGAGGAAGATGATCCGGTCCTCGAACATCTTGTTGTACGGGTTCGACTCCTTGATCCCCCACGAGGTGCGCTCGGAGAACGAGGGCAGCACGTAGCGGTTGTGCACCGGAGCGAAACCGGGAGGCAGGGAAAGGTCGGTCATGGGTCAGCTCCTCAGTTCAGCGTTCCGGCGCCGTCCGGGACCTGGACGGCCCCGGTGATCACCTTGTCGATGAAGCCATAGTCTTTCGCCTCAGCGGCCGTGAACCAGCGGTCCCGGTCGAAGTCGGCGGCGATCTGCTCCTGGGTCTGGCCCGTGTGGAACGCGATCCGCTCCTGGAACATGCGCTTCGTGTACAACATCTGCTCCGCCTGGATGGCGATGTCGGCGGCGGTGCCGCCCATGCCGCCGGACGGCTGGTGCATCATGATCCGGGCGTGCGGCAGCGCGTAACGCTTGCCCGGCGTCCCGGCACAGAGCAGGAACTGCCCCATCGAGGCAGCCATCCCCATCCCGACGGTCGACACGTCGTTGTCGATGAACTGCATCGTGTCGTAGATGGCCATCCCCGAGTAGACAGAGCCACCCGGTGAGTTGATCCACAGGTGGATGTCGCGCTCCGGGTCCTCGGCGGAGAGCAGCAGGAGCTGCGCACAGATCCGGTTGGCGACCGCGTCGGTCACCTCGCTGCCGAGGAAGATGATCCGCTCACGCAGCAGGCGGTTGAAGACCGAGTCGTCGAGGTTGCCACTCAGGGAGTCGCCGCCGCGCCGTGACACCGGCCCGGCAGGGGTGTGGAGATCGGTCATGGCAGCCCTTCACAGCTTGCTGTGTCGGCCGAGGGTCCGGCCGGCAGGTTGTCCGTCGTACGACCAACCTAACTGGTCGATTGCGCATCAGCTTCCCGCTCGGGCAGGTGTTCGCTGACAGCGCACGGGGCCTCTCGCGTACCCCGGAAACGACAGCGGCCACCGCGCACCGTCAGCGGTGCGCGGTGGCCGGATGACGCCTGTCTCAGTGGTTGTGCCCGGCGTGCTCGTCCTCGCTGGCGGCACGCAGGTCGTCCAGGGAGAGCACGTTGCCCTCGCTGTCCTTCATCGTGACCTGCTCCATGACCGACGCGAGAGCCTTGCCCCGGCGCACGTCGCCGAAGACGGCGGCCGCGGCGCCGGACCGGACCAGCTGGTCGTAGTACTGCTGCGGCTGCATCTGCGCGCGCTGCGCCCGGTGCACGATCTCGTGGCCGAACTCGTCGTCGGAGACCTGCACGTCCTCGGCGTCGGCGACGGTGTCGAGCAGCAGCTGGATCCGGACGCCCTCCTGGGCCGCCTCGGTCAGCTCCTGGTCGATCTGCTCCTCGGTCTTGTCCTCGGAGGCGAGGTAGTCGGCCAGGCTGGCGCCGATCCGCTCGAGCTGGTCGGTCATCGCCTGCTTGCGACCCTCGACCTCGTCCTTGACGACGCCCTCCGGAGCCGGGATGTCGGCGGCCTCGACGAGCTGCTTGAGCGCCTCGTCGCGGGCCGCGTAGATCTGCTCGACCTTCTTGACCCGGGTGAGCCGCTCGCGCAGGTCGCCCTTGAGCTCCTCGAGGGTGTCGAACTCGCTCGCCAGCTGGGCGAACTCGTCGTCGATCTCGGGGAGCTGCTTGTCCTTGACGGTCCGGACGACGACCTTGACCTCGGCGTCGCGGCCGGCGAAGTCGCCGCCGACGAGCTGGGTGGTGAAGGTGGTCTCGTCACCGGCGGAGAGGCCGACCAGCACCTCGTCCAGGCCGGGGAGCAGCTGCTTGCTGCCGACCTCGTGGGAGATGTTGGTGGCCGAGCCGCCCGGCACCTCCTCGCCGTCGACGGTGGCGTTCAGGTCGAGCTGAACGTAGTCACCCTCCGCAGCGGGACGCTCGACGGTCTTCAGCGTGGCGAAGCGCTCGCGCAGGCCGTTGATCTGCTCGTCGATCTCGTTGTCGCCGATCGCGACGGCCGGGACCTCGACGGTGATGCCCTTCAGGTCCGGGATGGTGATCTCCGGGCGGACGTCCACCTCAGCGGTGAATTTCAGCGGCGCGTTGTCGGCGAACTCGGTGATCTCCACCTCGGGCCGGCCCAGCGTCTTGACGTCGTGCTCCTGGACCGCGGCGAGGATCTGCTGCGGGATCGCCTCCTGGACGGCCTCGTTGAGAACCGCGCCGCGGCCGACACGCTGGTCGATGACCGCGGCCGGCACCTTTCCCTTTCGGAAGCCCGGCACCTGAACCTGCGCGCCGATCTCCCGGTACGCCTTCTGCAGGCTCGGCTTGAGCTCCTCGAACGGCACCTCGATGGCGAGCTTCACCCTGGTCGGGCTCAGAGTCTCGACGGTGCTCTTCACAGGCGTACTCCTTGTGCTGCGGATAGTTGATGATCAGTCGGGGTGGCGGGATTTGAACCCACGGCCCCTCGCTCCCAAAGCGAGTGCGCTACCAAGCTGCGCCACACCCCGTGGCGTCGGCCAGTGTATGCGGTCTGCTTACCCGCGTGTGCGCTGGAGTCACCTGCTGGGGAATCCGGTTCGCGCGGACGGTAGATGATTCAGTAAGCTGTCCACGAGTCCGGAGCTGATCCGGGCCTCGCGGGCGTAGCTCAATGGTAGAGCCTCAGTCTTCCAAACTGATTACGCGAGTTCGATTCTCGTCGCCCGCTCCAGTGCAACGACCCTGGTCAGAGGTGGTTTCCTCCGGCCAGGGCCGTTTGCTGTCACCCCACGGGTGATCTTGCGTGCCATTGGCGTGCCATTAGCCCTTGCGACGCCGATCCTTGCCTTGGGCTTCGCGCCCTTCGCGATCCGCTTGTCCATGCTCTCGGCGATCTCCCGGTGGCGGTCGCTCGTCGCGTGCTGGTAGATCAACGCGGCCCGCATGCTCGCGTGGCCCATCCGGTGCATCAGCTCCCGGGTGCTGGCGCCGCTCGCCGCCGCGAGGTGGTTCCCGGTGTGCCGCAAATCGTGGAAGTGGAAGCCCGCCGGCATCCCCGCGTCCGCCGGAAGTTGCCGGTTCGCAGCGGCATGTCCTTGTCCCCGGTGAACACCAGCGCCTCCGGGTCGGCGCCGGTGAAGTCAGCGAGGTGCCTGGCCAGAGCTTGCCGGGCCATTGCCGGAAGGGCGACGACCCGGATCCCGGCCGCGGATCTCGGCGGCCCGAACTCCAGGCCGCTTTTCAGCGCGGCCAATTTCCGAGGTACGCGGACAGTCACGCCCTGCTCGTCGACGTCGCACCGCCGCCAGCTCGCCCCAGCGCAGGCCGGAGAAGGCAGCGACAGTGATCAGCGCCACGTATCGGGGCGGCATCTTCTCGGCGAGCGCGAGCACCTGGGCGACGGAGGCGACCGGCCGCAGCGACTCCCGGATCGATCGCGGATCTTCCGGTCGGTCAGGTAGGCGGTCAGCGCCGCCAGCTCGTCGACGAGGACGAGGATCAGCGGCTCGTCGACGGTCGGCGTGGTGCTGACGCGTGACCCCGCGCAGGCGGGCGGCGCGCTGCCGCATCCGCTTGACCGCCTCCTCCAGTACGCCGGCCATCGCCTCCGGGTCGTCGTACACGAACCGGGCGAACAGCGGCGCGCCCGCCGCCAGCTCCATGCCGCCCTTCGGGTCGAACGCCCACACCTCGACCAGCCGGACGAGATGCCCGTGGCCAGCGAGCGCAGCAGGGACCAGATCACCGAGCCCTTGCTCGAGTTCGTCGCACCGGCGATCAGCACGTGCGAACCGGCCAACCGCAGCCGGTAGGCCGAGCCGGCTTCCTGCCTCCCCACTTCCAGGCCGGCCAGGTCGGGCGCGGCCGGCACCGGCAGCGGACCGACCACGGCCGCCAGCGGGTCGCGCCGAGCGAAGTACAGGACCACCCGGTCCGGCCGGTCCGAGGTGAAGGCCCGCGCCTCGCGGAGGTGGAACGAGTACGCCAGCCGTGGCGCCGCTTTCGCCCAGTCGTCCGGATGCTGGCCCGGCAGCAGGCGAACCGTCACCCGGTCGCCCCACTGGTCCGACCGCACGCCGAGCAGTCGCGGCACCCACCGCTGGCCGCCGTGCATCGCGGCCAGGCCACATGCGGTCATCGTGCGCGTCCGGCCACGCCGGTAGATCCACAGCCGCCGGCACCGGCCAACGAGCGGGAACCAGCCGAAGCGCAGCCAGGAAGCCGGATGGAAGCGCCACCAGATGGCAATCGCGGCGCCGAGCCCGCTGACCGCGCCGACCAGCGCAGGCCAGCCGTATGCCTGGCCGATCCACCACGACACAGCGGCCGGCGCGGTGAGCCACCAGTACCGAACCGTCAGGACGACCGAGCGGTACGTCCCGCGCGCCAGCCAGACGAAGACCAGCAGCCAGCCGGGGACACGCCAGACCGGAAGCCGGGTGTTGAGCGGTGCAGTGGGGATCTTCTCCCCGGGGGATCACATTGATCAGGGGCACGGCTATCGCCCTCGGCCGATGAGGGTGGGACGAGCCAGCGTGCGTACACAGGTCCGGCAGGCCATGTGCCCGATGTCGTACCGCCGCGGGCTCACCCACAAACCACACCGCGGACACAGGGCGGCTCGCGTCACGGACAGGTGAGAGCGGCCGGTGATCTGCCGCAGGATCACGATCGAGCGGACCACGACCCGGGACAGCGGGCGGTCGAGGCGCTGAGGGCTCATGCCGCACCGCCTCTGCGCAGCTCGGCCGCCCGAGTCCGCGCGGCTGCTGCCAGTTCGGCGGCTTCCGGTGCGATGACGGCCACACGCTCCAGCAGTTCGGCCTTGCGATCGAACCAGTCGGCCCGCTCGGCGGGCGGGGTGGACAGGGTGGGCCAGTCACGCAGCAGGGCGGACAGGTCCGCGGAGAAGGTGTGCAGGTCGGTCAGGGCAGCCTGATCTACGGTGGGCACGAGGCCCTCCTTCGCTTGTCGAGGGGTTGAGGGGTCGCCGCGCGGGCGGGCCGGGACTCTTGGCGGGGAAACGGCCCGCCCGCGCTCTCAGCGGAATGCCATCAGA
The DNA here is from genome assembly GCF_030252345.1 of Actinoplanes oblitus. NCBI lineage: Bacteria > Bacillati > Actinomycetota > Actinomycetes > Micromonosporales > Micromonosporaceae > Actinoplanes > Actinoplanes oblitus. The sequence goes on along the minus strand of NZ_CP126980.1, from coordinate 1,306,026 downwards.
CAGCAGCGCCGACGGCGGCCGGGCGGATCGCAGTGGCGCGCAGCGAGTACGCCATGCGCGCCTTGCAGGGACCGGCGCCCTTGCAGCGCTGGGAGTCGACATATGGCGTGAGGGTCAGCCCGTCGAACTCGATCGACGGCGGGTAGCCGGGCACCGCGGAGGCCGGCGGCACCGGCTGCTGCGGCGCGCAGATCTTGACCTTGACTTCGGTGGTGCGGCCGAACTTGCCGGCGGCCGGGTCGAGGTCCATCACGCGGACCACCCAGACCCGCTCGCCGGTTTCCTTGTCGCGCACTTGGTTGTCCGGCTCGTGGCGACGGTCGAAGTCGACCGCGGCCTCTACTCCGAGGCAGAGCACACCGGCCGGGAAGACGTAGTCGAACGGGACGGGGACCTTCAACGTCAGCGGGACCATCCGGACCTGACCTCCTGATCGCACGAACGTCAATGTGACATCCGCTTATGCTAACAAGTTAGGTCAGCATGTAAGCACAAGCAACGATCTATGTCTGATCTTCAGGTGGCGCAATGACCAATTAGGACAGCGGGTAGGAGTCCTCGATCTCGTGCCGGCTCCCCGGCATAACGATCAACGAGGTCATCAGCGCTTCGCCGGTGGACCGGTGGGCCGTGATGACGACGCTCAGAACAGCTTCGTCGGTCGGCACGTCCAGGGCGCCTGCCTCCGCCTCGTCGATCCGCCGGGCAGTCAGGCGCTCGGTCGCGTAGTCGGCGCGCAGGTTCTTACGGTCCTTGATGTGCTCCAGGATGCTGCCCGAGATCGGGTCCGACTTGATCACGTCGGTCCCGACAGCGATGTCCACCGGCACAAACGTGGAGATCAGGTCGATCGGCCCGGACGGCGAAATCGTGCGCCGGCGACGCTCGTAGACCGGCGTTCCCTCCGGGATCCCGAGCGCGGCCGAGACCCACGGCACGGCCAGAACCGGCCCGACGTGCAGGATCTCCGTCTCGGCGGTCTCATCCAAGTCGATCGCGTCGCGCGCGTACTGCGGCGAACTGCGCTCCGACTGCGGCCGACCCCGTACGAAACTGCCCTTGCCTTGCTGGGATTCGATCCAGCCGTCCTGCTTGAGGATCCCGAGCGCCTTCAGCACCGTCGGCCGGGAGACGTTGAACTCGGAGCACAGCTGGCTCTCGGACGGCAGGCCGGCGCCGGGAGCATAGGTCCCGTCCTCGATGCGGCCGCGGAGCGCGTTCAGGACGCGCAGGTATTTCGGCGTCGGAATCTCGTACGCCATCGGGATCCACCCATCGGGCTCAACAGAAGATCATGTCATGTCAATACAGGACCATAAGGCTTGTAAGGACGACTGAACAAGATGGGTCAGTCTGTCGGGTCCTCGACCGCCGTCGACGCTTGAAGCCAGCCGGACCATGCCTTGGGCGTCCCGACCTCTTCCGGTCGCGATGCACCCGGCCACCGCCGTGGAAGGCAGCCGTACCGGCCGAAGACCCGCAGGGCTACCCGTCGAAGCGAGCACGGATCCTCCTCGCCACAGACTGCGCAGCGACCTTCCGCGCTCGGCGCCACGTGCCGATCAAGCTGGGCTTGCGCGAACTCCAGTTGCTCACGGACGCCGGCGGACAGGAAGACGCTCACTTGCCACTCCCCACGCTCCGACGAGTCGACCGCGATCGGTAGTGCCGCAGGCCGTCATAACGGACGAAGATCTCCCGGCGCTCGATCGCGGTGCCCGCGCTGTCCAGCGAGTAGCCGTGGAGCCAAACCCAGCCCTCGTAGGTCGGCCTGTCACTGACGGAGATCACTCGGAACAACAGCCCGCGCGTATCGGCGAACTGCACCGACGCCTTGCCGCCCACGATCACGACATCTCCAGTACGCGGAATCACGGGTCCTCCCCCACACCAGATCGGAGGACACCGAGGCGGGCGGGCTTCAGAGCCAGCACCCGCCCCGGTGCCAGCTCATGAGGCCGTCACAACCAGATGGCCACGCCCGCCGCAGTCCATGCAGGAGCGCCGGGCCGTGACCCGGGAAGCCCGGCACGTCTGCGCCACCATCCGCAGGGCGGTCCGATGGGTCGTGTACTTCCAGCCCACGCCAGCGCACGAGCGGGCAGGCAGCGGCCGGAGCGGAAGGGCTGAGAACGGTTATGGAGACAGGCTGTGGCCAAAACCGCCCCAGAACCCGGAAAATCATTCCGGGGTCGCCGATCTCCACACGGGGAGGGTCAGCGGATGCGCGGCATGACCATGAACTTGACGATTGGCGAGCGAGTCGCCTGGTACCGCCGCAGGCGCGGCCTGTCCCAGGAGGTGCTCGCCGGCCTCATCGGCCGTACCGCGGACTGGCTCGGGAAGATCGAGAACAACCGGATCGAGCTTGACCGTCTTTCGGTGATCAAGTCCCTCGCCGACGTCTTGGACGTCTCGCTCGGTGATCTGCTGGCCGAGCCGTCACTGGTTGAGTGGACCGCGGACAGCGGGATGGAGACGGTGCCGGCTCTGCGGGCCGCGCTCACGGAATACCGGACGATCACCGCTCTCGGCGCCCGAGGTGAGAGCTCCGTTCCGCCCGACCTTGACGACCTCCGCAAGGAGACCGCGAAGCTCTGGAACGCCTACCAGGCGTCCAGGTTCGGGTTCGTCACCGGTCAGCTTCCCGGCCTGCTCACGCAAGCGCAGGTCGCCGCCGATGAGCTGGTGGGACGCGAGCAGGAAGAAGCCCGAGGATTGCTCGGCCTTACTTACCAGCTGGCGGCCACGCAACTCACCAAGCTTGGGGAAACGGATCTCGCGTGGATCGCGGCCGACCGCGGGCTCTCCGTCGTCCGGCCAGTGGGCGATCCGACGATCACAGGGTCATTGTTTCGGTCCGTCAGCCACGCACTCCTGTCGACGGGCCGCTACCAGGACGCGGTGCGACTGACGACCGACGCCGCCGACTACCTGGACCAGTACCTCACCGAAGCCGGGCCGAAGCTGCTGTCCGTCTACGGGACGTTGCTGCTGGGCGGCTCGGTCGCCGCCGCCAGGGCGAACGACGCCGGCACGGCGCGGACGTTCCTCACGGCCGCCGACGAGGCCGCGGGCCGGCTGGGCGGGGACGCCAACCACCTGTGGACAGCATTCGGGCCGACGAACGTCGCGATCCACCGGGTCGCGGCTGCCGGCGAACTCGGGAACGTGCAGGTCGCGATCGACCTCGGGCCGCGAGTCAACACCGCCGGCCTACCGATGGAACGCCGAGTCCGTCACGCCCTGGAGGTGTCTCGGGCTTACGGTGCCTGGAACCGCCAGCACGAAGCGCTATCTGTTCTCCTCGACGCCGAACAGATGGCCCCCGAACAGGTTCGACACCACTACCTCGGTCGCCAACTCGTCCTCACCTGGATCAGGCAACAGCGCGGCAAGCCATCGTCGGAGCTTGTCGGTCTGGCACGCCGTCTCCACGTGCTCGAATGATCCGCTCGCTCTACCCTGCTCGATGTGACGACATCCGAGACGCCACCGATGGCCACCCCACGCGTCGCCGCCGGCGCCCTCTTCTTCGATGAGGCAGAGCGGGTCCTCCTCGTGAAGCCTGCCTACAAGAACGGGTGGGACATCCCGGGTGGTTACGTCGAGCCAGGAGAGTCACCCCGGGCGGCCTGCATCCGTGAGATTCGAGAAGAGCTCGGTCTCTCGGCCACCATCGGGAGCCACCTCGTCATCGACTGGGCTCCTGCCCAGAATGAGGGCGACAAGATGCTCTTTATATTCGATGCGGGAATCCTTACCGAAGACCAACGCGTCCAGATCGAATTCTCTGATGGCGAAATAACTCATTGGCGCTTCGTTGCCGCCGCAGATTTAGATCGCCACATGCCTTCACGCCTATCGCGACGAGTTCGCACCGCGATCGCGGCAAAGAAGCGGGGCGTACCGGCATATGCCGAGCACGGAGCCGAGCCATCCGAGCTGTAGTCGGCAAAACGACAGAACTCGACCTTAGCGCCGTACAACTGCAGAAAATGCCAGCAATTGAAGTTTACGCCGATACCTGAAATCCAATCATCGTGTCAATGAGGTCCTCCATCAGCTCAACTGAGGACCTACCGCACAGGCTCAATGAAATTTCGTCCAAGTCCGCCGTGAAACGGTACGCGCGTCGCGGATTATAAAGGCTCAGCTTCTCGACCGCGATGCCCGATGCTCGCATCATCGCGCTGTATGTCAAAAGTTGCCTGAGATCGGTACTCCTGAAGGGCCTGGATACAGTCTTCACCTCAACAAGGTGCGCGAAAGAGTAGATATCGCCGATGGAATTATTGACCACTCCACAACCTGGGATTTTTGGAAAATACTCGGGGTTACCCAGCACCTCAGCATAACGCATTAAGTTTCGCTGAATAAGCCCCACCTCAAGTTGCTCTCCCGGGGAGAGGACTGCATCCCCGAACTGACCTCTGGGAAGTAGTGAGATCATCGCCGCAGACGCTCTTTCCGCATCGTCGTCGGCGGGAAACAGTGATGCTCCCACTGCCGCACGCCGAAAAGCTGTCTCCGCAATCAACGCGCTCCTCGTTCCCATAGTCGAAAGGGGAACAGCACGGCCGAAAGGAACCTCTTGATCGTTAATCCATCGAACTACCTGCTCCATCATAGGTGTCAACTGTCGCCATGCAGAGCCTTGAAGCGAAAATCTGCGGACAGAGATCATATCGGCACCGACCAACCCGTCTGCCCAAATCGCTCAGACGCCCATTTATCAACAACTTCGTCAAACGAATCCGAGGCGGGCTTGTTCTTCTGACGCCAGTGTCGCCCCTCATCACTGAGTGCGTAACTTGCGACCCGAAACGCACGCTTGACCCATAGATGATCCGTACCAAATGAATGCTTGCGTTCACTCAGCCAGTAACGGGCATTCCATTTTGCCATGATCAGAAGGATGTCACGTTGGATATTGGGAGCCGACTCTACCCCGTAGCCATGAGCCGTGCCGTATAGCCGGATCAGCATACGTTCGTTTTCTCGGGTCTTTCGTGCGCCGAGGACTCTAACTATATATGCGAGATTTAGATCATTCTTTGCAACATAGTGCTGGTCTTCGATCAGACCCCGCACAGTGCGCAAGATGTCACTAGCCGCATCTTCGTCGGTCATCTCATCGAGACACTGACGAACCGAAAGCATGACTTGAGGGATGATAGGGGCAAGAGTTTCCACATTTTCCAGAAGGGAGACGACGGCCTGCGACCGACTCTCCTCATCCATATACCGCAATGCGCTGACAAGTCTTTTAGTAAGACTTACATGGATGCGACCTTTTGTGATTTCGTCGCGCAGCATGCCGAGGATGTCAAACTCGGAGACCTGTAGCATCATGCGCTCATAGTCTTCTACGGCCGTTGTTGCATACGGATCGAAGTGCAGACGAAGGCCCAAAAACCTACTCGCACTTCCCGGACTCCCCTGTTGCTGAGCTTCAGTGACAAGATCATACTCCGTAGATGTGAAGATCCTCGTTTTTGCCTTTTGGAGCGAAAACCCTTCATTGCGCATCAACTTCTCGGAAAGCATGCCGATGCATCGATGAGCGGACTGGATGTCGTTCACAAAAAACCGATAATCATCTGCGTATCGACAAAATTCTCCCGCCTCACTTTCGGCCAAGAGCAGTCGATCCACGCGATTGAGAACCAATTCAGATAAGAGCCGGGCAGCATTCCCGCCAACGGGTAGCCCATACGAGGTACCACCACTCAGCTTAGTAAGGAGAGAGATGATTTGTTTAGTGCGCTCGTGGCTTGAGTCGTCAACCTCTAAAAGAGCATTCTCAAGCCGGTGGTGATATATGCGCGAGTAGAAGTCGGCGATGTCAACACTGACGACATACTGATGACGGCCGGCTAATTCCAAACAACGTTCCTGAAATTTACGCCATCCATCAGCCTCAAAAAGTCCATTTGCCGGATCACTGTCGTATCTATAAGAGAATACCGTCTTTTCTTCAGGGTCAATCCGCGCCGCTTCTATGGCCGGAGCCAGGGAGGTAACGACTCCCAGAAGGTAAGCATTCCAGGCCGGATCAATTTGCGTAGTCCAACGATACCCGGCATATCCGACTGGCGCTAAAGATGAATGACTAGTAACCGCCGAATCCGCAAGCGCGCTGCGAAAGTTATTAGAGATGCGAACAAGCAGGTCGACGATCTCACTCGTCTTATCATGCAGAACATGATTCTCTACAGGAAAAGGAAAGACGTCAGTATCTCCCCTTGTCGCCACGTTGACAACGGCACGGTCAAACGCGCTGCGATCAATTGCCCCCATTTGGCCCCTAATCTTTCACTATAACCAGTTAGCCTCATGAGCCACTCTACTGAAGTAAGTTGATCACGCTAAGACGGCTCACTCAAGAATCCAGATGAGGCAGCAGGGCCGCCCTCGCAAAGGGGGCACGACTTGGCGTACGCCTTTCACCTGGCACCTTGGCCTCTCGTCACGTGCAGCACGGCAGAAGCCTTCTCTAGTCCAGTCGCCTAGTCCCAGTTGTCTAGCCCCGGTGCGCTGCCGAATCGATCTCTTCTGGATCAAGGCGCCGCGCGAGCGCGGCGCGGCTGGCCCGCCAGCAGGCTGGCGGGCTTCGGCCGGCATCGGCCGGCATCGGCCGGCGGCCAGCGCTTACTCCGGCGGAGGAACGAAGCCCTGGCTCGGCTGTCGTCGCCTCAGCCAGACGGTGGTGCCATAGTCGCGTGCGGCCCGGAAGAGGATCTCAAGTCCGGGCTCGTCACCGATCAGGGCATGCTCCAGCCACAGGCGCCACGTCTTCGAGTAGGTGTCGAATCCGGCCCCACTGGACTTGATCAGTTCGGTCTGTTGGCCGAACTCGGGACCGTCGATGCTCTTGGAAGCGATGATCAGGTCGAACTGGTCCGGAGTCCGTTGATCGTCCTTCGTCATGCTTAGGACGCTACGTCCCGAATCCCTCGTTCGGCCCTCACTCGATCACGGGAGGCTCATGACGCTAATGCTCGGGTTTGGCATTGACCAGCGCGGTGCAGATCGGGCAGGCGCACGCCCAGGCTGGCCCGCTACCTAGGGAAGGTGTCCTTCCCCCAGGTCTCCCGAAGCGCCGTGTGACCACGGCCGAGATTGGCCTGGAACTCATCAGACGGGCCACCCAGCCGGGTAGCGACCGCGACGATCGCTACGGGTGGTCACCGTGGACCCGGGTCGGGGCGATCGCTGCCGCGCCGCTTCGCGGCATGCCACCGGGAGCGGTGGTCACCGCGGGCGGGGCGCCGACGGGCCGGCGAGCCGGGCGCGGTCGTGCCAGGAGCGTGCCATTAAGGCGTGCCATTGGCGGGCTCAAGCGGTCATGATCGGGCACTCGCGATCATGACCTGACCAGGCAATCCGGGCGGATCATGACAGGTCGCAGCGATCTTCCAAACTGATTACGCGAGTTCGATTCTCGTCGCCCGCTCAGCCGCAACGGCCCTGGTCAGAGGATTTCCCCGGCCGGGGCCGTTTGCTGTCACCCCTCGGGTGATCTTGGGGGTGACCGGCGCACACCAGGGCCTCCGGATCCGCGCCAGGGAAGTCGGCGAGATCCGGCCAGGGGTTGGCCGGGCCGTCCCCGGAGGAGCGCCGGACCTTTCGGTACGCGCACTGCCCGCCGACGCCACGAACGCGATCCGAACAGGGCCACCCCAGTGATCAGCGCCACCTGCCGGGGCGACATCCGCTCCAGCCGCCGCGCCGAGTTGCGCCCGCGCCACCGAACTGCGGAACCGCGATCCGACCTGCACCAAAAGGGCTGGCGAATAGCGCGGAGGACTATTGGCGGCGCCTATTCCGCCGATCCGGACCCCGCCGGCAGCACCACCACCGCCGGTGCGCAATGGCTGGTGGAAGGGCCCGCCGGACAACGAGCCGGAGTTCCACGCCTCGCCGCCGGGTCGACGCGGTACGGGCGTCGAGCGGCGGCGAAGCAGTGGCGGTCCAGCGTCACGCCATCAGAACGGCACGGGTCCGTGACCGGTCAGCGACATCAGGATCTGGGTGGCGAGGAGCTTGCGTATGCCGGTGACGGCGACCGTACCCACCCGGTCGTAGGGCAGTTCCAGCTGCAGCCCTTCGCCTGCGTTGCGGAGATCCGTGGTGATCTCGTCGGGGCGGAACGTGCCGCCCCAGCCGTTGATCCCGCCGCGCTGGTTGGTGCTGAGCGAGGCCATGCCCGAGATGCATGCGCCGTCGATCAGCGTCAGCTTCGCGGGGCCGGAATAGGTTGTTGTCATACTCATCTCCTTCAGGATGTCGCGCGGGCACCCATGGTTGCGGCTGTCAGCCCTTCAGGAGCGATAGCGAGCCGGGGGACGGCTCTACCATTTCGCATTTCACATCCTGCCGTTGTCATGGCGATCGCGCGACAGCGTGACCGGCCCGGCAACGCCGAGCGGCAGCCCGCCGTACCACTCGGGCCGCCATGTCGTACCGCTCGGATCAGAGCGGGCGGACAGGCTCCGCCCGCGGGGCCGTCCAGCCCTGGGTGACGTCGAACTCCGCCTTCCGGTTCTCCTCGAGGTCGCGAAGAGGTGGGCGACGACGTCGGCCGCCGTCCCGGGCTGATGGATCCGGAACTCTCGTCAGCGTAACGAAAAGCGCCTGGACGGGTTTTCAGATAACCCATCAGGCGCCGAAATGTCCACGAATGCCGAACTTGACCCCACCAACTTAGCACGTGCGCCGTACGTCGGATTTTCTGGCGACCCGGCCGGGCGCGGCGGTCAGTACCGGGTCAGCACGGCACGGATCTCGTGGCCCAGCGCCTGGCCGATCGCGGACAGCCCGGCGGCCGGGAGGCCGTCCGGCGGCGGGTCGGCCACGGTCAGCTCGAAGCGCGCGAAGCCGGCCGGCAGCCGATAGTCGAGATCGTTGAGCGTGGTGTCCAGATCACAGGACGGGCATCGCACGGCGAGGTCGGCGAATCCGTGCTCGGCCGCGCGATTCACCCGTTCGCCCCACCAGCCGACGTCCAGCACGGTCCGGCAGCGCGGGCAGCGTACCTCCTCGAAGTTCTCCCCCTGGTCGATGAAGAACACCGACCGGTACGCCTGATGCCCGATCTCCCGGTCCGGCAGGAGCCGCCCGAGCAGGGCCCGGGCCCGCTCGATCGCGGCCGGCTCCGGCTCCCAGTGCGGGTCGGTCGGGATCAGGCGCAGCAGCGGCGTGCTCACCGGCACCTCGGGCCGACCCGGCCGGTGAGCGGCGCCGGCGCCGGCAACGCCACGTGCGGCGGGTTCTCCGGCATGGGCAGCGGACGGCGGCTGGTGACCAGCAGCGCGGAGCCGGGCGCGGCGGGGATCAGCGGCCGGATCTGCCCGGCGTCGGCCGCGCCGTCCACCACGATCAGCACCCGGCGGGTGGCGAGCAGCGACCGGTACCGCCCGAGCCGCTCGTCCGGCGGCGCCGGCACCTCGGTGGCCGGCACGCCGAGCGCCCGCAGCACCCGGGCCAGCAGGTCGGCCGCCGCGATCTCCGGGCCGGCCACGGCGAAGACCTGCCCGTCCGGGAAGGCGTCGGCCAGCCGGTGCCCGGCCCGGGTGACCAGGGCCGTCTTGCCGGCGCCGGACGGGCCGTGCACGACCACCGCGGCCGGTGCCAGCTCCTCCGGCCCCGGCCGGGCGGCGGCCAGCACCGCGGCGAGCTCGGCGGTGTGCCCGGTCAGGAAGACCGGGTCCGGGGGCAACTCCCGGGGCACCTCCACGCCGGCGGGCCGGGGTCCGGGGGCCGGCCGGCGGGCCGGCGCCTCCAGCCAGGCCGCGCGCTCCAGCATCGCCACGTGCAGGCCGGCCAGTTCGCCGCCCGGGTCGACGCCGAGCTGGGCGTGCAGGATCGCCTGGGCCTGCCGGTACGCGGTGAGCGCGGCGCCCAGGTCACCGGCGCGGTACAGGGCCAGCATGAGCTGACTCCAGGCCCGTTCCCGCAACGGATGGGCGGTGAGGTGGTCGCGCAGCCCGGGCACCAGCTCGCCGGTGTACCCCAGCCGCAGGCGGGCCTCGGCGAGGTCCTCCACGACCCGCAGGCGGGCCGTCTCCAGGCCGGCGAGCAGCACGTCCAGCGCGGCGCCCCGCGGCAGCCCCTGGCCGGCCGGGCCGCGCCAGCGGCGCAGGGCGGCGGCCAGGTCCGGCTCGGCGCGGGCGGGATCGCCGGCCGCGAGCGCGGCGCGCCCGCGCTCGGCGAGCCGGTGGAACTCGGTGACATCCAGCTCGTGCGGTGCCAGGTTCAGCTGGTACGCGCCGTGCTGCGAGACGATCCGGCCGCCGACGGTACGCCGCAGCGCGGCGATGTGATTGCGGATGTTCGCGACAGCGGAGGCGGGTGGCCGCCCGGCCCAGAGCAGTTCGGTGAAGCGGTTCAACGGCACCGGCCGGTTGGCGTCCAGGGCGAGCACGGCGAGAACCGCCCGCTGTTTCGCCGGCCCGGGACGCGCCGGCCCGGACTCTCCCCGCAACTCCACCGGCCCGAGCAGGCGGACCTCGATGGACATCGATCCTCCCCCTTGATCGGGTCCAAGGTTAGGAAGAACGACCGGGCGAGATCAACGCGAAGCGGGAGAATCGCGCAGTGAGCATTATCAACCGGTCAGGGGGCCATCCGGAGTAACAAAAACGGCCACCGGATCGCCCCCTCGATCAGTCCTCGTCGTAGGCGTCGCCGAGGCCGGTGAATCCGGGCTCCTCCCAGAAGAGCTCCTCACCACGGGCCTCGACCAGGTGCTCCAGCAGGTCGCCGAAGCTGTGCGCCAGCACCGCGGAACTGCCCGCGACGCCGTGCACCTCGTCGAAGCTGTCGTAGCACCAGCCGAGGCGAGCCGGCCCCAGGTCGATGCTGATCCGCGAGCCGGCGGCGTCGCGTTCCCGGGCCACCACGAACCAGGACGAGGTGATGTCGTCCGGGAACCGCTCGCCCAGGATCTCCTCGTTGGCCGACACCAGCCGGTCCGGCGGGGAGATCTCCCAGCAGTAGGTGGCGCCGGCGTACAGGACCGCTCCACCGCACTGCTGGTAGAAGGCGGCCAGATCGGCGGGTATCCGGTACGGCGGAGCGATCCGGGGCTGCCCGGCCGCCGGCGCGACCGAGCAGCTCGCCTCCCGGACCAGCCGTGCCATGAGTTCTTCGAGCTCAGGCATGACCGACCTGTCGACTAGTCATCACAAACCATATATATACCGGTTGAACTCGGCGTAATACTTGTCGCGCGCGGGCTTGGCGACACCGGCGGCGTCGAACATCCGCTCGGACAGTTCGTAGATCTCCTGCGGGCTGACCTTCTTCCAGTCGACCCGGCCGCCGACCCGTTTCCCGGTACGGGCCTCCAGCCAGTCCCGATAGACCTTCTTCGTGGCGTCGTGCTCGCCCTTCTTCAGCGCGACAGTGGTGCTGCCCGCCGCCCGGCTCTTGTAGTTGGGGATGTTGTGCTTGGCCCACACGTCCAGGATGCCGTGGTGGTTCTCCAGCCCGACGTGACTCGGCCGGTACGGCACCGTGTCACCGCTCTTGCAGCCACAGGGGACGCCGTTGCGGCAGTTGTGCACGAGCAACGAGGTGTCGCCCGCCAGGATGTAGTAGTCGTGCTGGCCGTCGACGGTCAGGTTGTGCACCCGCTCGGTACGGGTGTGCTTCACGATCGACGTGATCTTGACCCAGATGCCGGACCCGGTCTGCAGCCACATCCCCGGCTTCAGCCCGGCGCCCTCCACCCAGCGGCCGGCGTCCGGCAGCCAGAACAGGTGCGCGGCGGTGGAGGTGAAGCTGCCGGTCTTCGAGCCGGCCCGGCCGTCGGCGTCGACGGTGACCGTCACCAGCTTCTTCACCCCGGCGTGACTGCGTACGTCGGTGACCGGCCGGGCCTGGTTCTCGCCGGTCTCCACGTCGGTGCTCAGCACCTGGTCGCCGACCTCGAGATCCTCGATCGCCTTGGTCGCGCCGCCGGCCAGCAGCACCCGGGTACCGGGCACGAAGCTGTTGCACTTGACCGGTTTGTCGACCTTCGGGGTGTCCGGCGCCTTCGGCGTGGCCGGGGTGTCCGGCGCCTTGACCGGTACGTCGTCGACCGCCTTCCGGGCGTCGGCCGCGCCCTCGACGACGTTCTCCGCCTTGCGGGCGTCGTTGAGCTTGTCCGCCGCCTCGACGCCGCGCTTGCCCCACTTCGCCGCGGTGGCCACGTTGCCCGCCAGCGGGATCGCCGAGGTGAGCGAGAACGCCGCGTCGACGTAGTGGCCCTCGGCCAGGTACCAGATGCCGTTGGCCACGTCGGCCACCTCACCGACCACCGGCACCATGCCCACCACGTCCAGGGCCGCGTGGCCCAGGTCGGACCAGGACATGCCGAACAGGTGACCGTCCAGCTCCACGAAGCTGATCGGGTTGCCGCCGGCGAACGCGTACCGGTTGTTGGTGAACGGGTCAGTGGTCAGGCCCATGTCGGCGAGGGCGCCGCCGTAGCCGTCCCGGGTCAGGAACCGGTTCAGGCCCGGGTCGTAGTTGCGGAAGCCCATGTCGTAGGTGCCGGATCCGGCGTCCCACCGGGAGGCGTTGAAGCGGAACGCGTTGTACGGCTGCTTCGCCGCACCGTCGGCGCCGGGCTTGTCCTCGCCGGTGAACTGGGCGTCGTCGTTCTTGCCGTACGCGCTGTAGCCGTACGTGGCGCGGGTCTTGCCGTCCTCCTTGGTGATCGCCACGACGTCGCCGCGCGGCCGGTAGGTGTACTGCGAGTACTCCTTCGTGCCGTCGTCCTTGTGCTTGATCTGGGTCAGCTGCTGACCCCACGGCGCGTACTGGTACGACTTGTCCGCCTTGCCGTCCAGTTCCTCCCGCAGCACCTGGTTGTCCAGCCCCAGGTACGTGAAGGCGGTCGTCTTGCCGTCGGCGGTCTGCGACACGGTCCGGTCGAACGGGTCGTAGACGTAGGTCGTCGACTTGGCGCCCGTGCCGGTACCGGCGGTGGTCTTGGCGGTGCGGTCGAAGCCGTCGTAGTAGTACTTCTCGGCTCGCTGGCCGCCGACCGAGACGGTGTCCAACCGGCCCAGCGGGTCGTAGTTGTAGGTGGAGGTCACCCCCGCGGTGGTGGTGGAGTGCAGCCGGTTGCGGTCGTACCGGCTCCTGGTCTCCACCCCGCCGACCGTCTGCGCCACGACGTTGCTGTTCGCGTCGTAGACGTACTCCTCGGTCGCCGAACTGTCGCCGGTCTTGGTGAGCTTGGCGATCCGGTCCTGCGGGTCGTAGTCGAAGGTGTACGTGTTGTCGATGTAGTCCGACGTGTTGTCGGCGTTCATCAGCTTCAGGACGTCCTTCGACGGGGTCCCGTTGAGGCCGTACTCCAGGGTGTGCTCCGCCACCGCGGTGCCGCCGGACGTCTTCTCCACCTGGTGCCGGGTGGAGCCGTCCAGGTAGTACTCGAAGTCCACCGTGTTGCCGTTCGGCTTCACCTGCTTGAGCAGCTCACCGCGGGCGGTGTAGGCGAACGTGGAGATCTGCTGGTTGCCGGCGGCCGGCGAGTCGGCGTTCGTCACCTTGGCGACCATGTCGCGCGCGTCGTACTCGATCTTCGACCAGGTGAGGTCGTGGGTCGAGGTGAGCGGGTTGCCGTTCTCGTCGTAGGTCAGCGCCGTGGTGTTCCGCACCGAGCCGGCGGCGAGTTCCTCGACCTTGCCGATCTGGTTGAGCTCGTCGTAGGCGATCCGGTACGTGTCGATCTTCGCGCCCGGGCTGAGGTCCTTGACCTCGGTCATCATCCCGTTCGCGTTGTACCGGTAGGTGAACTCCTTCTTCTCGTTGTCGGTGTCTCCGGCATTGCTGCGGACCAGCTTGATCGCGTCCGCGACGACCTTGCCGGTGGCCTGGTCGGTCAGCGTGACCTTCTGGGCCGCGTCCTCGGCGAAGGTGTAGCTGCCCAGGCTGACCCAGGTGCCGGCGCCGGTGGTCTGGTCGACCGTCTTCACCGTGCTGCCGGTGGCGTGGGTGACGGTGAACCTGGCGTCGGTGGCCGCGCCGCTCACCTGCGGGTAGTACGCGAACACCTGGTAGGTGCCGTCCCGCGGGATGTTCAGCTGCCAGTTGTACTGGGCCGCGCCGCTGCCGGCCGGAGCCGTGTAGACGTCGTAGCCGTACTGGCCGGTGGCCGCCCCGCTGGTCCAGGTGCCCTGGCTGGCGGTGTTGTTGGAGTCCGAGCTGTCGACCAGGACCACGTCCTTGCCGACCGGCACACCGTCGTCGGAGCGGGCCTTCTGGTTGCCGGACGGATAGAAGCTCCACGTCATCGTCCGGGTCACCGACCCGCCGGCCGAGGTCAGCGTGTTCTTGGTCTGCTGGCCCAGGTCGTTGTAGTCGAAGGTGTTGACGATGCCCCACGGATCGGTGGACGACTTCTGCCAGCCGTTGTCGAAGTACTCGTACCTCGTCTCGTTCCGGACCGTCTGCCCGTCCGACGGCGGCGCGCTGACCTTGGCCAGGTTGCCCACCGTGTCGTACTCGTAGATGGTCTTCTCGGGCTTGTCGTACCGGTTGTCGTCCTTGTCGTAGGCGGACCAGACCTCCTTCGCCCGGTTCAGCACGTCGTAGACGGTGACCTGGCTGAAGTCGTCGGCGTCGTCGGTGGAGGCGACGCCGCGCGGGGTGATCACCTTGGTCTGGTTGCCGGCCGCGTCGTACTCGTACTTCGTGGTGCGGTAGGTGATCGCGCCGGCGGCGTCCTTGGTGTACGGCGCCTTCGACTCGACCAGGTCACCACGGCCGTTGTACGCCGCGAGGGACTCGTTGCCGGCGGCGTCGGTGGTGCCGACGGTCAGGCCGTCGCGGTCGTACCGGATCGTGGTGAACGCCCCCGTGGCGTCGATCGTCTTGACCACCCGGTGCAGCAGGTCGTACTCGAGTTTGGTGGTGTAGTCGGCCGGGTCCGCCGTGGCGTTCTTCTTGGCGTCGACGATGGTCACCAGGTTGCCGACGTTGTCGTAGTCCGAGGTGACCCGGCGGCCCTTGGCATCCCGGATCTCGACGGCCTGGTAGAGCGAGTCGTACCTGGTCGTCGTCGTGTGATCGCCGGTCGCGGCCGTCACGTTGCCCTCCGGGGAGGTCACCGTCAGCACGTTGCCGACCTTGTCGTAGGTGTAGGTGGTGCGGCGTTCCGGATCGCCGGCCTCGTCCTTCGGCGCCACCGTCGCGGTGGGCTGGTCGGCCTTGTCGTAGACCGAGGTGGTCGACGTCCCGTTCGCGGCGTACGCGGTGACGATGTTGTCGTTCGCGTCGTACGCCGAGGCCTTGGTGGTGAGGTAGCGTCCGCCGGCGGCGTCGACCGGCTCGACCTTGTCCTTCGGACGGCCGAAGGTGTCGTAGCCCTGGGTGGTCTTCGCCTGTTTGGCGTTGGTCAGTTCGGTGACGTTGCCCCGGGGGTCGTAGACGAACGTCGTCCTGGCCTTCAGCGCGTCGGTGATCACGCGCGGATAGCCGCTGGGGTGGAAGTCGTCGAACCAGGTGGAGTTGCCGTTGGCGTCCTTCGCCTCCAGCAGGCGGCCCCAGGTGTCCCAGACGTTCGTGGTGACGGCGCCGGTCGGATCGGTCACCGTCTGCAGGTCACCCTCGGTGGTGTAGCCGAAGGTGTACTTGCGGCCCTCCGGGCTGGTCTTCGTGGCCAGGTCGGCGACGTACCCGTTGAGCTGCATCTGGTACGTCAGGACGGTGCCCGGGTAGTCGTTCTTGACGGCGAGCGCGTCCCTGGTCTCCAGCGGGTAGCCGGTCTTGGCGTCGTACCGCCAGGTGGAGACGGCGCCGTTCGCCTCGGTCAGCGACGTCACGTTGTGCTGGTCGTCCCAAGCCAGCCCGGTGACCTCGTTCTTCGCGTTGATCACCTGGTACGCGCGCCCGTACCCGTCGTGGTGGTACCCGGTCTTGTTGTTCTCCGCGTCGGTGACGACGGTGTCGACCTGGGTGCCCTGCGGCCCGTCCGGGTCGGTGTAGCCGAACTGGGTCAGCCCGCCGAGCCGGTCGGTGTACGACTTGGTCCGCCAGTGCCACTGCGGGTCGTCGCCGGTGGCCGGGTAGTTGTAGGCCAGGCCGGTCGCGTTGCCCCGCGGGTCGATGGTCTTGACCAGCTTGACGTTCTTGTTGCCCTGCGTCATGTCGTACTGGAACGAGAACGTCTTGGGCGTGCCGTCGGTCGAGCCGTACCCGTCGATCAGCTCACCGAGCAGCCCCTTGTCGGTGTACGTGAAGTACAGGGTCCGTCCGGCGATGTCCTTGATCGTCTTGACGTGGTCGATGATCTTCGGGTTGGACAGCTTGGTGCCGGTCGCCCGGGTCCAGGTGGTGTCGTCGATGTACTCGAAGTCGTCGCCCTTGGCCCAGTAGTCCAGCGTGATGGTCTGCCGCGACTCCGGATCGGTGACGTAGCGCAGGAACTTCGTCGGCGCGTTGTTGCTCTTGCGCTCCTCGTAGGTGAACGTCATGGTGTTGCCGTTCTTGTCCACCGTCGAGGTCAGGTAGCCGTCGCAGTCGTAGAAGAACTGCGTGCGGTCCGGCCGGGTCAGCGACCAGGCCTGCGGCTCCTGGGTGTTCGGCTTGCACTCCACCCCGGCCTTCTGCTGCAGGTAGAGGTGCACGCCCTTGGGTGACACCCAGGTGCCGGTGGCCGTGTCCAGGGTGAACCAGTGGCTGGTCCCGTCGCCATCGGTGAAGGTCACTCTGGTCGGGTGCGGGTTCGGGTGGAAGTCCAGCGGCGAGCCCAGGCGCATCATCGACGACGCCTGCAGCGACCAGCCGAAACCGGCGACCGTGTCGGTGGTGTCCAGCGAGTTGTAGGACAGCCGGACGAACGAGTTCAGGCCCCGGCCCGGGTTGCTGAACGCGTTGTACTGCCAGACCGTGTTGCCGGCGTACAGGTTGTTCATCAGCGTCCCGCCGGCGCCGGTGTTCTTCCCCGAGTAGGAGTAGAAGTCCTCCAGGCCGAGCTGGTCCGAGGTCGGCTCGACCACGGCGATGGTCTGCGCCAGCGGCGCGATCGACGCGGTCTGCGACAGGGTCTGCCCGGTCGTCCTGTTCTGCAGTTCCCAGCTGATCGTGTAGTCGGTCCGCTTGTTGCCCTCGGTCGTCGACGGCGGCGTGGTGACCGTCGCGGTCAGGTCCGCCGTGCCGCCGGAGGGCACGTCGGCCGGCAGCGCGGTCACCGCCGTGGAGCCGGTGACCGCCTCCCCGTCGGCCCGCGACCACTTGTACGACAGCTGCCAGTCGGCCGCCTTCCAGGTGCTCGGGGTCGGGTTGGAGATCGACACCGGAGTGCTGAACGTCGTCGCCGGCGGAGCGCCGTCGGGCAGCTGCGCCGCGTAGTACGTCGACTCCGGCGTCTGCTCCAGGTAGGTGACCTCGAGCGTCGGCCGCAGCATCGGCTCGGCGGCCTCCGCCGACAGCAGCATCGCCCGCGCCGTGGCACCGGCCTCGTCGCGCTGCTTGAGCAGCACGCCGTAGTTGGTGGCCGGGGTGGCCACCCACGACTTGGCGGCGCCGGTGACGTCCCAGGTCATCCACTTCGGATCGTTGGTGAAGGTGTTGTTCGCCGACAGCACGGTGCTGTCGAAGTCGCCACCCGCCCGGGTCCAGGCGGTACTGCCGTCACTGGTGTTCCAGGTCGCCTTGGTCTGGTCGAAGGCCCGGGTCAGCCGGTACGCGTCGACGTACTCGTCGGTGTCGGTGCCCGGATACAGCCCGACGTTCCACATCCGCAGCTGCGCGTCGGTCACCTGGGCGTTCGCCGGTACCCCGGAGATCGGGAACTTGACCAGGCCGCGGGTGTCGCCGTAGACCGCCGAGTTGTTGCCCGGCGAGACGTACGGGTCGCCGGCGTAGCTGTTGACGTTGCCGGTCGGCTGGGCCGCGGACAGCGTCGTGTCGGTCACCCCGGACCGGAAGATCTTGGTGATCTGTCCGGCCTTGGGCAGCATGGCCGGCACCGTCGGACCGGCGATCACCTTCCCGTCGGTGGTCTTGACCGCGACCATGTAGTAGAAGAACTTGCGCTTCATGACATCGGTCTCGGCCGCCGGCGTGGGCGCGGCCGTGGTGTCCTGGAAACTGGTGGCGCCCTTGGCCACCGGCGCGACGAGCGTCGCCGCGGACGGTGTGAACGTCTGGTAGACGCTGCGGTGCACCTGGTACTCGACGATGTCGGTGCCGGTGTACGCGGGCCAGTCCAGCAGCGCGCCGGTCGCCGTGATGGTGGTCGGCGGGTTCACCGCGACACCCGGCTTGCCGTAAGTGATCACCAGCTTCGGCAGGTTGGCGTCGCGCCGGGCGTTGTTGTAGGCGTACTCCGAGGCCTGGAAGATCGCGCCGCCGCGACCCTTGTCGGCCTCGTTCACCGCCTTGACCATCAGGCCGTTGTTGGCACCGCCGTTGACCCAGTCCTGTACCACGTTGCGCACCGGGAACGACGACCACACGCTCGACTTCGCGGCCGCCTTGACGGTGCTCGCCTTGGTGAAGCGGACCGCGTCGGCGATGACCGCCTTCGAGGCCACGTCGCCGAGGACCACCCTGCCCCCGGTCCCGGCCGCGAACGGGTGCACGCCCAGCGTCTTCCAGGCGCCGTCGGCGGTCGGTGTGGTCTGGTCCACGGTGTACGTCTTGGAGCCGCCGTTGTAGTAGACCGTGTACGGCGCGTTCGAGGCCCGGTCCGACTCGCCGACGTAGTGCACCTCGACCAGGTAGTCCCCGGCCTCGGTGATCGTCGGGAGGTAGGTGTAGGTGTTACCGGTCGCCGCGTCGTTGTTGACGTGGTAGTCCCCGCCGACGGCCTTCGCGATCAGCGTCGTGTTGGCCGACGCGGTCCAGGTGCCGGAGGCCGCCGTCGAGCCGTCCCCGTCGTCGACGGTGACGATGTTGCCGACCGGGTCGGTCCCGGCGGTGGCGCTGGCGGACGCCCAGGTGGCTGTCGTCTCCGACCAGGCCGCGGTGATCTTGCGAGCCTCCATCGGCACGTCCTGGCCGTACGCGTAGTACGAGGAGTCGTAGTACAGCTGCAGCTGGGCGTCGTCGATCGCGGTGCCGGCCGGCACCATGCTCGTGTCGAAGCGCAGCAGCGAGCGCCAGGCCGCGCCGGCGTCGGTGCCCACCCGCAGCTCGTACGAGCTGTTGTAGTTGGTGGACGGCGCGCCCGAGGAGATCATCACGTCCTGGGCGTCGGTCGGAACCGGCTGCACCTTGATCGTCGGGTCCACCACGACCGGGTACTTCCGGGCCGGATCGGCCAGCCAGGCCGCGTCCGCCGACACCGTGATCGTGTCTCCGGTGACCTTCTGCGTCACCTTCGTGCTGGTCGCCGCCGCGTCGTCGATCATGAACGGCGCCGGCATGGTCAGCACCGTCGCGCCGGCGGCGTCCCGGAACGCGATCGAGCCGTCCGCCTCCTCCCGGGCGGTCAGGCCGGCGGTGTCCAGCGAGAACGTGTAGGACACCGGGCCGGCCGGGGCCCGTCTGAGGACGATCTTCTCCTTCAGCTCGGTCGGGCTGACGTCGTAGACCAGGTCGGCCCCACCGGCCAGGCCGGGATAGGCCACCGTGGAGCCGGTGACCACCGGCTCGACCCGGCGAGCGGCGCCGGTCAGCCCCAGTGCGACCGACCGGCCGTCCTTCTCGAACCGCACCAGGTCGCCGGTGGTGTCACCGAACAGGCTGGTGAACGTGTTGGTCACGTTGCCCTGCACGTATCCGGACCGGCCGGTCGGCCGTACCCGGGTGTCGATCGGGCGATAGGTGCCCCGGCTGTCGCGGTAGTGCACCGGCGCCCCGGCGATCTCCGCCTGCAACCGGCCGTCGGAGAGCTGGTAGACGGTGCCGTTCGCGGTCCGCTTCGACGCGACCTCGCGCACCCGCTTCGCCGCCGGCCAGTTGCGGCCGGCCGGCACCCGCTGGTCGGCCGCGAGACCGGCGCTGACCGGCTCGGCCCGCGGCACCGGATCGCCGCCCACCAGGTCACCGGCGGCTCCCCGCAGCCGGTCCAGCAGACCGGGCTGGTCCGCTCGGTCCGGCCGGCCCGTGGACCGGTCCGCCGCCACCGGCCCGGTGTCGTCCCGCGTCGCCACATAGCCCCAGGTGCCGCCGCTCACCACGAGCGTCAGCGCGAGGGCCGCGACGAGCGCGCCCCGTCTTCTTCCCATGCCCAGTCCTCCGTTTGTGGACAGTCGACATGGGCAAGCTAGGGAGCCCACATATTCATCGGCATATATTCCTCGCACATCAGCGAAGTACGCGGCGCCGACCATTGACATGTGACCGGATGGTCACATAACTTGGAGTCATGACGGACGACGACCGGGTGTTCAAGGCCTTGGCCGACCCGAGCCGTCGCTTCCTGCTCGACCTGCTCTACGCGCGTGACGGCCGCACGCTCACCGAGCTGGAGTCCGAGCTGGAGATGACGCGGTTCGGCGTCGCCAAGCACCTGCGGGTGCTCGAGGAGGCGGGACTCGTCGTCACACGCCGGTCGGGCCGGGAGAAACTGCACTTCCTCAACCCGGTGCCGATCCGTGAGATTCACGACCGGTGGATCGACAAGTACACCGAGCACCAGATCACCGCACTCATCGATCTCAAGCGCACGCTGGAGGAAGAGTCATGAGCGACACCAAGGTGTTCCGCATCTGGATCAAGGCGACCCCGGAGCGGATCTGGGAGGCGATCACCGACCCGGAGTGGACCGCGCGCTACGGCTACGCCGCACCGCAGTTCTACGAGCTCAAGAAGGGCGGCAAGTACTACTCGACCGCCACCCAGGAGATGAAGGACTACGCCGGCGCCAACGGCTTCACGCTGCCCGAGGTGATCGTCGACGGCGAGGTGCTGGAGGCCGACCCGCCGCGCCGGCTGGTGCAGACCTGGCGGATGCTGATGGACCCGACCACCGCCGCCGAGCCGTTCACCACGCTCAGCTACGACATCGAGCACTCCTCGCCCGGCGTCTGCCGGGTCACCATCACCCACGAGCTGACCGGCGCCCCGGCGACCGCCGCCATGGTGCAGGGCAACCAGGACGCCACTGCCGACGGTGGCGGCGGCTGGGCCTGGGTGCTCAGCGACCTCAAGTCGCTGCTGGAGACCGGCAAGGTCCTGGCCGCGAGCTGACCCGATCGGTACCGCTGCGACGGCCCGGAGTGCGCTAGCCTCCGGGCCATGGTCGTGCTCTGGTTGGCCCTGCTCGGGCTGGGCATGTCGATGAGCGGCGCGGCGATCTGGCTCGCCCTCCGGGACCGCCGCCGCGAGCTGTCCCGCCGCGACCTGCCCGAGCAGCCGGGGCGCCATCGCGACCCGGACGGGTCCTGACCCCGGTCAGCCCACGTAACGACGGGCGGTGGAGCGGCGCTGGGCCTCGTCCAGCGGGGCGAGCCGGGCCTCGACCGGGTGCGGGCGGGCCCGCCGCTCGGCCAGCAGCCAGCCCAGGCCGCGGGCCGCGTCGAAGGCCGCGAGCAGCGAGGTCCGATCGCGCGGCACGGTCCGCGCCAGGAAGAGAGTCCGGCGTACGGCCGGCGCCAGCGGTCGCCGCAGCCAGGTGAACCACAGCGTGTTGCGCAGCCCGACGCGCCGCCGGTGGGTGGCGTCGCGCAGTTTCGAGGCGTGGTGATGCACGGTCAGCTCGTCCAGGTAGCACAGCTCCCAGCCGGCGCTGACCAGGTCGGTGGCGAGCAGCTCCTCCTCACCACCCAGCCAGAGCCGCGGGCTGAAGCCGCCGGCCCGCTCGAACGCGTCCCGGCGCAGCACCGTGGCGCCGGCCAGGAAACTGCCCAGCGCCGGGCCGGGCAGCCAGGCCGGGCCGGGCACCGGGGACTGCCGCAGCTCGGCGACGATCGGGTCCTCGACGCCGGCGGGCTCGACCACGATCCGGGCGTTCACCAGGGCCAGGCGCGGATGGCTGTCGAGCACGTCGGCCGCCCGGGACAGCGAGCCGGGGTTCCACCACGTGTCGTCGTCACAGAACGCGACATAGGGCGTACGCAGGCGCCGTACCCCGACATTGCGGCCTACCGCGCCGCGGTTGCGGCCCAGCGCGACCACCTCGACCTGAGGAAAGGCGGCGCGGACCGCGCCCGCGGTCCCGTCGGTGGAACCGTTGTCGACGAGCACCACGTGCGGCTGCTCCGGCAACGCCAGCAACCGTGCCACGCAGGCGAGCGCCTCCTCGCGCCGCTGCCAGGTGATGACGACGACGCCGACCCGCGGATCTCCCACGAGGGCGTCCGATACCCCGGATGGCTAGAACAAATCCTTGATCCAGTTGACGGCGTCCATCACCCACGCGGTCTGGCGC
The DNA here is from genome assembly GCF_030252345.1 of Actinoplanes oblitus. NCBI lineage: Bacteria > Bacillati > Actinomycetota > Actinomycetes > Micromonosporales > Micromonosporaceae > Actinoplanes > Actinoplanes oblitus. Next base: position 1,283,702 of record NZ_CP126980.1, on the reverse strand, counting down.
AGGAAGGTGATGCCGACGCCGGCCAGGTAGAGCCCGGCGACCATGTGCGCGCCGCGGGCGGTGTGCCGCGGCCGGTGCAGATAGCGCTCCAGCACCACCCGGCCGACCAGCCGGGCGAGGAAGAAGACGCCCACCCCGACCAGCAGCGTGATGATGAAGACCACCACCGGGGTGGCCAGCGAGCCGCCGTCGGAGAGCGCCCAGATGCCCCAGCAGACGAAGGCGAACAGCACCGCTGCCGTGCTCCACTCGCCGCCGCGGCGCAGCTGGCGCAGGTGCCAGCCGAGGCTGTGCTGCTCCCGCGGCATCCCGGCGCCGGGCCACCCGGTGCCGGTCGGCTCGTGGACCGCCGTGAACTCGTCGCGGCGCTGCTCGCGCGGGGTGACCACGGCGCGGCCCCGGCTGAACGGGGACGGCGGCGCGGCCGGCGGGGTGGCCGGCGCCGGCCCGGACTGCACGCGGGTGCGGTCGCTGCCCGCCGGCCCGGACTGCACGCGGGTGCGGTCGTCGCCCGCCGGCGCGTGCTGCACGCGGGTGCGGTCGTCGCCCGCCGGCGCGTGCTGCACGCGGGTGGGGTCGTCGCCCGGCGGCCCGGCCGGCGCGGTCACCGTCGGCGGCTCGGCCCACGGATCCTGCGGCGGCATGTCGAGCGTCCGCTCCGACCACTGCGGTTGCTCCGGCATGATTCCCCTCTCGGCACGTACGACCGGGCGGTCGTCTGTTCCGAGAGTAGCCAGCGCGCAAATAGGTGGCTCGTACACACCGCGGTCCGTTACACAAGCTCCATGGACGACGAGGTTCGGCTGCGGTCCGGCACGCCCGAGGACATCGCGGCGGTCTGCGAGTTGCTCGGCCTGGTGTTCCACCAGGAGTTCGAGGGCGAGGTCAAGGCCGCCGAGACGGCCGTCTACGAGCCCGGGCGGTCGCTGATCGCCGAGACGACGGGGTGCTGGCCGGGCACGCCCTGGCGTTCAGCCGCGAGCTGACGGTGCCCGGCGCGGTGCTGCCGGCCGCGCACATCTCCAGCGTCGGCGTGCGGCCGACCCACCGGCGGCGCGGCCTGCTCACCGCGCTGATGCGCCGCCAGCTGGCCGACATCGCGGCGGCCGGGCGGGAGCCGATCGCGGTCCTGTGGGCCAGCGAGACGACCATCTACCCGCGGTTCGGCTACGGGCTGGCCTCGTCCCGCCTCAAGTTCTCGATCATGAATCGCGAGGTACGCCTGACCGAACCGCCCGCCGAGCCCGCCGGGCGGCTGCTGATGGGCGACCCGGCCGCCCTGCTGCCCGATCTCGGCAGGCTCTACGACCGGCTGCGCCCCACCCGGCCCGGCTGGTCGGACCGCGACGACAGCTGGTGGCGGTACGTACTGACCGACCCGAAGGACGACCGCGACGGCGCCACCCCGCTGTACGCGGTGGTGCACCACGGCCCGGCCGGCCCGAGCGGCTACGCGCTGTGGCGGGTCCGGCACGGCTGGACCGATCACGGGCCGGACGCCGAGGTGCTGGTCCGCGAGGTGGTCGCCGGCGATCCGGCGACCTACCGGGCTCTCTGGCGGTTCCTGCTGGGCATCGACCTGAGCCGGAAGGTGAGCTGGCACCTGGCCGCCGTCGACGAGCCGCTGCTCCACCTGGTGGACGAGCCCCGCCGGCTGGGCGGCACGATCGCCGACGGGCTCTTCGTCCGCCTGGTCGACCTGCCCGCCGCGCTGGCCGCCCGGCGGTACCCGGCCCCGGTCGACGTGGTGCTCGAGGTGACCGATCCGATCCTGCCGGCGAACGCCGGGCGGTGGCGGCTGACCGGCGGCCCGGACGGCGCGACCTGTGAGCGGACCACCGACCCGGCCGACCTGGCCTGCTCGGTGACCGACCTCGGCGCGGCCTATCTGGGCGGCACCTCGCTCCACGCGCTCGCGGCGGCCGGGCGGGTCCGCCTGCTGACCGGTAACGACCCGAGTGTGGCGTTCGGCTGGCATCGGGCGCCCAGCGCCACCGAGGTGTTCTGAGGGCCGCCGCGGCGGTACCGTCGGGATCATGGCTGAGCCAGAACGCCGCCGGCGGCGGGTCCGCCCACCGTCGGGCGCGAGTCCCGCCCCGGCGGAGCCGGCGGCTCCGGTGCCCACGCCGCCGCCGTCCGCACCGGCACCCGCCGCACCGCCGCCCGCCGCACCGGTGCCGGCCCCGCCGGCCAGCGCCCGGCCGGTGAAACGCCCCGCCCCGGCGGCCGGCGAGGAGCGGGAGGCCGAGCGCGGCCTGCGCGGCCTGGTCGGCTCCGGATCGTCACAGGTCAGCGTCGGCGCCGCGCTGCGCGCCCGGGACGCCGCCCGGCCGACCGAGGAGGATCTGGCGGAGGCCGACCGGGATCTGGTCATCGTCCGGCGAAACTGGCTGCCCCGGGAGGACCTCCCCCGCCGCTGACTACGATGTGGAAGACCACCGACCGCTGACGGAAACGGTTGACCAGCACATGCAGTGGAAGAACCGCCCCAACGGCCTGACCTGGTCAGGTGTCATCAAGAACGAGGAAGCCAAGCGGGAGGCGGCGGCCCGGCTCGCCGCCGAGCTGAAGGACGGGCAGACCGTCGGGATCGGCTCCGGCTCGACCAGCTTCCTCACCCTCCAGGCCCTCGCCGCCCGGGCCGAGCGGGAGGGTCTCTCCTTCACCGCGATCCCCACCTCGATCGAGGTGGCGAACGCGTGTGCCGCGCTGGGCCTGCGGACCGCCACGCTGAACGAGGTCCGGCCGGACTGGTGCTTCGACGGCGCCGACGAGGTGGACGCCAAGAAACGGCTGATCAAGGGGCGGGGCGGCGCGCTCTACCAGGAGAAGCTGATGATGGCCGCGGCGCCGAAGGCGTTCATCGTGGTCGACCAGTCCAAGATCGTGGACCGGCTCGGGCAGAACTTCGCGGCCCCGGTGGAGATCGACCCGGCGGCGCTCAGCCTGATCTTCGAGCAGCTCGAGGGCTTCCCCGGGCTGGCGGAGGTCACCCTGCGGCCGGCCGGCGGCAAGGACGGCCCGGTCATCACCGAGCGCGGCAACCTCACCCTGGACCTGCGGTTCAACGAGATCGCCGACGACGCGCACACCCGCCTGAAGCAGATGTCCGGCGTCGTCGAGACCGGCCTGTTCTTCGGGTACGACTTCGAGCTGATCCTGGCCGGCTAGAACGTCAGCGCGGCGCGCAGGGCGGCGGCCACCTGGTCGGCCGCGGCCCGCGCCGCGTCGATGGTGGCGATCTTGCGGGCGAAACCGTGGTTCACCCCCATGTACCTGGTGTGCACCACCGGCACCCCGGCGGCGACCAGGGCGTCCGCGTAATCGGCGCCCTCGTCGCGCAGCGCGTCGTACTCCGCCGTGATCAGCAGGGTGGGCGGCATCCCGGCCAGGTCGGCGACCGCGAGCGGGGCCACGTCCGGGGTGAGCCGGGTCATCGGATCCGGGACGAAGGTCTCCCAGGCCAGCCTCATCGAGGCCCGGTCCAGGCCGTACTCGCCCAGCTCGTCGTAGGACTCGGCGGAGGTCAGCGGGTCGAGGGCCGGGTAGATCAGCACCTGGAAGTCCAGCGGGGTGCCGGCGTCGCGCTGGCGGCGGGCGGTGACGGTGGCCAGCTGGCCGCCGGCGCTGTCCCCGCCGATGGCCAGCCGGGACGGGTCGACGCCCAGCTCGGCGCCGTTCTTGCGGACGTGGTCGAGCACCGCGGCGACGTCGTCCAGGGCGGCCGGGTGGACGTGCTCCGGGGCGAGCCGGTAGCCCACCGACAGCACCGCCAGGCCGGACCGGTCGGCGACCCGACGGCAGAACCGGTCCACCGTCTCGATGCTGCCGTAACACCAGCCGCCGCCGTGCAGGTAGACGAGGATCGGGGCGTCCGGCCGGGTGGCGTACAGCCGGGCGGGCACGCCACCGGCGTCCAGATCGGCGACGACCGGCAGCGGCAGCGCCGGCCCGGTCTCCGCCTCGTTGGACTCCTCCATCGCCGCACGGGCAAACTGGAGCTGTTCGTAGGGACTCGCCGAGAGCTGCTCGGCGGAGGGGCGGCGGCGAAGTTTCGCCGCCGCCGTCACCTGAGGATGGAGCATTTTCTTCGGTACGTCAGTCGAGCTGGGCCAGCACCAGACCGCCCCGCGCCTTCGGGGTGAACCAGGTGCTCTTGCGCGGCAGCTTCAGCCGGGCCAGGTTGACAGCGACGAAGTCGTCGACGGTCACCGGCGCGACCAGCACGGCCAGCTCGGCACGGCCGGCGTCGACCTCGCCGCGCAGCCACTCGACCGGGTAGTCGCCACCGATGTAGGAGATCCGCTTGTCGCCCGGGTCGAGGCCCAGCACGTCGCCCAGCAGCACCCGCTCGACCAGCGCGTGGTCCAGGTTCTCCACCACGCTGCCGGCCGGGTCGGCGGGGAGGCCGACCGCGTAGGAGCGGCCACCGGCGTACATCTCGATGGTCCCCTTGCCGGGCAGCGCCGCGGCGCGCGGCAGCTCGGTGACCGTCGCACCGGCCGCGCGGAGCCGCTCCACCAGCTCCTCCGGGCGGACCGGGAGCTCGCCGACCAGCCGGTTGTACGGCTGGATCGCGACCGAGGCCGGCGTGGTGATCACGGCGAGGAAACGCGGCAGGCCACCGGTCTGCGCGGCCAGGCTGCGGTGGTTGCCGTCGGCGACCACCAGCTCACCGCCGCCGGCCAGCTCGGTCAGCCGGTCCTGCGTCCGGCCCGGGCCGAGCACCCAGATGGCGTGGGTGCGGCCGCTCTGGTCGGTGTCGGTGGCCGCCGGCTCGCCCGCGGCGTCGCAGGCCTCGGCCAGCGCCGCGTGCAGCTCCTCGCCCTTGCCGGTCTGCAGCAGCAGCACCGGGGAGAGCAGGGTCCGCAGCGCGTCGGCGAGCGCCACCCGCTCGCGGACCTTGGCGATGAAGACGTCCTCGTTGCGGATGACCAGGCCCGGCTCGTCGGCGCTGGTGGAGATCTGGTCGGTGTCGACCAGGCTCCACAGGCCGTAGGCGGGCGCCTCGTCCTTCGCGGTGATCCGGTAGAGCACCACGACGTGCTCAGCCTGCCGGTAGTGGCCCTCGGCCTTGTCGCGCTCCAACCGGACGACGGCGTCCGGGAGGGATTCCGCGAAGGTCTTGCCGAGGGACTCGGGCGCGAGATGCGGCATTTCCACGGCCAGCGAGCTGTGCGCGTTGGCCGCGATGATGTCGGTGATTTCGGCGTCGTCGGCGAACTCGTCGTAGTTCTGGGCTCCGGTACCGCCAGTGGTGATCCAGGCCCGGCTGATCGGGTGCACGACCGTCATGGCTGGCAACTTACCCGGCGGGCCGACGGTACCCGCGCACCGGCATGTTCCCGCGTGACCTGCTCAACTGGGCCCGCCGGCGGCCGTTCACCGGACGTTGCACCGGGCGGGCCGTCACGACGACCGGCGGGGCCACGAGCCCCGCCAGTTCAGGGGACAGATCCGTCCAGACTTCGCGCTGGACGCCGAAGGTCACACCGGCGGCGTCGTTGAATGAGGTGTACATCACCTCATCCAACGACCGCCCGCGGTGACAGGTGGCGAACTAATCGAAAATCGGACCGATCTCCCGGCTCCGCTTGATCTCGTAGAAGCCCGGGGTGCCGGCGACCAGCAGCACGCCGTCCCAGAGCTTGCCGGCCGCGTCGCCCTTGGGCGCCGGGGTGACCACCGGCCCGAAGAAGGCGATCTTCTCGTCCGGGTTGGGGCCGGGCGCGTGGATCACCGGGGTGCCCACGTCGGTGCCGACCGGCTTCATCCCGGCGTTGTGGCTGTCCCGCAGGGCCTCGTCGCGGCTGTCGCTGTTCGCCGCCGCGGCCAGCTCGGGGTCGAGGCCGACCTCGGTCAGCGCCTCCCGGTACAGCTTCTCGTCCAGCTCGTACTTCTGCAGGTGGATACGGGTGCCGAGGGCGGTGTAGAGGTCACGCAGCACGTCCGGGCCGGCTGTCTCGGCGGCCGCGATGCAGACCCGGACCGGGCCCCAGCCCTTGGACATCAGGTCCCGGTACTGCTCCGGGAGATCACGGCCCTCGTTCAGCACCGACAGGCTCATCACGTGGAAACGGACGTCCAGGGGGCGCACCTTCTCCACCTCGAGCAGCCAGCGAGAGGTCATCCAGGCCCAGGGGCAGATGGGGTCGAACCACATGTCGACGGTGGCGCGTTCAGTCATAGATCGATCCTGCCACCAACTGAAGGTGGTGCGGGTGCGGTGTGACGGGCTCGCGGCGCATAGGCTTCGGGGAAAAGCAGTCAGCTCGAAGGAGAGTGCACGTGGCCGGTGTTCACAACCTGACCCAGGTCGAGGCCGCCGAGCGGAGTCGATTGCTCGAGGTGACCGGTTACGACATCACACTCGATCTGACCGACGGAAACGGCAACCCCGGGTCCGACACCTTCCGCTCCACCACGACCATCACGTTCCAGTGCGGCGAGCCGGGCGCCGACACGTTCATCGAGGCGGCGGCGGCGAAACTGCACAGCGCCACGCTGAACGGCACGCCGCTGGACCTCAGCGCCTGGTCGGCCGAGAAGGGCCTGCGGCTGCCCGGCCTGGCGGCGACCAACGTCCTGGTCGTCGACGGCGACTTCGCCTACTCGGCGAGCGGGCAGGGCCTGCAGCGCAGCGTCGACCCGGCGGACCAGGAGGTCTACCTCTACAGCCAGTTCGAGACCGCCGACGCCCAGCGGGTGTACGCGGCGTTCGACCAGCCCGACCTGAAAAGCGTCTTCACCTGGCACGTGACAGCGCCGGGCCACTGGAAAGTGGTCTCGAACATGCCCGTCGAGCGGGACGAGACGGGTCCGCGGGGCACCCGGACGGTCCACTTCGCCACCTCGGCGCGGATGAGCACGTACATCTCGGCGATCTGCGCCGGGCCGTACCACGAGGTCCGCGACTCGCACGACGGGATCGAGCTGGGCGTGTTCTGCCGCGCCTCGATGGCCCGGTACCTGGACGCCGACGACCTGTTCCTGATCACCAAGCAGGGCTTCGACTTCTTCCACGAGCAGTTCGGGGTGCGTTACCCGCTGCCGAAGTACGACCAGCTGTGGGTTCCGGACTTCAACGCCGGCGCGATGGAGAATTTCGGCTGCGTGACGCACGCCGAGGCGCACTACATCTTCCGCTCGCAGGTCACCGACTACGAGTACGAGCAGCGCGCCAACACCATCCTGCACGAGCTCGCCCACATGTGGTTCGGCAACCTGGTCACCATGCGCTGGTGGAACGACCTGTGGCTGAACGAGTCGTTCGCCGAGTGGGCCAGCCACTGGTGCAACACGCACGCCACCCGCTTCACCGACGCCTGGTCGACGTTCCTGGCGATGCGCAAGGCCTGGGGTTACCGGCAGGACCAGCTCTCCTCCACCCACCCGGTGTACTGCGAGATGCCGGATCTGGAGGCGGTCGAGGTCAACTTCGACGGCATCACGTACGCCAAGGGCGCCAGCGTGATCAAGCAGCTGGTCGCGTACGTCGGGCTGGACGCGTTCCGCACCGGTCTGCGCGCTTACTTCGCCAAGCACGCCTGGGGCAACGCCACCTTCGACGACCTGCTCAACGAGCTGGAGACGGCGTCCGGCCGGGAGCTGCGCAAGTTCGCCGCCCAGTGGCTGGAGACCGCGCAGGTCAACACGCTGCGCCCGGTCGTCGAGCTGGACGACGAGGGCCGGTACACCAGCGTGGCGGTGCTGCAGGAGGCGCCGGCCGGCTACCCGACGCTGCGCACCCACCGGATCGGGATCGGCCTCTACGACCTGGACGGCGACCGCCTGGTGCGCCGGGACCGGCTCGAGGTGGACGTCACCGGCGACCGCACCGAGATCACCGCGCTGGCCGGGGTCACCGCGCCGGACGTGCTGCTGTTCAACGACGACGACCTGACGTACGCGAAACTGCGCCTCGACGAGCGCTCGATGGGCGTGCTGGTCAAGCACATCGCGGGCTTCGAGTCGTCGCTGCCGCGGGCGCTGTGCTGGGCCGCGGCCTGGGACATGCTGCGCGACGCCGAGCTGGCCGCCCGGGACTACCTGCAGCTGGTCTGCTCCGGTCTGCCGGCCGAGAGCGACATCAACCTGACCACCGCCACGCTGCGGCAGGCGGCCAGCGCGCTGGTCAGCTTCGCCGACCCGGCGTGGGCGCCGACCGGCTGGGCCATGCTGGCCGAGCTGGCCGAGTCCCAGCTGGGCACCGCCGAGCCGGGCAGCGGCTGGCAGCTGACCTGGGCACGGGCGTACATCACCGCGGCCCGCACGCCGGAGCAGGCCGCCGTGCTGCGGGCCTGGCTCAGCGGCGGGGAGAAACCGGCCGGCCTGGTGGTCGACACCGAGCTGCGCTGGTCGCTGCTGCAGGCGCTGGCCGCGATCGGCGCGGCGACCGAGTCGGAGATCGACGAGGAGCTGGCCGGCGACAAGACCGCCAGCGGTGAGCGGGAGGCGGCGACCGCCCGCGCCCTGCTGCCGACGCCGGAGAACAAGGCCCGGGTGTGGGCCGAGCTGACCGGGCCGCAGACCCCGCCGAACTGGTTGAACCGGTCGCTGCTGCAGGGCTTCCAGAGCACCCGCCAGGTGGCCCTCACGGCGCCGTACGCGGAGAAGTTCTTCGAGGTGGTGGGCGATGTCTGGGCGCGCTCGGACAGCGAGCCGGCCCAGGAGTTCGCCACCCTGGCGTACCCGACGTTCCAGATCAGCGAGGAGACGGTCGCGCTGACCGACGCCTGGCTGGCCCGGGACGGGCACCCGGCGTCGCTGCGCCGGCTGGTCGCCGAGGGCCGGGACGGGATCCTGCGGGCGCTCAAGGCCCGCGCGAAGGACCAGGCCGCGGGCTGACTCATCCGGTACGGGTGAACGGCCCCGTCCAGTTCGCTGGATGGGGCCGTTTTTCCTGCGTACTGCAAGTTGCATCGACGCTGCGTGAGTAGGCTGACACTCCGCGGCGTTGGAGGTGGCGCGTGACGATGCTGAGCCAGGGTTCGCCGGTGCGATGGACCGCTCCGGACGGCCGGTGGACCGAGCCCGACCTGCACCTGTTCCCCCAGGACGGGCACCGCTACGAGATCGTCGACGGCAGCCTGCACGTCACCCCGCCGCCACCCGGCCCGGCACACGACGCCGCTGTCGAGGCGGTGGTGCTCGCCCTGCGCGCGGCCGCCCCGCCGGACTGGTGGGTCTGCGCCCGGCTGGGCGTCGAGATCGACTCCAGCAGCCTGGTGCCGGACGTGACGGTGTTGCGCCCGCGCTCGTCCGGGGCGATCTGGGTGGATCCGGCCGATGTGGCACTGGTGGTCGAGGTGGAGTCACCCGAGACCCGGCGTTACGACCGCCTGCTCAAACCCGCGGTGTACGCGTCGGCGGGCATCCCGGCCTACTGGCGGGTGGAGCCGGGCGCGGCGCTCTCCGTGCACATGCTGGACGGTGCGGCGTACCGGCAGCTGCAACGCGTCGAGGGCGCCGAGCCGGTGAAGCTCGACGCCCCCTACCCGATCAGGGTCAGCCGTTTCTAGCCGGTCAGGACTTACCGGCGTGCGAGGCGAGCTGGTCCAGGCCGATCAGCAGGCCGCCGACCAGGTCACCGCCGGCGAACGAACCGGCCATGCCGAACGCCGCCAGTTTCGCGTCCCGGTCGGTGATCCGCTTGCGGGCCTCGTCGCCCGTGACGATCTCCAACCGGCGCTGGTTCGGCGAGACCGCGAGCAGCACCGCCCGGTGCGGGTTCACGATCTCGCTGTGCAGTTTCTCGGCGGACTCACGGATCGGTTCCGCCAGCTCGCCGAGGTAGATGCTGAAGGTCAGCCCGGTCGCCTGGTCGGCGATCCGGAGCGCCTCGTCGAGGCGCAGCAGCTGCCGGGTCGAGAACGGACCCTCGCGGTCGGCCTCGACCAGCTCACCACTTGTCACTTGCGCCTCCTGTCGGGCCGGGCCGGACCGGAGCGCCGGAACTGTCCTCGATGACCAGTCCGCGCTCGAGCGCCGGAGCCTCGTGGCCGTGGCCGGCCGCGACGGTACGCGCGGGCGACGCCATGAACCACATCGGCGCGAACTCGTACGGCCGGCCGGGACGGTACCGCTTGGACGGCTTGCCCTTGTCGGAGCCGGCGAACACGATGACGGCCACCGTGCCGATGACCGCGGCCGGGATGATCACATAGACCAGAACGGTTGTGATTACAGACAACTGAACGCCCCCAGGCGCCGGTGATCCTCATTTTATGTCGAACATCAATCACGGTAGCGGAGCACGAGTCGTGCCGGACCGTCGGGTCTCGAACCGGGGTCTCACGCCGTCGGGATCTACGCGGATTGTGCTCGGCAATGCGAAAATCACCTTCACGCGCCGTCCGCGTACTTTCCGCCCGCGAACGGCGAGAGGGAGGTTCCATGCGATTGCTCGGCTCCGCCGCCGCGGCGGCGATGATCATGGCGGCGACCCTGCTGCCGGCGTCCGCCGCGCAGGCCGCGTCGGTCTTCCTCGAGATCAATCCGAGCACGGTGCGCGCCGGCGACCCGGTCTCGTTGCGTGCCTCCTGCACCGACAACCTGAAAGCCGCGACGGTCAGCGCGGATCCGATCGGGGCGGTGGCCGTCGAACCCGACTTCGTCTTCCTGACCGCGACCGTGAAGGTGCCGGCCGATCAGGCGGCCGGCGACTACGCGGCGACCCTGCGCTGCCCGGACGGGAAGACCGCGAGCGCCTCGCTGCACGTGCTGGCCAAGGTGGAGCCGAGCCGCGGGCCGGCCACCGGCGGCGGCGGTACCGCCCCGGAGCGGATCGCGTCGCTGCTGGTCGGCGGCGGCCTGGTGGTGATGGTGGGCGGCCTGGGCCTGGCCGCGCTGTCGATCCGTCGCCGGCGGCTGGGCTGAGGCCCCGGTGGCGGAGGAGACCCAGCGCCCGCCGCGCATGCCCGAGGCGGTCGCCCGGAAACGCCCGGCCCAGGTGATCGCCGCCCCGCCGCCGGGCGTGGTGACCGGGCCGCTGCCGACGCCGCCGTCCCAGGCGGGGCGGCGGCAACGCAGACCCGTGCAGCCGGGCCGGCCCCGTCGCCCCCGGCGCCGGACGCTCGGCGCCGGCTGGATCGCGCTGGTCATGTTCTTCATCGGACTGTTCGCGGTCGGCATGGGACTCGGCGTGGCCACCGGTTTCGACATCGGGATGTTCCGGGATCCGGACCAGCCGCCGCCGCGCGCCTTCCCGGTGCTCGAGCCGAGCCGGCCGCGGCGGCTCACCATTCCGGATCTGCACGTGGACGCGCCGGTGCTGGAAGTCGGACGGGCCGGCGACGGGTCGGTCGACGTGCCGCCGCTGAAACGGCACAACGAGGTCGGCTGGTTCGGCGGCGGGCCGACGCCCGGCCAGTTCGGGCCGGCGCTCTTCGTCGGGCACGCGGACACCCGGACCGGGCCGTCGGTCTTCCACGACCTGATGCGGCTCAGGCCGCGGCAGCGGATCGAGGTGCTCCGGGAGGACGGCACCGTGGCCGTGTTCGAGGTGAACTCGGTGGAGCACTACGACAAGGACCGGCTGCCCGTGCACCGCGTGTACGGCGACTACAGCCGGCCCTCGTTACGCCTGATGACCTGTGGCGGGAAGTGGCTCGGCGGTGACCAGGGATACGCCGACAACGTGGTCGTGTACGCGTCGCTGATCGAGGCCGAGCAATAATTACGCCGCCTCGGCGGGAGCCGTGGCGGCGTGGGTGTCGGGCAGGTCGAGCCAGTCCATCCAGCGGGGGTCGGGCGTGCGATGCCCGAGCACCCGCCACGCCACTCCACGTGGTGCCTGCGGTATGGAATGCAGCCGCCAGCCCAGCTCGGCGGGGGTCTTGTCGCCCTTGCTGTGGTTGCACTTGGCGCAGGCGGCCACGACGTTCTCCCAGGCGTGCAGGCCGCCGCGGCTGCGCGGGAAGACGTGGTCGATGGTCTCGGCCGAACCCCGGCAGTACGCGCAACGGCCGCCGTCACGGGCGAAGATGGCACGACGGGAGAGGCCGACGTGCGTGCGGTAGGGCACCTTCACGTACCGCGTGAGGCGGACCACGGAGGGGACCGGGAGTTGCTCGTGCGCGCTGTGCAGGATGCCGTCACCGTCGGACACGCACTCGGCCTTGGCAGTGAGCACGAGGATGGTGGCTCGACGCACCGATACGACGCACAGCGGCTCGTAGGTAGCGTTCAGCACCAACGCGGAAGAGCCCACTGTGGGTCGTATGTCAGGCATCGCGATCACCCTTCCGGTGTCAGTTACTGGTGCGCGCTCCTGTAGCTCAGCCGTGTGTGATCTGGGCCTCGCTGACGAAGCCTGTGCGCCAATAGTCCCTGATGGATGACCAAATTGCGAGCACAATCTGTGGCTTGACGGTAAACGTCTGACGTCGTCCACCCCGCCACACCCGGTAGCTTGACTACCCGTGTTGCTCCTCGACCCACCGTCCCCCTCCGTCTCGGTCCCGACGCTCGACCTGAAGCAGTCGTGCCTCGACGACTCGATGTGCAAGTGGCTCACCGACCAGAACGTGGTACCCGAATGGGTGGCCCAGGGCGGCTACGTGCTCATCCTCAAGCCGGTCCGGATCATCGCGATCATCGCGATCGCCATGCTGATCCGCTGGCTGCTGCACCGGACGATCTCCCGGCTGACCGCCAGCACCTCGCGAGCCGCGATGCCGGCCCTGCTGAAACCGCTCAAGGAGCGGGCCGACGTCACGGCGGAGGACGCGCAGTACATCCCGGAGCGGCGCCGCCAGCGGGCCGAGGCGATCGGCTCGGTGCTGCGCAGCTTCGTCAGCGCGGTGGTCTTCACGATGACCGCGCTGCTGGTGCTCGGTGAGTTCGGCTTCAACCTGGCCCCGCTGCTGGCCAGCGCCGGCATCGTCGGCGTCGCCCTGGGCTTCGGCGCGCAGAGCCTGGTCAAGGACTTGATAGCCGGTCTGTTCATGCTCCTGGAGGACCAGTACGGCGTGGGCGACACCGTCGACCTGGGCGAGGCCACCGGCGTGGTGGAGAGCGTCGGCCTGCGGATCACCACGGTCCGCGACTCCCGCGGCGTGCTCTGGTACATCCGCAACGGCGAGATCGTCCGGGTCGGCAACAAGAGCCAGGGCTGGGCCATGGTGGTGATCGACATCCCGATCGGCTTCGTCAGCTCCGAGGAGGCGGTGGCGGTGCTGAAGGAGGCCGCCGACGCGGTCGCCGAGCACCCGGATCACCAGACCGAGTTCATCGAGCCGCCGGACGTGGTCGGCGTGGAGACGCTCACCGTCGACGGCGCGACGATCCGGACCATCGCGAAGACCACCGCGGACAGCCAGGTGACAGTGCAGCGGGAGCTGCGCCGGGCGCTGACCGAGGCGCTGGAGAACACCGGGCTGTCCGGGCGGATCGCCGCGTCCCGGCTGGCCCCCCGCTCCGCGACGCCTCCGGCCTGGCACAACGGGCCCGAAAATTCCTCGCCTTCGATGGGTGAGCAGCGGCCGGGCGGACCGGCCTGACCTGCGCTTACGGTAGGAAGATCGGTTACAACCTCCGCCGAACGGCCGAAAATCGGGCCAACCGCCCTAGCATCGACTCGGACGATCGGGCAGAATCCGGTAAAGCTTCTGCACATGCATAGGCACGTTCGCGCCGGTTCACCCACGGGTGCGGATGGCCTTCGCCGGGCTCTCGGCGACCGCCGAGAGCGATGGAGGACACGTGGCCAACGCCCCGGAGGAACCCAAGCCAGCCACGTCTGCTACGGAGGGTGTCGAGAGCGCCACCTTCCGTAGCCTTTTCCGGCTGCGAGAGTTCCGGGCGATCTACGCCTCCATGGTGATCAGCTGGATCGGCGACTACCTGTCCCGGGCGGCCGTGACCGTCCTGGTCTACCAGCAGACCCACTCCGTGCTGCTCTCCGCGATCTCGTTCGCGATCGGCTACCTGCCGTGGATCCTGCTCGGTCCGGTGCTCGCCGCCCTTGGCGACCGCTACCCGCACCGCCGGGTGATGGTCTTCTGCGACGTCTTCCGGATGACGCTGACCGCGGTGCTGCTGATCCCCGGCCTGCCGACGCCGCTGGTCCTGCTGGTGATCCTGGTGGCCAGCCTGGCCACGCCGCCCGCCCAGGCGGCCCGCTCGGCGGTGCTGCCGCTGGTCGTCGGCCGGGAGCGGCTCACCCTGGCGATCGCCACCAACAACACCACCGGCCAGGCGGCCCAGGTCACCGGTTACCTGATCGGCGCCACGGTGGCCGTCGGCCTGGACCCACGGGCCGCGCTCGCCCTGGACGTGTGCAGCTTCGCCCTGTCGGCGCTGCTGATCGCCACCCACCTGCGGGCACGGCCGGCCGCGGTGGCCGAGGCGCACCGCCGGCACCTGCTGCGCGAGACCGGCGAGGGCTTCCAGCTGGTCTTCGGCAACGAGGTGCTGCGCTCGATAGCGATAGTGGTGTTCACCGTGATCGCCTTCGTCGTGGTCCCGGAGAGCCTGGCCGCCTCCTGGGCCGCCGAAGCCTCCCCGGACGGCACCTCGCAGGGCCTCACCCAGGGCCTGATCATGGCGGCCGGCCCCTGCGGCTACGTCATCGGCGGCCTGCTCTTCACCCGCCTGGTCCCCGCCGAACGCCGCTGGCGGCTGCTCCCGCTGCTGGCCGTCGGCACTCCCCTGGTGCTGATCCCGATCCTGGTCAACCCGCCGACCCTGGTGGCCGCCGGGCTGATCCTGGTGTCCGGGATGACCCAGGGTGCCCAGATGCCGGCGCTCAACGGGTCGTTCGTGCTGGCCCTGCCGGCCAGCCACCGCGCCCGGGCCTTCGGGGTGATGAACAGCGGCATCCAGACCAGCCAGTTCCTCGCGGTCGGGATCACCGGGCTGCTCGCCGACCGCATCAAGGTGCCGACAGTGGTCGGCGGCTGGAGCGTGGCCGGCACGGTGGCGCTGCTCGTGGTCGCCATGTCCTGGCCGAGCCGGGAGAAGTTCCTGACCGCCGAGCGGGCCGCCACCCCGGTGGCCGAGCACACAGGGTAGGCGCGGGGCGCGGCGGGACCCGGCTGGCAGGATGGAACGGTGAGCGCACCAGTACCGGAAGAGGTCACCTTCTTCACCGCCGTCGGCGGCGAGGAGACGTTCCGCCGCCTCGTCGACAAGTTCTACGAGGGCGTCGCGCAGGATCCGCTGCTGCGCCCGATGTACCCGGAGGAGGACCTCGGTCCGGCCGCCGACCGGCTGGCCCTGTTCCTGATGCAGTACTGGGGCGGTCCGAACACGTACTCCGCCAGCCGCGGCCACCCCCGGCTGCGGATGCGCCACGCGCCGTTCCGGGTCGGCCCGGCCGAGCGGGACGCCTGGCTGGCGCACATGCGGGTGGCCGTCGACTCGCTCGGCCTGCCCGCCGAGCTGCACACCATGCTCTGGGACTACCTGGAGCGGGCGGCCTATTTCATGGTGAACACCATGGACCCGGCGGTCTGACAGTCACGTGGTGGCCGATGGCTCGTTGATCGGATAGTCGATCCACGATCCTGGAGCCGCCCCATGCGTCGTCGCCAGCTGGCCGTCGCCACAGTTTTCCTCGCCGCCCTGGCCGGCTCCCCGCCACCGGCGGTGGCCGACATCGCGCAGTCGGCGATCGTCTCCAGCAACCCGGTCGACTGGACCCCGCACGTGCTGGACGGCACCGTCTGGTCGCTCGCCGTAGTCGGCGACACGGTGATCGTCGGCGGCGCGTTCACCAAGGTCGCGGACAGCAGCCGGCGGACCACCCTGGCCCGGAAGAACATCTTCGCGTTCGACCTGCACGACGGCTCGATCCGGTCGTTCGCCCCGGACGTGGACGGCGCGATCTACTCGCTCGCGCCCGGCGCCGACGGGACCGTCTACGCCGGTGGCGCGTTCAAGACCGTGAACGGCGTCTCGTCGCGCGGGCTCACCCGGCTCTGGCTGAGCAGCGGCAACCGGGACACCGCGTTCCGCGCCAAGGTCAACTGGGGTGACGTACGCGCCCTGGCCACCCGGGACAACGACCTCTACGCGGCCGGCACGTTCTCCGCGATCAACGGTGTCGGCCGGGTCGGCCTGGCCCGGATGGACGCCGAGACCGGGACCGTCGACCAGGGCTTCGACGCTCACCTGGCCGGGCCGGGACTGAGCCGGACCCGGGTCGAGCACTTCGACGTCACCGCGGACGGGCGCAAGCTCGTCGCGGTCGGCGCTTTCCTCAAGTCCGGCGGCGCGGACCGTACGCAGATCGCGCTCTTCGACGTCGGCGGCGCCTCCGCGCAGCTCACCGGCTGGTACACCAGGGCGTACGAGCCGCAGTGCATGAAGGGCTTCGACACCTACCTGCGTCAGGTGAAGTTCTCCCCGGACGGCTCCTACTTCGTGGTCGCCGCGACCGGCCGGGCCTCCTCAGCGCAGAAACTCTGCGACTCCGCGGCGCGCTTCGAGACCAACCGGACCGGCGAGCAGCGGCCCACCTGGGTGCAGCGGACCGGCGGCGACTCGCTCTACGCCGTCGCGGTCACCGGGCCGGCCGTCTACCTGGGCGGGCACCAGCGCTGGTTCGACAACCCGTACGGCACCGACGGCAACGGCCCGGGGCCGGGCGCGGTCTCCCGCCCGGGTATCGGCGCGGTCAGCCCGACCACCGGCAAGGCGCTGTCCTGGAACCCGACCCGCTCCCGGGGCGTCGGCGTGCGCGCCTTCCTGACCGTGCCCCGCGGCCTGCTGGTCGGCTCGGACACCGACCAACTGGGCAAGGAGTACCACGGCCGGCTAGGCATGTTCCCGCTCGACTGAGCGCGGGCTGCGATGGGTTCTCCCCACCAGCGGCCGCCAGCCCAGGATCAACGTCAAGATCTTCATGTACGCGCGTCCGCCGGGGTGCGGATCGCATGCTCCCGCGCGGGCCGGGCCCGCCGATCTGGCCGCTGCGCGTCCACAACGATCGCCGGACCCTTCACTGCCCGTGGGCGGTGCCGGAGATCAAACCCGCGCGAACCCGCCATCACCACCGATGACGAGTCAGGCGATGTTCATCGCACTGCACGCCGGAAGGCCCCGGAGGTCCCGCAAAACGCCGCCGGTGACGAGACAGACGATTTTTCGACGCCCGCGGGGTGTGCGGGCGGCGGAAAATCGACTGGCTCGTCACCGGTTACCAGGCGTTTTGCCGCGGAGCGCAGCGGAGCCAGCCAGCTCAGCGGAGCCAGCCAGCTCAGCATTACAGCAGGGCGCCCTCGTCGTGGAGCCAGTCGACGAACGACGTGGCGACGGCGGCACCGCAGTCCAGCAGCTCCACCAGCAGGGTGTCGTGGGCCCCGGCGGCGAGCGGCACCTGCAGCTCCGCATAGATCGGCAGCTGGCCGCGCTCGGTCGGGTCACCCACGTAGGCCTTGCAGAAGCGCCGGGTGTGGTTCCACTCGTTGACCACCCGGTACGCCCGGTCGGCCCAGTCCGGTGGCACCGTCGCGTGCGGACGCGCCCGCATCACCAGGATCTCGTCGTCCGGACCCTCCAGGGTGAACAGCACCGCGTGCCGCTCCCACATGGCGAGCAGGCTGCCGCCGCCGTCGGCGAGGAACCGGATGTCGAGCAGGTCGAGCGCTTTGCCGATGCGCGTGAGCGACACCGGCTCGACCAGATCGGACGATCCGGCCGCAGGCAGTTCGGACGGAGCGGCGGTCCGGCTCGGCTCGCGCTGAGCCGGGACACCGACGCGGACGGTGCCCTGCACCGCCACTTCGCCACCGGTATCCGGCTCGTTACCCGCTGCCGATCCTGGACGCCATGACCACCACGGCATCGTGTGCACCTCACTCCCCAACAGACCCACTGCCGGACGTGCAGTAGATCCGAGGGCCGACGGTACCCGGACCGTTCCTGAAGGTCATCCCCCCAACGGGAGGGCGGGACCGGAAGGACGAGGCGACCTCACCCTTTCGGGTGAGTCGTCATCGTCATAACAGCCAATTTGTGGGCGCTCTGTCGCCAAGCGACTCCATATGGTGCCGAAATTCCCACCCAGCTGCCGGCTCGCCGCACTCGCGCCGTAGCCGGTTCCGCGTCCCGCGGACCCAGGAAACCCATCCGGGCAACCGCTTGCACGAGTCGCTGGGAGACCTGAACCGGGTCGCCGGACTCCGGCGTGACGACCAGCGCCACGTGATCGAGGAGCGCGTCCCGGACCGCCCGCTGCCCCACCGCCCGGCCGGCCACCCCGCCCGCGGACACCTCCCGCAGCGTGCCGGCGGCCGCCACGGCGAGCCGGGTCAGCTCGGCACCGGCGACCGACTCGATCGCCTGGCTCGCGGCCGGCGGCAGCGGCCAGCGCCACTGGGTGTCCCGCCGCTCGGGCAGGTCCTCGCCGCCGGCGGCGAGCACGGCGAGCAGGGCGCCCGCCGAGACCGTGGCGTCGCCCGGCCCGGGGCCGGCCACCTCGCGGGTGACAAGGACGTCCCAGGGCAGGTGCGCCCAGAGCGCGGTCCGGCCGCCGACTGATCGCAATCGGACCGGTGCCGAGGGGTCAAGCCGGGTCAGCCGGGCCAGGAACGCGCCCGCGTCGGGAACCCCGAGCAGGCCGTGCCCACTCATGACCCGCCCCCGGCATCGAGCGGCCCGCCCCCGGCGGTCCCGGAATCGCGAGAGCCGCCCCCGGCACCCCGGGAATCGGGAGAGCCGCGTCCGGGATCGGAGGACCCGCCCCCGGCAACCCCGAGGTAGGGCTTCAGGAACGCCCGCTCCTCGGCCGAGAGCCGCCGCGGATGCCCGTTCGCCAGGTGGTACGGCACGCACACCGACTTCGCCCGGCTGGCCAGCACCCCGTCGTCGAACAGCTCGTACGCCACGGTGAACGCCGCCGCCCGCAGCTCGGAGATCCACATCTCGATCCGCACCGGCTCGCCGAAGTCCACCGGCCGCAGATAGTCGATCTCGTGGCGGGCGATCACGATGCCCTCCTCGAACGAGCCGAGCCCGTGCTTGCGGGCCCCGACGAAGAACATCGCGACGCGCGCCTCCTCGTACAGCGTGAGGAAGCGCGCGTTGTTGACGTGCCCGTACGCGTCCATGTCGGACCAGCGCACGGGCACCTCGTGGATGAACCGACCAGAATCAGTCACGATGCTGCTTCGGTGTGCCGCTGCGGATCGGCTCAGTCACGCGTGAGCTTGCGGTAGGTCACCCGGTGCGGACGAGCCGCCTCGGCGCCGAGGCGGTCGATCTTGTTCTTCTCGTACGCCTCGAAGTTGCCCTCGAACCAGAACCACTTGTCCGGGTCCTCCTCGGTGCCCTCCCACGCGAGCATGTGGGTGGCCACCCGGTCGAGGAACATCCGGTCGTGGGAGATGACCACGGCGCAGCCGGGGAACTCCAGCAGCGCGTTCTCCAGGCTGGAGAGCGTCTCCACGTCCAGGTCGTTGGTCGGCTCGTCGAGCAGGATCACGTTGCCGCCGATCTTCAGCGTCATCGCCAGGTTGAGCCGGTTGCGCTCACCACCGGAGAGGACCTTCGTCGGCTTCTGCTGGTCCGGGCCCTTGAAGCCGAACGCCGCGACGTACGCCCGGGACGGCATCTCGACCTTGCCGACCATCATGTGGTCGAGCCCGTCGGAGACGACCTCCCACACGGTCTTGCTCGGGTCCAGGCCGGCCCGGCTCTGGTCGACGTAGGAGAGCTTGACCGTCTCACCGATCCGCACCGAGCCCTCGTCCGGCTGCTCCAGCCCGACGATGGTCTTGAACAGCGTGGTCTTACCGACACCGTTCGGGCCGATGATGCCGACGATGCCGTTGCGCGGCAGCGAGAACGACAGGTGGTCGATCAGGGTCCGCCCGTCGAAGCCCTTGACCAGGTCGCTGACCTCGATGACGGTGTTGCCCAGGCGCGGGCCCGGCGGGATCTGGATCTCCTCGAAGTCCAGCTTCCGGGTCTTCTCCGCCTCGGCGGCCATCTCCTCGTACCGGTCGAGGCGGGACTTCGACTTGGTCTGGCGGGCCTTGGCGTTCGACCGGACCCACTCGAGCTCCTCGGTGAGGCGCTTCTTGAGCTTGGCGTCCTTGCGGCCCTCGACCGCGAGACGCTGCGCCTTCTTCTCCAGGTAGGTCGAGTAGTTGCCCTCGTACGGGTACGCCCGGCCGCGGTCCAGCTCGAGGATCCAGCCGGCCACGTTGTCCAGGAAGTACCGGTCGTGGGTGATCGCGATGACGGTGCCCGCGTACTTGGCCAGGTGCTGCTCCAGCCAGTGCACGCTCTCCGCGTCCAGGTGGTTGGTGGGCTCGTCGAGCAGCAGCAGGTCGGGCGCCTCGAGCAGCAGCTTGCACAGCGCGACCCGGCGGCGCTCACCACCGGAGAGCTGGGTGACGTCGGCGTCCGGCGGCGGACAGCGCAGCGCGTCCATCGCCAGCTCCAGCTGCGAGTCGATGTCCCACGCGTCGGCGTGGTCCAGCTGCTCCTGGAGCTTGCCCATCTCCTCCATCAGCTCGTCGGAGTAGTCGGTGGCCATCTGCTCGGCGATCTTGTTGAACCGCTCCAGCTTGGCCTTGGTCTCCGCGACCGCCTCCTCGATGTTGCCGAGGACGGTCTTCGCGTCGTTGAGCGGCGGTTCCTGCGCGAGCATGCCGACGGTGTAGCCGGGCATCAGCTTGGCATCGCCGTTGCTCAGCGTCTCGAGCCCCGCCATCACCTTGAGCAGCGTGGACTTACCGGCGCCGTTCGGGCCGACCACACCGATCTTGGCGCCCGGCAGGAAGTTCAGCGTCACATTGTCCAGCACGACCTTGTCGCCGTGCGCCTTGCGCGCCTTTTCCAGGACGTAGATGAACTGGGCCACGGTGTGCCCTACCTCCGAGATCGTGAGTTGTCGGTGCCGGAATCAAAGGACAATCTTTCCAGGTCCCGTGGGCGCCGTGAACGTCAACCCCTGGCGGTCACTCCGGGGCCAAGTCCTGGACCTGCTGCTTGCCGCCGAGGCGGGTGATCAGCAGACGTTCGTTGTTCAGATTGAAGATACTCCCGTCCGACGCGGTCCCCTCGTAGCTGCCGTCCGGCAGCAGCCGCACGCCGCGCAGGAAGAGCGCCGTCTTGCCCTCCTCCCAGACGGCCGACTCGCCGCCCTTGTTGGCGTGGTAGAAGAGCTGGCCGACATCGTCCTGGCAGATCCAGATCGCCGTCCCGCGGGTGGTGCTGCGCCGGAGCACCTGGGACAGCTCGCCCTGCGCGCCCTGCGAGGGCCCGAGGTCCTGGGTCTGCTGCGGGCACAACCCGTCGGTGGGCAGGAGGGATGGGCCCTCCGAGGGGGTATAGGAAGGGGCGTCGGTGGAGGCTGCGACCACCGGGGCGCGGTCCTTCCGCTCGCTGAGCAGGTACCCGCCGATCATCCCGATGATCGTGAGCAGCACCGTGGCGATCACCACAGGGTAGAAGATTGGACGCCGATGCTGGGAATGATCATCGAGGGGGCTCACCGGCACAGGATGGCACCCCGGTCAAAAACCGTATGACCAGAGTCGGGTACGACCCCAGGCGGCTACGCACAGTAGGCTCGACTGGGGAACAGAAACCACCCGGAGGTGTACTCAGCGTGGCCCAACGAAGTTCCTTCGTCGTCGTCGCCAACCGTTTGCCCGTGGACGAGGTAACCCTCCCGAGCGGGGAACGCCAGTGGCGGCCCAGCCCGGGCGGCCTGGTCACAGCACTGCACCCGGTGCTCGTCGAGCACCGTGGCACGTGGATCGGCTGGGCCGGCGGGGACGGACCCGCCCCCGACCCGTTCGACCTCGAAGGCATCCACATCCATCCGGTGCCGTTGAGCGCCGACGAGCTCGAGCGCTATTACGAGGGCCAGTCGAACGCGACGATCTGGCCGCTCTACCACGATGCCGTCGAGACGCCCGCCTACAAGCGCCGCTGGCGGGACTCGTATCGCGCGGTCAACCAGCGGTTCGCCGAGGCAGCGGCGGACGTCGCGGCCGAGGGCGCCACCGTCTGGGTGCAGGACTACCAGCTCCAGCTGGTACCCGCGATGCTCCGCGAGATGCGCCCCGACCTGCGGATCGGCTTCTTCCTGCACATCCCGTTCCCGCCGATCGAGCTGTTCATGCAGATGCCGTTCCGGGCCGAGATCCTGCGCGGCCTGCTCGGCGCCGACCTGGTCGGCTTCCAGCAGCGGCTGGCCGCGCAGAACTTCGTCCGGCTGGCCCGGCACCTGCTCGGCCTGCGCTACGAGGGCCAGTCGATCCAGGTGGACGGGCGCAAGGTGAAAGCCGGCGCGTTCCCGATCAGCATCGACACCAAGGAGATGGAGCGGCTGGCCGCCGACCCGTCGGTGCAGGCCCGGGCCAAGCAGATCCGGGCCGAGCTCGGCGACCCGAAAACGGTCATCCTCGGCGTCGACCGGCTGGACTACACCAAGGGCATCGAGCTGCGCCTCAAGGCGTTCCGCGAGCTGCTCGCCGACGGGAAACTCAGCGTCGGCGACGCGGTGATGGTGCAGGTGGCGACGCCCAGCCGGGAGCGTGTCGAGCACTACCAGACGCTGCGGGTCAAGGTGGAGCGCGAGGTCGGCCGGATCAACGGCGAGTTCGGCAAGGTCGGCACCCCGGCCGTGCACTACCTGCATCAATCGGTCAGCAAGCAGGAACTCGCCGCGATGTACGCGGCCGCCGACGTGATGATGGTGACCCCGCTGCGGGACGGGATGAACCTGGTGGCGAAGGAGTACATCGCCTGCCGTGGCGACACCGGGGGCGCGCTGATCCTCAGCGAGTTCGCCGGCGCCGCCACGGAGCTTCGCCAGTCGTTCCTGTGCAACCCGCACGACCCGGACGGGGTGAAGGACGCGCTGCTGCGGGCGATCAACGCGGAGCCGGCCGAGCTCAAGCGCCGGATGCGGGTCATGCAGCGGCACCTGCGCACGCACGACGTCGCTCGCTGGGCCCGCACGTTCCTCGACGAGCTGGGCGTCGACGACACCGAGAAGCCGGCAGACGCGTAGACCATGCGGTTCGGTGCCGGGCCGCTTGCGGCCCGGCACCGTCCGCCTGGCGTACGCCCGGGTCAGCCGGCCGGGGTGAACGCGCTGGTGGCGGCGACCACCTCGCCGATCACCACCACTGCCGGCGGGCGGATCCCGGCGGCCGCCACCTCGCCGGCGACCGCGCCGAGCGTGCTGCGCAACGACCGCTGGTGCGCCGTGGAGCCCTCCTGGATCACCGCGACCGGCGTGTCCGTGTCCCGGCCCTCGGCGAGCAGCCGTTCCGCGATCTTCGGCAGGTTCTTCAGGCCCATCAGCACCACCAGGGTGCCGCGCAGCCGGGCCAGCGCCGGCCAGTCGACCAGCGAGTCCGGGTGGTCCGGCGGGATGTGCCCGGAGACCACCGTGAACTCGTGCGCCACCCCGCGGTGGGTGACCGGGATGCCGGCCAGCGCGGGCGCCGCGATCGAGCTGGTCACCCCGGGTACCACCAGCACCGGGACGCCGGCCTCGGCGCAGGCCAGGGCCTCCTCGCCGCCGCGGCCGAAGACGAAGTTGTCGCCGCCCTTGAGCCGCACCACGAACCGGCCCTGCAGCGCCCGGTCCACCAGGATCCGGTTGATCTCCTCCTGGGCGGCCGACGGCCCGTACGGGATCTTCGCGGCGTCGATCAGCTCGACCTCCGGGCGCAGCTCACCGAGGAGCATGCCGGGCACCAGCCGGTCGGCGACCACCACGTCGGCGGCGGCGAGCAGCCGGCGGCCCTTCACGGTGATCAGCTCCGGGTCGCCCGGGCCGGCCCCGACCAGCGCCACGCCCTTCAGCTCGGGTGCGGCCGGCGGCGCCGCCTCGAGCGCGTGCGCGACCAGGTCACGGACCGCCATGGCCCGGCGGCGGTCACCGCCGTCGGTCACCGCGACGGTCACCTGCCCGTGCCGGGTGACAGCCGGCGTCCACGCGGTGGCGGCATCGCGGTCATCCGCCCGTACGCAAAAGATGTGGTGATCCTCGGCGGCCGCGCTGACCTCGGCAGCGGCCCGCGGGTCGTCGATGGCCACGTGCACCAGCCAGGCGCCCTGGACATCGGCCGGCTCGAAGCGCCGCGGCGTCCAGGTCGCCCGGCTCGCGTCGACGTACGCCCGCAGCGCGGGGGTCAGCTCGGGAGCGACGATCTCCACCCGGGCACCGGCCGCGATCAGCGCGGGCACCCGGCGGGTGGCCACCGTGCCGCCGCCGACGACCAGCACGCGGCGGCCGTCGAGGCGCAGGGCGAGGGGGTACAGGCTCATTTCTCGGACACTCCCGCCGCGTCGAACGTCGCCACCTCGTGCAGGACCCGGATCGCTGCCGCGACGATCGGCAGC
The DNA here is from genome assembly GCF_030252345.1 of Actinoplanes oblitus. Taxonomy (NCBI): domain Bacteria; kingdom Bacillati; phylum Actinomycetota; class Actinomycetes; order Micromonosporales; family Micromonosporaceae; genus Actinoplanes; species Actinoplanes oblitus. Next base: position 1,259,381 of record NZ_CP126980.1, on the reverse strand, counting down.
GCCAGCACCGCGCCGCTGCCCTCGCCGAGGCGCATCCCGAGGTCGAGCAGCGGTTCCAGGCCCAGGTGGGCGAGCGCGACGGTGGCACCCGGCTCGGCCGAGCGGTGCCCGGCGACCATCGCGGCGACGGCGTCCGGGGCGAACGCGGCGGCGGCCAGGGCGGCCGAGGCGGCGATCACGCCGTCCACGACCACCGGCACCCGGTTCGCGGCGGCGCCCAGGATGAAACCGGCCAGCGCGGCGTGCTCCAGGCCGCCGACGGTGGCCAGCACGCCGAGCGGGTCGGCCGCGACCGGTGTGTGCCGGGCCAGCGCCGCCGCGATCACCTCGGTCTTGTGCGCCAGCATGGCGTCGTCGATGCCGGTCCCCCGCCCGGTCACGGTGGCCGGGTCACTGCCGGTGAAGACCGCGATCAGCGCTGCGGCCGGAGTCGTGTTGGCGATCCCCATGTCCCCGGTGAGCAGGCATTTCGCGCCCGCGGCGACGAGCTGGCCGGCGACCGCGACGCCCAGTTCGACGGCGGCGAGCGCCTCCTCGCGGGTCAGCGCCGGCTCGACGGTCATGTCCCGGGTGCCGCGGCGGACGTTCGCCTCCAGCAGGGTCGGCCCGCCGTGCAGCGGGATCGCCACCCCGGCGTCGACCACCAGCACGTCGGCGCCGGCCTGCCGGGCGAACGCGTTGACCACCGCGCCGCCGGCCACGAAGTTCGCCACCATCTGGGCGGTGACCTCCTGCGGCCACGGGGTGACGCCCTGGGCGTGCACGCCGTGGTCACCGGCGAAGACCGCGACGGTGGCCGGGGCGGGCAGCGGCGGCGGGCAGACCCCGGCCAGCCCGGCCAGGCGCACCGACAGCTCCTCCAGCTGTCCGAGCGAACCGGCCGGTTTGGTCAGCCGGGCCTGCAGCTCGCGGGCGGCCGCCATGGCCTGCTCGTCGGCCGGGCGGATGGCTGCCAGGGTGGTCTCCAGGGTCACGGGCGCTCCTCGGTCACTTCTCGCTTCGCTCTCGGCTCATGTCGCGCGGGGACTCGGCTCGGGTCTCGCCGCACTCCCCGCTCACTCCTCGGGTCGTTCATCGAGGACTTCCCGCAGAGTCTGCACGAATCGGTCCGTGGTGGCAGTGTCGCGCACCGCAAACCGGAGCCAGTCGGGACCCAGACCCGGGAAGGTGTCGCCACGGCGCACCGCGTAGCCGCGTTTGCGCAGCTCGACGCGGATCTGATCAGCACCCGGCGTGCGTACCGAAACAAAAGCGGACGCCGGGGTGCCGGCGACCGTGACGTTCGGCACCTCCCGCAGACGTTCCACCAGGTGGGCGCGTTCGGCGGCGAGTTCGGCGGCGATCTCGCGCTCGGCGGCGATCGCGACCGGCGACGCGCACGCCGTCGCCGCGGCCAGCGCCGGCGTCGAGACCGCCCAGAGCGGCTGGACCGCGACCAGCCGGGCCAGCACCTCGGCCGGGCCGAGCAGGTAGCCGATCCGCAGGCCGGCCAGGCCCCAGGTCTTGGTCAGGCTGCGCACGACGACCAGGCCGGGCAGGTCGCCGCGCGCGGCCAGGGATTCCGGTTCGCCCGGACACCCTTTCCGGTACGTGGTGTCGGCGAACGCCTCGTCGACCACCAGCACCCGCCCGGGGCGAGCCAGTTTCGCCAGGTCCTCGGCGGGGTGCAGGACCGACGTCGGGTTCGTCGGGTTGCCCACGAAGACCAGGTCCGCGTCGTCGGGCACCAGCGCCGGGTCCAGCCGGAAACCGTCCGCCTCGGGCAGCAGCACCCGCTCGATCCGGTGCCCGGCGTTGCGCAGCGCGGCCTCCGGCTCGGTGAACTGGGGATGCACCACGACCGGCCGGCGGGCGCCGCGCAGCGCCTGGGCGAGCAGCACGAACCCCTCCGCGGCACCGGCCGTGAGCAGCACCTCGGCCGGGTCCCGGCGATGGCGGGCGGCGACCGCGGCGGTCGCCTCGGTGGCGTCGGGATAGGCGGCGAGCCGGCTCAGCGAGGCCGCGATCGGGTCCGCGAGCCAGGCGGGCATCGCCTGGTGCCGCACGTTGACCGCGAGATCGATCAGGCCCGCCTCCACCTCGGCGTCGCCGTGATGATCGAGATCGAACGTCATGGCCCCAGCATGCCGGACTCGCGTTCTCTGACGGATTCCTGGGGAACATGAGGCGATTTGTCATACCTTCGAAGGGTGACTGACCGACGCCCCACCGTAGCCGGAAGAGTCGCCCTCCTGATCCGCGCCGGGCTCATCGCGGGCCTGGTCATCGCCGGCCTCTCCTATCCCTTCACGGCCCTGGCCGGGATGGGCGTCAAGGCCGGCACCGACGCCCTGGCGAACCTGCCCGAGCAGCTCACCGAGGTGCCCGCCGCGCAGACCAGCTACGTCTACGCCAAGGACGGCAAGACGCTGCTGACCATGTTCTACGAGGAGTACCGGCGGCAGGTGCCGCTCCGGGACATGTCGCCCTACATCACCCAGGCCATCGTGGCCTCCGAGGACACCCGCTTCTACGAGCACCACGGCGTCGACGCGAAGGGGGTGGCCCGCGCCTTCGTCGCCAACCAGCAGGCCGGCGGGGTCTCCCAGGGCGCCTCGACGCTGACCATGCAGTACGTCCGGATGGCGCTGCGGGACAGCGCGCGGACGCCGAAGGAGGCCCTGGAGGCCACCGAGCAGACCGCCACCCGCAAGCTGCGGGAGATGCGGCTGGCCATCGAGGTCGAGCAGCGCCTCAGCAAACAGGAGATCCTGGCCCGCTACCTGAACGCCGCCTACTTCGGCCACCGCGCGTACGGGATCTACGCCGCCTCCGAGGTGTTCTTCTCGAAACCCGCGAGAGACCTCACGCTGAACGAGGCGGCGCTGCTGGCCGGGCTGGTCAAGGCGCCGTCGGCGTACGACCCGGCGACCAAGGACCAGGAAGCGGCCCGGGAGCGGCGCGACTACGTGATCGACCAGATGCGGAAGATGGGCTCGATCACCGCGGCGCAGGCGGCGTCCGCGCGGAAAGCCAAGATCAAGCTGAAGCTGAGCGCCCCGCCGAACGACTGCGTCTCCGTCCCGGACGAGCACAACGACTGGGGCTTCTTCTGCGACTACTTCAAGAGCTGGTGGCGGGAGCAGCCGGCGTTCGGCGCGACGGTGCTGGACCGGGAGGAGAACCTGCGGCGCGGCGGCTATCGGGTGATCACCTCGATCGACCCGAAGGTGCAGGCCGCGGCCATGAAGCACGTACTGGCCAAGGAGAAGCGCAACAGCCCGTTCGCGCACGGCGAGGTGGTGATCCAGCCGGGGACCGGGCGGATCGTCAGCATGGCGGTGAACCGCAAATACTCGCTGCACCAGGACGACAACGGCAAGCACAGCGACCACGCCCAGGACTCCGATGTCCGGGGCAACTATCCGAACACGGTGAACCCGCTGCTCGGCGGCGGCGACATGGCCGGGTACCAGGCCGGCTCCACCTTCAAGATCTTCACCATGCTGGCGGCGCTGGAGGCCGGGCTGCCGCTCTCCACGTCGTTCTACTCGCCGGAACGGTTCGTCTCGAAATACATCACCGCGCCCGGGCCGGCCACCTGCGGGACGCACTGGTGCCCGAAGAACTCCAGCAAGTCGATGACCGGCACGCAGACCATGTGGAGCGGGTTCGGCAAATCGGTGAACACCTACTTCGTGCAGCTGGAGCAGCGGGTCGGCGCGGAGAAGGCGGTGGCGATGGCCGAGCGGCTCGGGCTCAAGTGGCGTACCGAGGTGGACCGGCGGCTGGCCACGCCGGAGCACGCGTCCGGGTGGGGCGCGTTCACCCTCGGGGTCAGCGACGCCACCCCGGTGGAGATCGCCAACGCGTTCGCCACCGTCGCGGCCGAGGGCCGGTACTGCGAGCCGCTGCCGGTCACCGCGATCCGCAAGACCGACGGCACCGACGCGATGTACCAGGGCAGGGTGATCGCCGCCCCGCGCTGCCACCGCGTCTTCAGCGAGAACGTGGCCCGCGCCGCGACCGACGCGGCCCGCTGCGTCACCGGTTACGGCGCCGCCCGCGGTGGCTGCGGCGGCTGGGCCACGTCGCCGATGGTCTTCGCCACCCTGGGCCGCCCGGTGGCCGGCAAGAGCGGCACCACCGACAACAACAAGACCGCCTGGTTCAGCGGCTTCACCCCGCAGCTGGCGGCGTCAGCCTTCGTCGCCGACCCGGACAACCCGGAGCATTACGTGGGCACCAGCCGCTCCACCATCTCCAAGTACACGGTCGCGGAAACCCTCCGGGACGCCCTCAAGGGCCAGCCCAAACTCAAGTTCACCCCACCCTCCGACAAGTTGGTCTCGTAACCACCAGCCCGTGCCGGGGTCGCCGCAACGCCCTCGCTCGGCCAACACCTCGCGGGCCCCAGCCAGCCCGAAGCGCTGGCCCCATCGAGCCGGCCCCGCCGCCGATCGCCGCTCACGCGCCCCGGCGCCGCCGGCGAACCGCATGCCGGTCAGGCGGAGCGGGCGGCGGGTGGGTGCTGTCGGCGCAGCTGGGCGGAGGGGACGTCGCGGATGCGGGGAGGACGCCAGGCCGGGTCGCGACCGGCCAGGGCCAGGGCCCGGGGCAGGGCATCCTCGTCCGGGTCGATGGGGAGGTGCGGGCCCAGGAAGCCCGGGGTGCCGCCGGGTGGGCCGGCGGCCAGGAAGTCGATCAGGGTGGTCAGCACACGGGGGTCGGCAGCGAAGTCCTGCCCGGTGGCGCGGGCCAGGTCCCAGCCGTGCATCACCAGCTCGTTGGCCGCGACAGTGCCCATCGCGCGGGCCGGCATGGTGACCCCGCCGGCCCGGGCCTCGCCGAGCCACGCGGCCGGGTCCTTCCACGCGGTGGCGAGCTCCTCCAGCAGGATCGGGAGGCGGCTGCGCCAGTGCGGCGACAGGTGCGCCGCTGACGGGGCCGGCGGCGGACCGGCGGCGGACGTGTCGGCGCCTTTGCGGGCGGCCTCGGCGAACGCCTCGGCCAGCCGCATCAGATGATCGAGAAGGGTCGCGACCGACCAGCCCGGGCAGGGTGTGGGAGCGGTCAGCTCGCGGTCGTCGACCCCCAGCAGCAGTGCTCTGAGCTGACGAACCGGCGGGTCCAGATCCAGCGGCAGACGGGCGGCCACGGTCGTCCTCCTTCGGTTGTCGTGCCCCTCACGGTACGAGGGGGGTACGACAATTTCCGGTCCGCCGATCGCCGTTTTGGCACGCTGGGCCGCTTCCGGCGGGCTCCGCCGGCGACCGGTCCCGAGGTTGCCGGGCCGGCCGCTCAGCGGCACCTCACCGCGCGTGGGCGGGATCACCACCAAGGTTCCGCGATCCGATGCCGGACAGGCCTCGGCGGTCCGGCGGAATCGGACACCGACATCCGCCGGGCGGCAGCGCGACGCCTGCGGGAGGCCGGCCGCCGCAACGATCAGGACGGAATCGGGATGTCCGTGGTCGGCCGGTTGTCAGGTGTCCCCTCCGGACCGTGGGAGGAGCCGGGCCCTGGATGCCCGTGCGCCGGGCCCGCATTGGGCATCCCGGACCCGGGACGCGGCGGAATCGGCCCGTTGGCCCCGGCCATCCCCTGCACCGGACCGTTCGCCGGGCCCGTCCCCGGAATCGGACCGTTCATCGGTCCCACCCCGGGGCCATGCGCCGGCGCCATCCCCGGTACCGGACCATTCGGCGGCGGCACATCCTGGCCGAAGTCGCCGTGCGGCGCGCCCTGGGCGAACTCACCATGCGGTACATCCCGGACGAACTCGCCGTGCGGCCCATCCTGGACATACTGGCCGTGCGGCCCATCCTGGACGTACTCACCGTGCGGCCGGTCGTGGCCGTACTCACCGTGCGGCCCATCCTGGGCGAAATCACCGGCCGGAATCGGACCGGGCCCGTACTCCCCCGCGTGGCCGGAGCCGGGACCGAACTCGGCCGGCGGAACCGGACCCGGCCCGGGGGTGCCCGGCACCGGACCGGTCTGTCCCGGACCACCCTGCGCCGGGCCGGGCAGGGACGCGCTCATCGGCATCGGGACCGGCTGGGCGAGCCCCTCGCTGACCCGCGGCACGGGCCCGGGCATCGGCGGCCCCGGGTGCGCGCCGGACATCTGCTGGCCCGGCATCTGCGGGCCGGACATCTGCGGCGCCGGATGCGAACCCGGCATCTGCGGAGCGGACATCTGCGGGACCGTGCCGGATGCCATCGCCGGTCCGGCGATCGCCGCCGTGACCAGGCGCTTCGCGATTTCCGGCGCGGCCGCCCAGTGCAGGCCCAACTGGGACGCGTGCACCTGCCGCCAGACGAAGCCCTCCGGGTTCCCGCCCGACCAGGTCCAGGCCGGCGAGGTGCCGGCCCGCGGGGTCACCAGGGCGCGGTGCTGCTTGTACCCGGTGATCCGGGCGCCGGCCGGGGCCAGCACCGAGCTGCCCGGCGCGGTCGCCTCCCGGTACCCGGCGACCGTCTGCTCCCCGGTGATCCCGGCGATGTCCAGCACCCCGCACATCGGCCGGCCGTCCAGGTCGCGGCCCAGCCAGGGCAGGGCCACCCCCTCGGCCACCACCGGCCAGCCCTCCCGGGCGAACTTCGCCACGTCGGCGCAGAGCCGCCGGTTGGCGGAGAGCTCCTCGGCGTACCCCTCGGGCAGGCCGGAGCCGACGACCAGGGCCCGGGTGCCCGGCGGCAGCGACTCGTCCCGGAGCGGGTCGACCACCACGACGTCGGCTCCCGCGGCGGTGAGCAGTTCGGCGGTCTCGACGTACGTGTAAGGCGCTCCCGGACCACCGGCGAGCGCGACCACCGGGCGGACCTCGGCGGCCTCGCCGGCCTCGGCCGGCGTCCAGAGCGGGCCGGGCAGCGGCGGCGCCGAGTTGGCCAGCGCCATCAGCCGGTCGAGGTCGAGGGACTCGGCGACCGCCTCGCCCAGCCGGCGGACCGCGCGGCCGGCCTCGACGGTCCGGTGCGCCACCGGGACCAGGCCGTGCGCCCGGGACGGCAGCACGTTGGGCAGGTCACCGCGGCGCAGCGCGCCGAGCACCGGCATGCCGATGTCGTCCAGGGCGCTGCGCAGCATCTGCTCGTGCCGGGGCGAGGCGACCCGGTTCAGGATCACGCCGCCGAGGTGCACCATCTCGTCGAACATCCGGAACCCGTGAACCAGCGCGGCCAGCGAGTGACCCATCGCCGCCACGTCCACGACCAGGGCGACGGGGGCGCGCAGGGTGGCCGCGACGGCAGCGGTGCCGTCGATCTCCGGCTGGCCGGTGAGGCTGTCGAACAGGCCCATCGCGCCCTCGATCACGGAGAGCTGGGCGCCGGACGCGCCGTGCCCGAACAGCGGCGCGATGCGCTGCGCGCCGACCAGGCGCGGGTCCAGGTTGCGGCCCGGGCGTCCGGCCGCCAATCCGAGGTACGCCGCGTCGGTGTGATCCGGGCCGACCTTGAACCCCGCCGTGGGGACGCCACGGGCTGCCATCGCGGCGAGCAGCCCGACGGCTATCGCGGTCTTGCCGTGGCCGGATGACGGCGCACTCACGACCAGACGAGGCTGGGCGGTGATCAATGTCTCCCCCGAGGGTTACGCGGACCGGCGGTCACGTGGTATTGGCCGCCGGAAGTTCGCACAGTACCCGGCTGCGGCGGAGGCTACCGCCTCGCCGGGTAGCCTCGGGGGGTGTACCGGTTCCTGCTTACCCCGCGCTGGCTGGGCGCCGCCGTCCTGGCCGTGGTCGCCTCAGTGATCATGGTGCTGCTCGGCAACTGGCAGCTCCACCGGTACCACGAGCGCCACGAGATCAATATGAGGATCGATGCCGCGGATTCCGTCCAGGCCGTTCCGCTGACCTCGGTCCTGGCCGCGCCGACCGCCCCGGGCACCGCCGGCGCCTCCCCCGGCAAGTCGCTGGCCTGGACAAAGGTCACCGTCACCGGGCGCTACGACCCGGCTCACGAGATCCAGGCCCGGGGTCGCACGGTGAACGGCGAGGTGGGTTTCGAGATTCTCACGCCGCTGGTGCTGGCCGACGGCGCGGCGGTGCTGATCGACCGGGGCTGGGTGCCACCGGCGGCGGATGGTGCACTGGCCGGCCCGCAGGCTCCGGCCGCCCCGGCCGGTGAGGTGACAGTGGTCGGCAAGGTTCACCTGTCGGAAAGCCGACCTGCCCCGGTCGAGCGACGGGACGGCCGGCTGGACACCCGGCGGCTGAACCTGCCCCGGCTCGCCGGCGAGCTGCCCTTCCCGGTCTATGGGGCGTATGTGCTCGTCACCTCGCAGACCCCGGCCAACGATCCGGCCTTCGTCCCGGTGCCGATCGAGCACGAGGACGCCTGGCAGAACGGCGGGTACGCGGTCCAGTGGTGGCTGTTCTCGGTGATGGCCCTGCTGCTCTACGGCTACCAGGCCCGCCGGGAGGCGCACGGCGCGAACACCCCGCCGGGCGAGCGGGCCGCCCCGGACGGCCCCACCGAGCGTCCGCGCGACCGGGTGGCCGCCGCCGACCAGCGCAAGGCCGCGAAACAGCCGGTGGACCGGGTCGACGAGGCCGACCGCAGGCTCGCGGCGCAGAACGGCGCGGATTAATGTCCGGAGCATGACCTTCCCGCCGGACGATCCCTGGGGCACCCCCGCGCCGGCCCCGCCCGGCCCGCCGTCGAGCCCCGCCACGCCGCCGCCCGCACCTGCCCCGGCCCCACCGAGCCCTACCGGCTACCCCGCAGTCCCGCCGAGCTCCACCGGCTACCCCTCAGCGCCGCCGAGCCCCACCGGTTTTCCGGCGGTGCCGCCGAGCGCTGCCGGCGCCGCTGCGCAGGTCCCGGCCGATCCCGAGCCTTACGCCTCCGGTCCGGTGATCGTCCAGATCGCCGAGATCGAGATCACCTCGTCGGTGATCCGCACCCCGGCCGGCGACTTCCCGCTGTCCGGCTCGCAGTGGCAGGTCAACGACTTCTGGGTGACCCAGCGACGCACCCCGGCCTGGGCCAAGATCGTCGGCGTCGCCGGGGTCTGCTTCACCGCCGGGTTCAGCCTGCTGCTCTTCCTGGTCAAGGAGTCGGTGCCGCAGGGCAGCGTGCAGGTCACCGTCACCAGCGGCCCGAGGCAGTACGTCGCCCGCATCCCCACCCACCACGAGCGGGACGTGATCACCATCAATCAGCAGGTGAATTACGTCCGGAGTCTGGCTGCCCTGTGACACCGATCGACCGGACCGCGTCGATGGTGTCCGCCTCCGCCGCCCGCTTGTCGTCCCGGTAGCGCAGCACCCGGGCGAACCGCAGCGCCACCCCGCCCGGGTACCGCGGCGACGTCTGCACCCCGTCGAACGCGATCTCCACCACCTGCTCCGGCCGCACCCGCACCACCCAGCCGTCGTCCTCGACGGCCAGTTCCTTGAACCGCTCGGTCTGCCAGCGCAGCAACTCGTCGGTGAGCCCCTTGAACGTCTTGCCGAGCATCACGAAGCCGCCGGTCTCCGGATCGCGGGCGCCCAGGTGCAGGTTGGACAGCCAGCCCTTGCGCCGCCCGTGTCCCCACTCGACGGCCAGCACCACAAGGTCCAGGGTGTGCCGGGGTTTCACCTTCACCCAGGCGGCACCACGGCGGCCCACGTCGTAGGGTGCCTCGGGCGCCTTGACCACGACGCCCTCCTGCCCGGCGGCCAGGGCGGCGGCGAACACGGCGGCCGCCTGCTCCTCGGTCTCGACCGTCTCCCGCCCGACGATCAACTCGGCCGGCAGCGCGTCGGCCAGCGCCGCCCAGCGCACCCGGCCCGGCTCGTCCAGCAGGTCGGCGCCATCCAGATGCAGAAGATCGAAAAAGTACGGCACCAGCGCCAGCGGGTTGCTTTTCGCCCTGGTCGCGGCGCGGCTCGACGTCTCCTGGAACGGCCGCGGCCGGCCCTGCTCGTCGAGCGCCATCGCCTCGCCGTCGAGCACCACCTCGCGTAGCGGCAGCGCCCGGACCGCCGCCACCACCTCGGGCAGCCGCGCGGTGATGTCGTCGAGGCTGCGGGTGAAGACGGCCACCTCGTCACCGGAGCGGTGCACCTGGATCCGGATGCCGTCGAGCTTGGTGTCGATCACCGCCGGGGCGCCGGTGGCCAGCAGCGCCGCGCCGACGTCCGGGGCGCTCTGCGCGAGCATCGGGGTGAGCGGGGTACCGACCCGCAGGCTGATGCCGGCGAGCGTGGCGGCACCGCCGCTCAGCGCGGCGACCGCGACCTGCTTGAGATCACCGGAGAGAAGAAGGGCTCTGCGTACGGCGGCGACCGGCACCCCGGCGGCCACCGCGACCGCCTCGGCCAGCAGTCCGGCCTGCGCGCCCTGCCGCAGCTCGCCGCCGAACAGGCCGACCAGCAGTCGCTGCTCGTCGGCGGTGGCCACCCCGAACAGCGCCCCCAGTAACTCCCGGCGGCGCGCCTGTGACCCGGTGCCGGACACCGTGGCGATCTCGGCGATCGCCGCGTCGACCGCGGCGACGGTCAGGGTCGGCTCCAGGGCCGGCGCCGGCCGGGTACGCAGCCCGGCATAACCCACCCCGGTCTGCCGTTGCCGCAGCTCACCGGCGAGATAGGCGGAACCGGCAGCGATCTCGTCCGGCTCCAGCCGGCGCAGCGCGTCAGCCAGCAGCTCGATCTTCGCCTTCCGCCCGCCCGTCGCGGCGACCGCGGCCGAGGTCGCGGCAATGTCTACGAACCGCATAGATCCATCCTCGCAGCGGCAGCCACCGCCCGGTGCCCCGACGCCACGGTTCCGCCCCGCAATCGACGCCACCACTCAACGCCGCATCCAACATCACCGCTCAACGCCGCCACCGCTCAACGCCGCACTTGACGCCACCACTCGACGCCGCTCAACGCCCGCACCCGACGCCGCCACCGCTCGACGCCACCGCTCAACGCCGCCACCGACCCAACCGCTCAACGCCACCGCTCGACGCTGCAACCAACGCGCCGCCGCTTGACGCCACGGCTCGACCGGGGTTTGACGTTGCGGTTTGACCGTGACCGCCCACGGACAATGAAGAGGGTGGCGATCGCTTTGGACGCGCAGCGGCCAGATCGCCGCCCTCGGCCCGCGCGGGAGCATGCGGTCCGAACCCCAGCGGACGTGCGCACATGAAGCATTTGATCTTGATTTTCCCGGTCCCTCGCGCGGCCGGCGATCATGCACCTCCGGTGGTCACGCCGCTCTCGGCTCGTCGATGCGGAAACCGCGGGCACGGACCGCCTCGGCAACCCTGGTCAGCTCGGCGTCGATGCCGCACAACGCCTGGGAAAGCTCGTCGAGATGCTCGGTGAGGGTGGTGTCGTCCCACCCGGAGACATCGACGTCCCCCAGGGCCCGGACCGCGGCGCGCAGCCGCGCGATCGACTCGATCCGATCGCGAGTCCGAAGCCGATCCAAAGTGGCGCGCGGACCAGCGGGTTTCACCCGCCCGACGCTGCCCGGCGGAACTGCGGTTATCGAACGCATGTTCGAATCCTAACAGGACCGAACCCCGATCACACGGCCATCGAGTGTCGGAATCTCACCTCCAGAACCCGCCCGCGATCACACCGCCAGCGCCGCCGGAATCGCACGGCCGCGTCATCACACCGCCATCGCGTGCCGGAATTTCACCTCCGCCTCGGCCGGCTCGGCGCGTGACGCCACGAAGCCATCGGGCCGGACCAGGTAGAAATATCCCGGTCTCAGGGCCGTCGCCGGGGCGGCCGGGAAGATGTGGACCGGCAGGCCGAGGTCGGGCGCCTCGGTGCCCTCGACCCCGCCGTATCCGTGGATCTGCCAGTCGGCGGAGCGCAGCACCGCGAAGTTGCGACCGGTCCAGGGCAGCCGGCGGCCGACCACCGGATCACGCTTGCCGTCCGCGGTCCGCGCCTCCGGACCGATCGGATAGTGGATGCGGATCTGCGAGACGTACTGGAACAACCGGGACCCACCGGCGGTGCGGGGCAGCACTCGCACGGCGACCGGCGCCGCGAGGCGGATCGCGGCGCCTCGCAGCGCCCGGGCCACCGGACGCTCCGAGGTGACCGCCCGGAAGAGCCGGTCGGTGGTGGCCACCAGCGTGCGGGCGACCGGGCGGCGCTCCGCCTCGTAACGGTCCAGCCAGGTGTCCTTGCGCCGGCCCTGGAGCACGTCGGCGAGTTTGAAGGCCAGGTTGTGCGCGTCCTGGAGTCCGGTGTTCATGCCTTGCGCGCCGACCGGCGAGTGCACGTGCCCGGCGTCGCCGGCCAGGAAGAACGGCCCGTCCCGGAACGCCGCGGCGACGCGATGGTGCACCCGGTAGGTGGCGAACCAGCGGGTCCTGTCGAAGGTGATCGCGAAGGTGGAGCGCAGCCGCTCGCGCACGTCGTCCTCGTCCAGCACGCCGTCCGCGTCCTCGTCCCGGATCAGGCCGATCAGCCGCCAGTTGCCCCGGCCCGGCATCGGGAACGCCAGCAGGAACTCCCGGCCGCCGGGCCGCACGTTGACGGCGCCGGTCACCAGGCCGGCCGCCGCGGCCGCGTCGAGCACGTAGAACCGGTGCGCGTTGGTGCTGCCCTCGAAGGGGATCCGCCGGGCCTTGCGCACCGCTGAGCTCGCCCCGTCGCAGCCGACGCAGAACCGGGCCCGGACGGTGTCGTTGCCGACTTTCGCCTCGACGCCCTCCTCGACCTGGGTCATTGCCGTCACCGGCGTCTCCCAGACCACGTCGCCGCCGAGTTTGCGCAGGTTGTCGTAGAGGATCTCCTCGTTGCGGCTCTGCTCGAGCACCTCGAGGAACGGGTACGGCGTGACGCCCTGCCCGAGCGGGCCGACCGGGATCCGGCCGAACACCCGGGCCCCGGTGCCGGGCGAGAGCGCCTCCGCCCGGCACGCCGCGTCGAGGACCTGGTCGCCGATGCCGAGCTGATCGTAGATCTCCAGGCTGCGCGCCTGGACCACGAGCGCCCGGGACTCGCGGGTGGGACCGTCCTTGCCGTCCACCACGAGCACCCGGACCCCGAGACGGGTGAGCCAGTTGGCGAGCATCAGCCCGGTCGGGCCGGCACCCACCACGAGGACCTCACACGACAGCTCGGCCATCAGCGACTCCCTCCTAGATCATTTCGCCAGGGTCTCCGCGACGTTCTTGAGCAGCAGCACCTCGGCCACGCAGACCCGCTCGAACTCGCCCAGGTGCAGGCTCTCGTTCGGCCCGTGCGCGGCCGAGTGCGGGTCCTCCACGCCGGTGACAAGGATCGTCGCGCCGGGGAACAGCTCCTGGAAGGTGGCGATGAACGGGATCGAGCCGCCGATGCCCATGTCGACCGGCTCGACGCCGTCCCACGCCGACCGGAACGCGGCGCGGGCCGCCTCGAAACCGGCACCCGTCGCGTCGATCACGCATGGGTCGCCGTCGCTCTCCAGGGTCACCTCGACGTGCGCGCCCCACGGGGCGTTTTTCTCCAGGTGGCTCTTGACCGCCGCGTACACCGACTTGGGGTCATCGCCGGGAGCGACCCGGATGCCGATCTTGGCTTTCGCCGTGGCCTGCAGGGCGTTGGCGGCCTCCAGGGTGCGCGGCGCGTCGATGCCGAGCACGGAGATCGAGGGCTTGGTCCAGATCCGGTCGGTGATGGTGCCACGGCCGACCAGGCCGACGCCGTCGAGCATCCCGGCCTCGTGGCGGAACCGCTCCTCGGGGTAGTCGACGCTGGCGCCCTCGCGGCCGACCAGGCCGCCGACCGCGACCTCGCCGTCGTCGTCGTGCAGCGTGCTGAGCAGCCGGGACAGGGCCATCAGCGCATCCGGCACGGCACCGCCGAACATGCCGCTGTGCACGGCGCTCTTGAGCACCTTGACCTCGACGAACAGGTTGACCAGGCCGCGCAGCGAGGTGGTCAGGGCAGGCGTGCCGATGTCCCAGTTGCCGGAGTCGGCGATCACGATCACGTCGGAGCGCAACTCGTCCAGGTGGGCCTGGATGATCGCGTCGAGGGAATCCGAGCCGTACTCCTCCTCGCCCTCGACGAAGACCACCACGCCGACCGGCAGCTGGTCGCCGAAAGCGCGCAGCGCCGCCACGTGCGCCATCACGCCGGCCTTGTCGTCGGCGGCGCCGCGGCCGTAGAGCCGGCCGTCCCGCTCGACCGGCTCGAACGGGTCGCTGGCCCAGAGCGCGGGGTCACCGGCCGGTTGGACGTCGTGGTGGGCATAGAGCAGCACGGTGGGTGCGCCGGGCGGGGCCGGCTTGCGACCGATCACCGCGGGCTGGCCGCCGTGCCGCACGATCTGCGTGTCGAGGCCGCAACCCCGCAGCAGCTCGGCGACCGCCTCGGCGGAGCGCTCCACGTGCGCGTGATCGAAACCCTCGAAGGCGACGCCCGGGATCCGCACCAACCGTTCCAGGTCGGCGCGGACACCGGGCATCTCCTGCGCGATTTTGGCGCGCAGTTCGGATTCAGTAAGGCTCATGCGCCCGATCGTAGAACCGTCCCCCGACAGATTTCGCGATCAGTTGGCTTCGCCGTCGCTGTTACCGTCGCCGCGGGCCCGGCGGCGGGCCTCGCTCGCCCAGTTCATCGCCCGCCCGGCGGCCGAGCCGGCCATGTCGGTGGCGCCGTCGCCGAACCGCCGGATCAGGCCGACCAGCGGATCCTGCGAGTTGGCGAAGTCGTCCCGATACGATTTCGCGGCGGCCTTGACGTCCTCGGTGACCGAGGCGTCCCCGTCCGAGTCACGCCGCGGGTAGTCACCACCGAGAATCTGCGCGTACGCCCCCGAGTCGATCCACTTGCGCAGCTCGGCGGCCCGGGCGACCGGGAACGGGTGGGTGCTCCACGCGGTCATCCCGATCTTGTGGATGCTGTCCCGCAGGTCACCACCGCCCTCGTACTCCGCGGCCTGCTCCAGGAACGCCGTGGTGTCGATCTGCGACAGGTCGCCGCCACCGGCCAGTTTCATCAGCAGCCGCAGCGAGGCGGCCGGGTCCTGCCCGGCGAGCAGACCGGCCCGGTCGGCGGAGAGCTCCGCCTTGCGCCACCACTCCAGCATCGCCGCGATGATCGCCCGCAGCGCGATGACACCCACCGGGATCCAGCTGATGTTCGCCGCCCAGCCGGTCAGGATCATCATGATGGTCTTGTAGACGGCGTGCCCGCTGCGCACGTGGCCCAGCTCGTGCCCGAGCATGGCACGCAGCTCGTCGTCGTCGAGTTTCTCCACCGCGCCCGTGGTGATCACGATGAACGGCTTGTCCAGGCCGATCGCGGAACCGTTGATGATCGGCGACTGGCTCACGTAGAGCTCGGGCAGCTCGGCGATGTCCAGCGTGCTGGCCGCCTCGGTGAAACGCTGGTAGACCCGCGGGTACTGCCGGTGGTCGACGCGGATCGAGCCGGCCAGGTAGGCCAGCCGGAAGCCGCGCTCGTTCCACATCCCGAAGAACGTCTTCACCACGTCGTCGAAGCCGCGCAGCTCCCGCAGGGCGGTCAGCGCGCCCCGGTCGGCCGGATGCTCCCAGGCCCGCGAGCTGATCCCGGTCAGCGTCACCCGGCGGCGTACCGGTCGGTTCTCCTCGTCGGTGGTCATGGATCACACCCCGTCCTCGTGGCACTTCCGGCCGCGCGGCGACCGCCGCGCCGGACCCAACGTACGCCCGGGACGCAACGATGTCGTCAGGGTCGAACCCTTACGGGGCACCTGGTGCGACGAACGGCAACCCTGGTGGCGCACCCTTTTCCAGCAGCCGCCAGAGCGCCTCGGTGTCCAGGTGCTCGGCCACCAGGTCGCCGAGCACGTCCAGGGCGCGCTCGCGGATCGTGGCGTACCGGGTGTCCTGGGCGACGGTGAACCCGTGCCGACCGGCTTGGGCGGCGGCCACGGTCAGGAACCGGCGGCGGAACTCGTCGGACTCGAAGGCGCCGTGCCAGTGGGTGCCGTAGACGTTACCGGCCACCGCGCCCTCCGGACGGCCGTCGGCGTACCGCAGCAGCGGCTCCGGGTCACCGGCGCTGACCAGCCCGTGGTGGATCTCGTAGCCGCGCACCGGCGCGCCCAGCCCGGCCCCGGCGCTGTGGGCCAGCGTCTTGCGGGCCGCGAAGGTGATGCCGACCGGCAGCAGACCCAGTCCCGGTACGGTGCCGTGCCCGCTCTCCACCTCGTCGTCGATCGACTCGGCGAGCATCTGGAAGCCCCCGCAGACGCCGAGCAGCGGCTTACCGGCGGCCGCGTGTGCCAGTACCGCGCCGGCCAGCCCGGTCTCCCGCAGCCAGGCCAGGTCGCTGACGGTGGCCTTGGAACCGGGCAGCACCACCAGGTCGGCGTCGGCGACGTCGCCCGGCTCGACGGTGAGGTGCACCCGGACACCGGGCTCGGCGGCGAGCGCCTCGGCGTCGGTGGCGTTGGAGATCCGGGGCAGCCGGATCACCGCGACCCGCAGCCACTCCCGGCCCTGCGGCGGGCCGGGACGACCCAGCGTCGTTCCGTACGCCAGCGAGTCCTCGGCGTCCAGCCACACGTCCCGGTGGAACGGAAGCACCCCGTGCACCGGGCGCCCGGTCACCGCGGTGATCATGTCGTTGCCCGGCTGGAGCAGGCCCAGGTCACCGCGGAACTTGTTGATCACAAACCCGGCGACCAGCGCCTGGTCCTCGGCGGAGAGCAGGGCCAGGGTGCCGAAGAAGGCAGCGAAGACGCCACCCCGGTCGATGTCGCCGACCACCAGGGTGGGCAGCCCGAACCGGCGGGCCAGGCCCATGTTGACGAAGTCGCCCTCGCGCAGGTTGATCTCGGCGGGGCTGCCGGCGCCCTCGCAGATCACGGCGTCGTAATCGGCGCGCAGGTCGGTGAGGGTGGCGTACGCGGTCTCGGCCAGCTTGGGGCGCAGCGACCGGTAGTTGCCGGCGGTGACCGTGTCGATCGCCTCGCCGAGCAGGATCACCTGGCTGGAGCGGTCGCTGCCGGGCTTCAGCAGCACCGGGTTGAACCGCAGGTCCGGGGCGACGCCGCAGGCCTCGGCCTGCATGGCCTGGGCCCGGCCGATCTCGCCGCCGCGGCCGTCGGAGGCGACCACGACCACCGAGTTGTTGGACATGTTCTGGGCTTTGAAGGGGGCCACCCGGACGCCGTTGCGGTGCAGCCAGCGGCAGATGCCGGCGGTGAGGACGCTCTTGCCGGCGTCCGATGTGGTGCCGGCGATCAGCAGGCCCGCGGTCATCGGGGGCTCCGGGTGGTGGTCGGGCGGGTCGCGGTGATCATGCTGGTGGCGCTGGTGGCCCCGTTGGGGCCCCACCCCCACCCCCGCCTCCTGCCAACCGCCCCGAAACCACCCCGAACCACCGCACCCCCAGCCGCCAGCAACACCGCCGCCACCCCGACCCCTCCCGAGATCCGAGCCGCCCGCCGCAGATGCACCACCCCCGGCCGAGGCCCGTCCCCCAGGAACGGCCTTGTCTCACTACGTCCGAAATAGACGTTCCGTCCCCCGAGCCGCACCCCGAGCGCCCCCGCCATCGCCGCCTCACACTGCCCCGAGTTCGGCGACGGATGATCCGCCCGATCCCGCCGCCACACCCGCAACGTCTCCCGCGGCGACCCGCGGCCGATCGGCGCGACAGCGACGGTGAGCAGTCCGGTGAGCCGCGACGGCACCAGGTTCAGCACGTCGTCCAGCCGGGCCGACGCCGTGCCGAACCGCGCGTACCGGGCCGACCGATGCCCGACCATGGCGTCCAGCGTGTTGGCCGCCCGGTACCCGAGGAGCCCGGCCGGCCCCAGCAGCGCCCCCCAGAACAGCGGGGCGACGACGGCGTCCGAGGTGTTCTCGGC
The DNA here is from genome assembly GCF_030252345.1 of Actinoplanes oblitus. Taxonomy (NCBI): domain Bacteria; kingdom Bacillati; phylum Actinomycetota; class Actinomycetes; order Micromonosporales; family Micromonosporaceae; genus Actinoplanes; species Actinoplanes oblitus. The sequence goes on along the minus strand of NZ_CP126980.1, from coordinate 1,241,592 downwards.
CACCGATTCGACGGTGGCCCGGGCCAGTTCGGGTTCGTCGAGCGCGGCCGGGTCCCGCCCGCACAGGTGGTTGAGCCGGCCGCGGGCCGCCGGCAGGTCGCCGGCCGCCAGGTGGCGGGCCATCACCCGGGACTCCTTGCGGAGCGTACGACCGCCCAGCACGGTCCAGGTGGCGGCGGTGGTGAGCGCGAACCGGGCGACCGGCCACCGCCGGGTGGCCCGGCCGACCGCCAGCCCGGCGAGGACCGGGACTCCCACAGCGATCGTGGTGAACGCGGCGCCGGCCCGGCGCCGGGGCTGGTAGACCCGGCGTTCCAGGGCGGCGGCCGCGGTGCCGAACCCGGCGACCGGATGGTAGCGGCGCGGGTCGCCGAGCGCGGCGTCCAACAGGTATCCGGCGATCAGTCCGGCCGCGTCAGCGGTCCACCGAAACGGCACGTGTTTCCTTCCGGTTCTGCTGGTCAGCGGCCGAACGGCGTCAGATCGAACGCCCAGACCGCCAGCGCCGCCGGTTCCGACTCCGGGTACGGCACCGGCTCCAGTGCACCCCACTGGATCGATCCGGGTGCGCGATCCTCCAAGAACTCCACCACTATCGCGCGCAGGTCCTCGGTCACCTGGTAGGCGACCGGGAACACCAGATCGCTGGGTTTGCGGGTGCCGACCGAGCAGCGCAGCTGGCCGGCTTCCGCGTCGTGCCACACGTAGAAGGTCGCGGTGCCCCGGTGCCCGCGGCCGGACACCTGCTCGCGCAGGACCGCGGCGACCTCTTCGAACACGGCCACCACCTCGTCGGGCGAGGTACCCAGGCGTTCATGCGGGGGTGCGCCGAACCAGTTGGTGTTCACCTGTTCGGCGTCCGGATCCTCGGGCGCTAGCACCATCGTCTCGTCGGCGATGGCGCGGATGTCCTTCAGCATCACCGCTTCAGTCTGCCGGTTGCGGTTGTCTCCCGCCCAACCGGGCCGCTCCGCCTCCCGGTTGAGAGAACCGGCACGATCGGCCTATCCCGATCGAGGGAATCGGGACCGGTCGACACCATCCGGCATGCCTGTCCGCCCCGCACCGGCGGCCCCGCCCCGGACCCCGACGTGGCCGGGCCGCCGGGCGCCACACGCCCCGGAATCCGCAGGGAGAGACCCCGGGGTGGCGGCTGTGCGGGAAGGTCTCAGGCCGCTACCGGCTCCTTTTTCGTACGGCGGGTGCGCCGGATCTCGGCAGTGGCCGGCTCGTCCTCGGCGGTCGTCGCGGTGGCGCTCTCCTCGTCGGCCAGGTCGGCGACCACCTCGAGGAAGGCCGGCTCGGCCTCACCGGGGACGATCTCGGGCAGGCCGTCGCCGTACCGGACCGGTGTCTCGTTGTCGGCCACCGGCTCGGCCGGCTCGCCACCGATCACGGCGTCCGCCTCGGTGTCCTCCTGGGCGCTGGTCGCCGCCGGCCGGGTGCGGTAGAACCGGGATCGGCCGCGGGCCAGGTCGTGGCCGACGGCGAGGGCCTCCATCTCGTACGAGACGCGGTGGTTGGCCTCCTCGTCCTGCCAGTCGCGGGTGTAGAGGCGACCGAAGACGATCACCGGATCACCGATGTTGATCGAGGATCCGACGTTCTCGGCGAGCTTGCGCCAGGCGGAGACCCGGACGCGGAGCGTGTTGCCGTCGACCCAGCAGCGGTTCTCCCGGTCGTACCGGCGGGCGGTGGAGGCGAGCCGGAAGTTCGCCACCAGCTGGTTGGAGTTGGTGGTGCGGCGCCACTCCGGCTTGGTCAGCACGTTGCCGACGACGACGATGTGGGTGTCGAACACTGGTGTCTCCTTGCGTCGATTGCAGCGGACGTGGCAGAGCCTGGCCCGCCGGGCGGCGCTGGGCGGCCCGGCCTGTGGACGACGCGGAAATGTGGACGACCGGCTCGGATCGGGGTCGATCTGTTATGGCGCGCCACGGCGTACTCATGGGTAACCTGTCCGGGTGGAGACCGACGTCCTGGGCTGGCCGTATGAGCGGCACACCATCGAGCTGGGCACCGACGACGAGGGCCCGGTTGTGGCCACGCTGGTCCGGCGGCGCGCCGAGCAGCCGTCGCGCCGGGCGGTGCTGCACGTCCACGGGTTCGTGGACTACTTCTTCCAGACTCATCTGGCCGACTTCTTCGTCGCGCGCGGCTGGGATTTCTACGCCCTCGACCTGCGCAAGTACGGCCGCAGCCTGCTGCCGCACCAGACGCCGAACTTCGCCCGCAGCCTGACCGAGTACTACCCGGAGCTGGACGAGGCGGCCCGGATCATCCGCGACGAGGACGGCCATGACCAGCTGCTGGTCACCGGCCACTCGACCGGGGGCCTGATCACCTCGCTGTGGGCCCATGCGCGCCGCGAGCAGGGCGTCGTCGACGGACTGTTTCTGAACAGCCCGTTCTTCGACTTCAACCTGCCCTGGTTCGTGCGCCGACCGGCCATGGCGATGCTGATCGCGGCGACCGGGCGGACGCCGTACCGGAAATTGCCGACCCCTTCGCTGGGCCTCTACGGCCAGAGCATCCACCGCGACTACCACGGCGAATGGGCCTATGACCTGGCGTGGAAGCCGATTCTCGGCTTCCCGGTCCGGATGGGCTGGCTGGCCGCGATCCGCCGCGGGCAGCGCCGGTTGCAGGCCGGCCTGTCCATCGACGCCCCGGTGCTGGTCGCCTGCTCGGATCGGACGTTCCGCGGTCGCGCCTGGCACGAGGACGTGCACGTGACCGATTCCGTTCTCGACGTGGAGCACATCGTCAGGTGGGCGCCGGGCCTCGGCCCCCGGGTGACCATCGCCCAGTTCAACGGCGGCAAGCACGACCTGACGTTGTCCGGCAAGGAGGTCCGCGCCGAGGTCTTCCGCGAGCTGGGCCGATGGGTCGACGCGTTCCTCCCGGCCCCGGGCACCCCGGAGATCGACGTCCCGCCGGCGCCGGAGGATCAGGGCGGCCGGGCGGTGGTCCTGGAGGCCGCCGAGGCCGCCGTCGAGAACGCAGCCGACGAGGCGGACGACAAGTCCGGCACGACCGCCTAGTATGTGCTGGCCAGCGCTCGTAGCTCAGCGGATAGAGCAACGGACTTCTAATCCGTCGGTCGCAGGTTCGAATCCTGCCGGGCGCGCCACTCCCTGTATTAACCAGGGCCTCAGCGGCTGATGCCGCATGCTCTCGTGGTCAAGTTACCTGTTTTGTTACCCATTTTGGCTGCTGAGCGTCACAGATGCTCAGCGACCGAGGGCTTGTCGCCCATCAGGTCGCGGCCGAGATAAACCCTGGCCGTCATGGCGGGGTCCGTGTGGCCGAGTTGGTCGGCGATCGTTGCGATCGGAACGCCGGCCTGGTCGAGCAGCGTCGCCACCGTACGCCGAAAGGTGGGCGGCGTGGCCCACGGGAAGCCGCTGCCCACGAAGATCCGCGCCAGGGCCTTGGCGGCATCGGCGAAGGGCATCCCTGGCAGTTCTCCGCCGCTGACGGGTTCGCCACGACGCACGTAACCCGATCGAGGCCCCGGAAGGGGCCATGCGACGGCGGAAGGCAAGCAGTTCGCCAGCGAACCCATGCATAATGCCTCTGCAAGAGTCTCTGATCTGGAGGCATACGCAAGCGGGACGCTTGTTAGCCAACACCGTAACGGCAAGGCTGTCACTCGTCTTGTGGAGATTAGCATTCGCGCATACGTCCCCTACACGCTCGACGAAATCAGGTCGCGAATTCAGGCATGCCTGAACGGCGAAGAAGGGAAGTTTGCACCTTCGCTCGGACGGGTTCAGGAAGTGCAGTTCTTGGATTGGAAGCCGGCACAGTCTGAGCACGGTCGAGGTCTCGGCGTGAACGTACGTTTCGCCGTCGCTAGTCGAGCAGCGTAGAGCTCAAAGCTATAGCGAGGCAGCAAAGGGCAGGATCTCGCTATTGGGACCCTGCCCACCGAGCCTCTCTACGTTGGGCTTCCCGCTTACCCGGTAGCTCTAGCTTCACTCGTGAGAGTGTCGGCCGCTTCACTAGTCCACCTAAGCTACGCGCCAGCGAACTCTTGCGTTCATTTGATATCTTCAATTTATGGCCATCGACGCTCACCCTAGGTCGTACATCTATCTTTCTCGCCGCCTACTTCGCGAATTGCACCAAAGAGCAGAGGCACAGAAAGGCGGCGTCGAGTTCAGCGTGACGGCGAAGGTACCCGGCCTCGATGCCCGGGGGGAAAGGCGTAAGCTAGAGAATAATGATTACTGGCTCGCTCGGCAGGTTACAGCGGCAATTCGCGACAACACCGGCACACTGCTTCACCCTGGCACTTACGTGCGGGCTCGCATGGAAGTCACATGGGCTGAGGTTCCGTTTCTAGAGGGCGGTCACCGCGTTGCTTGGCTTAGCTGCTTCACGGATACCGAGGAAGGTCCGGTCTTCGCCGCGCTTTGTGGGTCCTTGCGAAATTTCGAGGGATATGCGTCTGATGATGACTACAAAGCTCGCGGTGGATGGTACCCGTCGGCGCCAGTAGGAATGGCGAAGCTTGTCTCTTCATTCTCACGCGGCAACGAGGACATCAACGGAGCTATCGCTTGGAGTGAGGAAGAGGACATAGAGAAGGCCGTCACAACGGCGATGACCATCTATACCACTCTAGGTAGATCACACATCGCCGGGCGCGCAGAGCTTGAAGTATTATTTCAAGTTTTCGGCCGTATCGACTATCCCGAAGGCTCAGATCAGGGCCGCGCTGCTATGCTTGGGACGCCTATCTGGGCCGCGACATGCCCCCCACTCCCGGACCGGCGCGTCGTATACGCGCGACAATTGCCCGCCCTGCCGGAGCAAGGGTCGAATCCTGATGAAATGGTGCGTATGAGCATCTGGCGTAGGATTGTCGACAGCCTGAAGCCATGAAGCCGCAGCAGGGTATTGTGGCGAACCTTTGACAATCTAGGCTGCCGAGCAAGGCGGCAGCTAATCCTTACAGAATTGATGGAGGCAGGTTACATCACCTGCCTCCATCGCACATGCGTTAAGGCATCCAGAGCGACTTGGAAACCGTGGCAGAATGCGGGCTGCTAAGACATGGCGGTCTTACTGATTAGGCTGAAGGGGTCATACCCCCGGTCAACTGAATTCAGTCAATTCTGCTTCGGTATTCCTTCCTCGATAGTCACGCCAGGCCGCGGAAGCATCGATAAGCCGGCGTGTCCACGCGTCCGGTTCGGCGCCGCCGATGTCAGCCCACATGCGTGCGTTGGCGCCAGCGAAGGCGTTGACCGCTCGCGGATGAGCCGCTTGCCAGGACGGCAATAGCGATGCCCACGCTTCGGCGGAGTCGGGCGTATGCCCTGCGGCGATGAGCCAGATCACCCAGTAGCCGGCATCCAGCCAAGGGGCGCCCTGCGTTGCCCATCCCCAGTCCACGACGCGCGCCCGGTCGCCGGTGACGATGACGTTGGCGTTGTTCAGGTCGGTGTGCAGGAGCGCGTCACCGGCGAAGTAGCGCAATTCGTCTGCTCCGGCGTACGCCTGGAGTCGCTGCTCAGCGCATCGCAGTGTCACTGGCGGACATTGGATCCCAGCGATACGGCGAAGCAGGTCGACGACGATGGGTAGGTCCGGCGAGTTCGGCGCGTAGTCCGCGCGGTGTCCCTCCAGCGCCTCGAAGACAAGGACATCCCACCCGCCCTCTGTCAGGCGGGCGTGCAGCTTCGGAGCGACCAGGTCTAGGTACGGCGCCATGGCTGCTTCGCGTTGCTGCGTCCGGACCCAGCGGTGATCAGCCGGTAGAGCCTTCACGAAGTACGCGCCCTTGGGGCTGTTCAGCTTGACCGCGATCGCACTGTTCAGGCCGTCGCTTGCCGGCTCCAGCGACTCGGGGGATCCGGTGATGTCCTCGACCGCGTGACGAACAGCTCCCGGCAATTCGGCGTATGGAATGCGGCTGGTAGGCACAGTCCTTCTCCTAGCTCGGGACGGCCCCGGTGAGCCACGCCATGGCACGACAGCCCTCCGGGGCGACCCCTACATGCTGCTAGTTGTACGGGTTGTCGTCACCGCAACCGCGCTCGTTGCCCTTGGTCAGGGCGTCGATCTGAGTGACGACGATCCCGGCCGGCTCTTGCCGCCGGGGGAACTGCTTCGCGGCGTTGCCGGTGTTCGGGGTACGGCTGATGATCTCGACGGGGATGGCGCTCATGACTCCTCCTTCATGCCGTGCTGGCAATAGTGACTGAGTGGTGCCTTCGCCTCCTGGTACACGCGTGCCATGGGTCGGCATACCCGGCAGGCGGACGAGAGCTTGCAGCCCGTACATCCACCCGTGCGAAGCATTTGGGCGTCTGCGATGGCGGGCAGACGCAGCAGGCCATCAGGCCCTTCGGTGATCAAGTTGATGGGGTTGTCCCGGCCGACCTTGCACATCGTGGTGAACCCGAGCGGGTCGACGTGGAAGGACGTGTGACCGGCAGGGCAGCCCTGGAAGATGTCGCTCTTACCGATGAGGCCCGGGACCTGTGTCTCCAGGGTCGTGCCCTTGCCGGTATAGGTCGGAGAGATGGAGCCGTACTCCTTGAACGGCAGGCCCAGATCGCGCACCATCGCACGCATCTCGCTCAGTTCCTCGACGTTGTGCTTGGTGATGATCAGCGTGACCTCAAGGGGTAAACCGGCTCCAGCCGCCGCAACGAGACCGCGATAGGCGTTCTTGAACGCGCCCCGTGTCTGGGTGAGCGCGTCGGCTGTCTCCGGGCTGGCCCCGTACATGGAGACGGTGATCTTGTGTGGGCGACGTGAGGTGAACGCTTCAAGCAACTCGTCACGGTAGAGCCGGGAGCCGTTGGTCAGAATCTCCATCATCATTCCGGCTTCGTGAGCGTGTTCGTAGGCGGGAATGAAGTCCTGGTCGATGAGCGGTTCCCCGCCGGTGATCTCGAACCAGATCACTCCCATGTCGCGAAGCATGTCGAGTAGTCGCAGCTTCTCCGGCAGGGGTAGGCCAGTGAACGGGCGCTGTTCCAGGTAGCAGTGCTCGCAGGAGAAGTTGCAGCCTTTGTTGATCTCCCATGAGGCGCGGCTGTAGGTCACGGGAGAGACCGACGGCGGACGGACGATGAGCACGTCGCCGATGGGCAAGTCGGCTAGTTCGATCTGCCACGCTTGGCGGGCGGCATCGCTGAACCAGTCCGGCACGATGTCGTTTGTGTCCGCTCGGTCGGCGAGTTCGGCGTAGTAGCCGGAGGGCATTTGCATCGCCGCTTGTTGGCCAGCCCGGACGGCGACGAACAGATTTTCCTGTGGGCTGATGATTGCCTGGTACATCCGGTCCCCTGTTCTCGGAGATGGAAGCGGGTGTCAGCGCACCTCTGGCGGCAAGATCAGGCGGTCAAGGGCGCTATGCGTCCCCATGCACACCTTGCAGAGCGGCATGGTTGCGTCCGCGTAGACCACCGTGGACTCCTCGTACGGATGTGGCGGGTAGTGCATGGTCTCCACCAGCCCGCGCGCATGCAGCGTGAAGTGGTAACACGAATGCATCCGAGCGTTCGGGTACGCACGGGCGATGGCCGGCGTGAGCATCGGAATCAGGACTGCGCCACTCGCACGTATGCCCTCTACGTCCCGGCACGACTCGGAGTGCACCAGCGCGGCAGGTGGATACTCTCGCTGCCCCGTCACGGTCGGCACTTGTTGGGCAAGGCCGCACCTGCTTCCCATGCGGCCACGATGGCTCTCACGGCGTCGTCCTGGGCATAGCGACCGACCAGGTCCCCACTGCTCCCCGGTCGCCTGACGTATGCGTTCCAGCGGTCTCCCAGGCTGGCATGAATCCAGCCGATGTATTCGCCGTCGCGCTCGATCGAGTAGCCGCCCATGACGCTCACCGTCAGGGTGACGCCGGGCAGAATCTCACGCTTCACGGACGGAACGCGGTGCCCCACTGCTCACCTCCTCGCACCGGATTTGCACGTTGATGGCCGCTCGCCGCCTTCGCTTCACGGTGCTGGGACGGCGAGCGGGGAACTGGGGCGTTGACTCCGTAAGGTCAAGCGCTGCGAGAACAGTCGCACTTGCGGATCGGGGTGCACACCTGTGTGCCAGTCCAATGACGACCGGATCTCTGGGCAGCTTTTACCTGCGGATCTACGCGCCTTGGCATTCATTGCCCATCAGGATGGGCAACAGTAAGGTGGCCGTCACGACCAGTGAGGACCGAAGCCGTAGGTCGGGGCGTCGGAGGGCCATCTTGGGCAGTACAACGCCACAGAACCAATCGCCGCAGAAGCGTGGACGGGAACTTGCCCGCCAAGGTCAAGCCCTCTTCTTCGAGTACGGATCGGTCAAGGCTGCGGCTCGCAAGCTGATGGAGCGGCACGACGACCTACCGAGCATTCAGGCATTCAGGTACGCCGCAGGGCTCTCCCAGGACCAGGCCGCAGTGCGATACAACGACGTCGCGGGCAACCAGACCACGTTGGGCGGGACAACGATCAACGCCTGGGAGAGCTGGGCGCGGTCGCGCGGAACTGCTGGGGTCGGATCTCCGCCGTCGTACGCCAGCCTGCTCATCCTGGCGGCTGCATACGGGCGTAGCCCGCATCGTATGGGGGAAGAAGTGATCTCCCCAGGCGACCTGGTGCAGGAGGCTTACGAAAAGCTGCCCCCAGAAGATCAGTTGGCGCTGAAGATGACCGCCGTCCGCTCCTCCATTCCGGCGACAAGCGACACGCTCCGCGTACGCAACGCGGTGGTGGACGGATCACCGGACGTCGACAACATCATCGGCGCGGACTTCAACCTCCTGGTGCCGACGATTGACAACGGCAACCCCGCCATCTGCGCGTTCTCGCTGCCTAACCCGAATCCCGGGCACCTGCTAGATCTGACCTGGAACACGTTCGGCTTCGGGATTCAGCGCATCATGAGGCAGATCAAGAGTCTCGGTCGCCGCCTGGACGCGGACATCTGCTTCGGCATCAATGAGGCCGGCCTCGTGATGGCGACCTTCCTGGCGTCGGCTCAGTTCAACCGATGCTCGATCGGGTACCTCCGCTGTAACCGCGCGAGGAACGCGATCAGCTTCGCGCCGGAATCACACTTCCCCGACTCGGTGGAGGCTCCGGTCATCGTGATCTGCGACTTCGAGGTCAAGCATGCTGACGTGGTGGGCCTGGTGGCCCGAGAGCTACGCGAGCGATACCCCGGTGCCGAGTTGTACTTCGCCGTGTTCGGAGCTATGACGAAGGGCAACACGCTTGAAGTCGAGAGCTTCGAAGAACTCACCGGAGCAAAGATCATTCAGGCGGCAACTTTCGAGGCGGTGTTCATCGCAGCGACGATGAGCCCACCCGGTATCGAACCGCCGTTGGAGTTGCGCTGAGAGGACTGGAGACGCGCTGATGGAGCAGGCCAAGGACATGCCACCCCTCGCTCACGAAATCGCCGAGACGGTGAGAGGGGTGATGCTAGAGCTGCGGCCACGACTCATCGAAGCGGCTCTGACCGGCAGGCGCGGCGAGAGCGAGAACCTGCGCCACGAGGACAACTTCCTGTCCGAGCATGACCTGTGGATGCATCGCCGGTACCGGGAACTCCTGACCCCCATCCTCGGATCGTTCGTCTACGCCTCCGAGGAAGCCGAACCGGAGGTCATCGGCGACAACTCCGACCCTGATCTGTGCGTGCTCGTCGATCCCCTGGACACCAGCGAACTGGCGGTACGGGGCCTGCTCGGCTACACGCACGTGATGGTCTACTCGCGCGCAGCGGCTCAGCCGATCGTCGCCGTGGTGGGCGACATCTTCCATCACCTTCAGCTCTACGTCGGCGCACGTGACGACCAGGGCGTTGACCGCGCTTTCGTCATCACGGCGGACTCCGACACGTTCGAGCTGAAGCAGCGCTCGACGAAGAAGCTTTCCGAGTCCCTGGTCACCAACTTCCTGATGAAGGCGGGTGAGCGGTTCATCCCCCTGTCTCAGCAGACCCGGCTCATTGAAGCGTTGGACACGCCCGGCACGGACGGAAAGAGCCGGGGCCGCATCGGCGTCGACTTCGGGTCGGTCAGCCTGTGCCATGTCGCGGCCGGTATGACCGAGTCCGTCATCGAGTTCGCCAAGGGCTTCGCAGTGTGGGACCTCGCACCAGGGCACTACATCCTGCACGCCTCCGGCGGAGCAGTGCTTGACCTGGAAGGCAAGCCCGTATCCCTTGACTACGGGTTCGACACGTTCGACGAGGTAGCCAAGGCGATGGACCGGCGACAGCGATTCGTCGCCGCCGGCAGCATGGACCTCGCCACCGAGATCGTCTCGGCCCTGGGGTAGCCGGCCAATCCAGCGTTGAACAGCACGAATGACTCCGGCGAGGGCGCGGAGCGGTTACCCAGTTTGTTACCCATAATCAGCGTTATCGCGGATGGATCACCATGATCTTGGATGACCGCAACGGGACCGAATCAGCGTCTCGGCAGGTCAAGCGGAGATCTGATGATCTCCGGTGAGTCGACACGCCCGGCAGTGTTCTAATCCGTCGGTCGTAGGTTCGAATCCTACGGGGCGCGCCTGATCACCCGGACCTGCGAGAAGGGCCCACCGGCCGGCGGGCCCTTCTCGTCGTCGGGTCAGCGGACCCGGATGCGGACCGTGTCGAAGGCCGGCGTCTGGTTGGCGCGCTCCATCATCGGAATCCGGTGTGAGCCGTCACCGGCCCACGACGCGCACTGCGCGAGCCCGGACTGCGGCAGCCCCGGGACCTGGATGGTCACCGTGTCCGGCGTCCGCCCGCCCTTGCTGTCCTCGGTGGCCACGAAGAACGCCGGGACGCCTTCCGGGGTCGGCGCCTCGTTCGTGCTCGCCAGCATCCGGCACGCGGTGTGGAAGTGGCCGCGCACCAGGCCGTTCTTGAGCACGCTCGATTCCACGTAGTAACCGCCCTGGCCGGCCGCGAGGAACCGGTCGCGGATCAGGTTGCGGGTGCTGACCTGCAGGGTGAAGGCCTGGTTCCGGTTGACCTGGCGGGGCGCGCCGGTGATCAGCAGCGACGGGTTGTTCGCCGCCGAGCCGACCTCACCGAACTCGGTGGAGACGCACCGGTCGCCCTTCTGGAAACCGTCGTGCCGCGTCAGCTTGCTGGTGTCGCAGCTGTTCGTCAGGATGCCCAGGTTCGCGCCGGGCGCCGCGTTGGTCACGGTGGCCACCGGCTTGGCCGGCGCCGCGCCGCCGTCCTTGTTGAGCGTGCAGGCGGCCAGGCCGCCGGCGTTCAGGTTCGGCTTCGCCGCGTTGCGCCCGATCGCCGTCTCGATCCGGCTGATGGCGGCGAACCGCTTGTCCTTCAGCGGGCCGAGGATGGCGTTCTGGATGAAGTTGGCGCCGCCCTGGCCCTTGGTGTCGGCGATCCGCTTGTTCGCCTCGGCGATCTGGGTCTTCAGCAGGTCGAGGTTGCGGTTGACCTCGTTCTGCGCCTGGGCCGGCACCGCCACGTTGATCTTCACGTCCGGGCAGTTGACGGTGGGCGTGGACTCGGCGGCCGAAGCCACCCCGAGTCCGATGCCGGCGATGGTCACCGCGACCCCGACGACCGCGACCACCTTCCAGCGACGCGGTTTGCTGCTGATTTTGGACCGATACATTGGCCGGCGCCTCTCCCCCTGGCAAAGACTTGCTTCGGCCATCGATACGGGATCGCTCCCAGAACGGATCAATGTCGGCGGAGAAGTATTCTCGGCGGATGCTCGCCAGCCTGTTCTTCGCCGTCGCCGCTGTCGCTCTGGTGGCCGGCGTGCTGCTCGGTTTCCGCCTGGCCGCGTCCCGGTGCCGGGCCGCCCGGCACGAGGAGGCGGTGGCCATCGTCGCCGCGCTGGTGCAGACGCCTGACGCGCCCGATCTGTACGAGCGTGCCCACCGGCTGCTGCTCGACGAGCCGGCGGCCGGTGGGGCACGCTGAGCGCCGGTCAGGCCGCGGCCAGCGCCTCGGTCGGTGACAGCCGGGCCGCCCGGACGGCCGGGTAGAGACCGGCGATCGCACCGATCACCAGGGTGGCGGCGACCCCGCCGGCGGTGACCCAGAGCGGGACGGCGATCGGCCAGTCCTGGGTGGTGGCGTAGAGCGCGGTCACCGCGATCCCGCCGAGCACCCCGCCGAGCCCGCCGAGCAGCGACAGCAGCAGCGATTCGGCGACGAACTGGATGCGGATCTGCCCGCGGGTGGCGCCCAGCGAGCGGCGCAGCCCGATCTCGGCCCGTCGTTCCAGCACCGAGATGACCATGGTGTTGGCCACCCCGATGCCGCCGACCAGCAACGCGACAGCGCCGAGGCCGAGCAGCAGGGCGTTGAACGTGGTGCCGGCGGCCCGTTTCGGCAGCAGGGCGTCGGACGGGTTGGACACCTGCACCTGGTCCGGGTTCTTCGGGTTGGCGGTCGCCGCGAGCACCGCCCGCACCGCCTCCACCCGGGCCTCCACCGAGCGGGTGTAGACGGTGGTGGCGTGCCCGTCGAAGCTCAGGTACGTCTTCGCCGCGTCCCACCCGATCAGTACCGCGTCGTCCAGTTCCGCGGCGAGCGGCACGCTGTCCAGCACGCCGATCACCCGGTACCAGCGGCCGGCGATGTAGACCGCCGGCACGTCGCCCAGCCGGCGCGCGGCCGCCGACCCGAGCACCACCGCCGGGTACTCGGCGGTGGCCGCGTTGAGCCAGCTGCCCTCGGCCATCCTGCCGCCGACCGTGGTGAGCAGGTCGAGCTGGGCGGCCAGCAGGGCGAGCCCGCCGGTCTCGCCGGACGGGATCCGGTCGGTGCGGTAGATCGCGGTGTCGGTGACCTTGCCGACCGCGGTGGCCGAGGTGACCGGCCCGATCCGTTTGATCATCGAGAGCGCCTCGTCGGGCAGGGTGGCGTCCTCGCCGAACATGGTGTTGCCCGGCGAGACGGTGAGCAGGTTGGTGCCCAGCTGCGCCAGGGCCCGGTCCAGGTTGGCCCGGCTGGAGGCCGAGATGCCGACGACGGCGACCATCGCGGCGATGCCGATCGCGATGCCCAGCGCCGAGAGCACCGCCCGCAGCGGCCGCGAGCGCAGGCCGGCCCCGCCCAGCCGGACCAGGTCACCGGCGCCGAGCCGGGCCGGGCGCGGCGAACGTCGCGGTGACTCCGCCAGGACGGCCATTCAGCTCACCGCCCCGTCGCGCATCGGCACCCGGCGCGGCAGCGAGCCGGCGATCTCCTGATCGTGGGTGATCACCAGGACCGTGGTGCCCGCGACGTTGAGCTCGCGCAGCAGGTCGACAACGCCCGCGCCGGCCACCGAGTCGAGGTTGCCGGTGGGCTCGTCGGCCAGCAGCACCGCCGGGTCGCCCGCCACCGCGCGGGCCACCGCGACGCGCTGCCGCTCCCCTCCGGAGAGCTGATGCGGGCGATGCCCGAGACGATCGCCGAGGCCGACGCGGGTCAAGGCGGCCTCGGCGCGCCGCTCCCGCTCCTTTTTCGGTACGCCGGAGTAGAGCAGCCCGTCGGCGACGTTGGCCACCGCCGTGCGGCCCGGAGCCAGGTGGAACTGCTGGAAGACGAACCCGATGGACAGGGCCCGCAACGCCGACAGCTGCCGGTCGGAGAGTGCCGCCACGTCGTGCCCGTCGATCCGGATGGTGCCGCTGCTCGGCCGGTCCAGGGTGCCGATCATGTGCAGCATGGTGGACTTGCCGGAGCCGGACGGGCCGACGATGGCGATCAGCTCGCCGGCCTCGACGGTGAGGTCGACCGAGCGCAGCGCGGTGACCCCGCCCGGATAGGTCTTGGTGACCCCGCGAAGTTCGATCACCGGGCTCATGCCGGGACACCCACCTTCATGCCCGCGGCCAGGCCGGCGCCGGAGACCTCGACCCGCCCGTCGGCGAACAGGCCGGTCCGGACCGCCACGATCCGGGTGGTGCCGCCGTCGGCGACCTGCAGGCCGTACCCGCCCTCGGCGAGCGCCAGCAGCGCGTTGACCGGCACGGTCAGCACGTCCTTGGCCTGCGAGGCGACGAAGAGCACTGACACCGCGGCCTGGTTCAGCCCGGCCGGCGTCCGGTCGAAGGTGATCGTCACGGTGACCTTGGTGGTGTCCTCCTCGCCGGGGTTCTCCGCCTGTTCGACGGTGGTCTCCACGCCGGTGATCCGGCCCGGGACCTCGGTGCCGTCCGGCAGGGTGACCTCGACCTCGGCACCCTTTCTGGCCAGCCGCTGGTCGGCGACGTCCAGTTCCACGGTGACGACCCGGCCGGTGTCGCTCACCTGCAGCAGCTCACCACCGCGCTGGGCGGCGCCGCCGGGCTCCACGGTGTGCGAGTCGATCCGCAACGCACCGGGCTTGAAGACCACCCGGCCCAGGTCGACGGTGCCGGTCTCGTCCAGGCCGAGGTCGTCCTGCCACTGCTCGACAGCGTCGGCGGTCGCCGAGGTGTACTCGTCGTCGACGGTGAAGCCGCGGTAGCCCAGCGCCCAGAGGTTCTTCTCCAACTGCTTGACGTCGGTGCCCTCGTCACCGGCGGAGAGCGAGCGGTAGGCGGGCATCGCGCCGTACATCAGCAGCACCGGCTGGTTGTCCACCTTGTACAGCGGCTTGCCCCGGCGGACCGTGGCGCCGGCCGCGGGCATCCAGGTGACGGTGCCGTCCTGGCCGGAGGCGAGCGCGGTCGTGTCGCCGTACCCCAAGGTCCCGTCGTGGCTCTCCTTGTCGACGAGCGTCTGCTTCGTCACGTCGGCGGTCGCGGCCGGCGCGCTGCCACCGGCCCGTGCCGGGGTGTCGCCCTCCGGCAGACCACCGACCAGGACGAACGCCGCCACCCCGGCGGCCACCAGCGCGCCGGCCACGGCGGCTGTGGTCCATGTCCGGTTCACGCGTTGCCCCCCGCTCCCGCCTCGTCGTGGTCGGTGTGCTTGTCGCCGGGCCTCGGTCCGTACTGTTCGCACTTCTTCTCGGCGGCCTTGAAGGTGGGCGACTCGGGGTCGATGCCCATCTTGCGGTCGATGCCGATGCCGCCGTCCGGGTTCGGGTCCGG
Source organism: Actinoplanes oblitus (assembly GCF_030252345.1). Lineage (NCBI taxonomy): Bacteria > Bacillati > Actinomycetota > Actinomycetes > Micromonosporales > Micromonosporaceae > Actinoplanes > Actinoplanes oblitus. The sequence goes on along the minus strand of NZ_CP126980.1, from coordinate 1,226,578 downwards.
GAAGGTGGGCACCCCGTTCTCCCGCATGCACTTGGACACCTGCCGGAGTTTCGCCATGTCCTCGGCGTTCGGTCGCCCGCTGCCCGCACGCTCCGGTGACCACTGCTTGCAGGCCTGCTGAGCGGCCTCGAAGTCGGCCGGCTTGACGTTCTCCGGCATCTTGAGGGTCTGCCTGCCCTCGACCGGGTCGGGGAACCAGGTCATCCCGTGCTCGCGCATGCACCTCGCGAACTTGACCGGGGCGTCCGGATCGTCGGACGGTGTGGCGGACGCGGTGGGTTCGCCGCCCGGCGCCGCGCTGCGCGCGGTCGCCACGGTGGGGTCACCGCCGCCCGCCTTCCCGCATCCGGCCAGTGCCGCGGCCAGCGTCAGGCCCGTCACCAGGATGGTCGCCTTCCTCATCGTCGTCTCTCCTTCACCGGCGGCCGGGTGGCCACCACGCACCGAAGTAGAGCGACGCGCGGGTTTCCCCGGCGTCACGGAAAACGGTGACGCCGGGGTGACACCGCGCCGGGTCAAGATGGACGCATGCGGATCCTGGTGGTCGAGGACGAACCGCTGCTGGCCGACGCGGTGGCGCAGGGCCTGCGGCACGAGGCGTACGCGGTGGACGTGGTCTACGACGGCGGATCCGCCCTGGAACGGATCGACGTGAACGACTACGACGTGGTGGTGCTGGACCGCGACGTGCCGGTGGTGCACGGCGACAAGGTGTGCCAGGTGCTGGCCGAGCGCAACGCGGACATCCGGGTGCTGATGCTGACCGCGGCGGCCGGCATCGACGACCGGGTCACCGGCCTGTCCCTCGGCGCCGACGACTACCTGCCGAAACCGTTCGCGTTCCGGGAGTTGTCGGCCCGGGTCGCGGCGCTCGGCAGGCGTGCCCGCCCGGCCGCCCCGCCGGTGCTGCGCCGGGCCGGGATCAGCCTCGACCCGTACCGCCGCGAGGTGCACCGGGACGGGCGGTACGTGCCGCTGTCCCGCAAGGAGTTCGCCGTGCTCACCGAGCTGCTGCGGGCCGACGGCACCGCGGTCTCCGCGGAGACCCTGCTGGAGAAGGCGTGGGACGAGAACGCCGACCCGTTCACGCACGCCGTCCGGATGACCATCCTGAAGCTCCGCCGCAAGCTCGGCGACCCACCGGTGGTGCTGACCGAGCCGGGAGTGGGGTACCGGATCCGATGACGCTCACCGTGCGGGCCCGGCTCACCCTGGTCTACGGCGGCCTGTTCGTGCTGGCCGGCCTGGTGCTGCTGGGCGTCACCTACGTACTTGTCGGCCGGGACGCCATGGTGACCGGCGAGCAGCGCGCCCAGACGGTGATCGGCCCGGACGGCCAGACGGCGGCCCTCAACACCATCGTGCGGGACGTCCGGGCGGACGCCCTGCACGCGCTGCTCACCCAGGGCGCGACAGCCCTGGTCGTGGTGAGTGCCGCGACGATCGCGCTGGGCTGGCTGATCGCCGGCCGGATGCTGCAGCCGCTGCACCAGATCACCGCCACCGCCCGGCGGATCGCCGAGTCCCCGGCCGCCGACCGCGGCCTGCACGAGCGGATCGCCCTGACCGGTGCGGAGGACGAGGTGAAACAGCTGGCCGACACGTTCGACGTGATGCTGTCCCGGCTGGACCACTCGTTCGACGGGCAGCGCCGGTTCATCGCCAGCGCCTCCCACGAGCTGCGCACCCCGCTGACTCTGAACCGGACGCTGCTCGAGGTGGCGCTGGAGCCGGAGAACGTGTCACCGGAGGTCCGGCAGCTCGGCACCACCCTGCTGGCGATCAACGACCGGCACAGCCGGCTGATCGACGGGCTGCTGCTGCTGGCCCGCTCGGACCGCGAGGTGACCGAACGCTCGTACGTCGATCTCGCCGACATCGTCGACCACGTGGCCGTCGCGGACACCGTCAAGGTGGTCGCCGAGCCCCGCGAGGCGGCCGTGCTCGGCGACCCGGTCCTGCTGGAACGCCTGGTGCAGAACCTGGTGGAGAACGGCGTACGGCACAACGTGCCGGCGAACGGCTGGGTGCGGGTGTACACGCTGACCCGCCCGGACGGCTGGGTGGAGCTGCGGGTCTGGAACTCCGGCCCGGTCATCCCCCGCTACGAGGTACCCGGCCTGTTCGAGCCGTTCCATCGCTACCGCAGCGAGCGGCTGGTCTCCCCGGGCGCCGGGCTGGGCCTGTCCATCGTCCGGGCGGTCGCCCGGGCGCACGGCGGCGACGTCCGCGCCGACGCCCGCGACGAGGGCGGCCTCGACGTCACTGTGCTGCTGCCGCGGGCGCCGTGAGGCGCGGGTCGTCCGGCGGCGACCCGGCGCTGCGCCGGGCCAGCCCGGTCACGCCCAGTCCCATCACCACCGCGGCGATCGCGGCGGTGACCAGCCCGGCCGTCCCGAACCGCACGCCCTCGCCGAACATCACCACCCCGGCCACCGCGGCCACCAGCGGATTCGCCACACTGACGGTGGCCAGCGGCGCGGCCAGGCCGGCACCCCGGTAGGACAGCTGCCCGAGCAGGTAACCGGTCACCGCCAGCGCCACCAGCATCACACCGGCCACCGTGGACACCCGTCCCGGGCCGCCGTTGGTGAGGGCCGCGAGCACCGCTTTCGACAGCACCGAGGCGATCCCGAACGCCACCCCGGACGCGCCGGCCAGCAGCACCGCGCGGGTCCGCGGCCCGGCCCGCCACGCCCCGAGCGCGCCGAGCAGGACCACCCCGGCGGTGACCGCCGACAGCACCCGCACCGCCGGCTCGGTGAGCAGCGCCGGCCCGGCCGGCTGCACCGACAGGGACAGGATCAGGGCCAGCCCGGCCACCGTGAGCGCGGCGTCGCGCCAGGCCGCCGGGCTGACCCGGCGGTGATAGCGCACCACCTGGATGGGCAGCGCGAACAGCAGGGTCAGCGTGCCCAGCGCCTGCACCACGGCGACCGTCCCGAAGTTGAGCGCCAGCACGTGCAGGACCACGCCGGTCCCGGTGAGCAGCAGCGCCGCCGCCCAGCGCGACCGGCCGCGGTGCCGGTGCTCGGCGAGCCGTTCCTGGGCCACGGCGGCGGCCGCGTAGGCGGCCGCGGACAGCACGGAGAGTCCGGCGGCCCACCCCAGTCCTCCCACCCCTCGAAAATACCGCCCGGACCGCATGGCACCCCCCAAAGTGGCACGAACCGGCGTTACCCACCGGGCGGGAAAATCTGTTTTCCGCCGGCGACAGCGCTGCCACGATCCGGATCGCGCGTTGCACAACGGCGAGGAGGCACTGAACCGCCCCGGCCACACCGGCCGGGACGCACCGCGACGACACACCGGAGAACAGCAGGAGGCACCGGCAACCGACCGGTTGTTGGGACCTCACCCACACCGCACCGGCCCCCGCCGGCGAGGGGACTAGGCTTGACGCCCTGTGAACTGGGCTTCGGCGTGGCGGCCCGGGCGGTCTACCGAGACATGGAACGGAAGATGATGATCGACCAGGCCAAGGTGCGAGTCCTGCTTTTGGAGAGCATCCATCCCGATGCGGTGTCCCGGCTCGAGGAGGACGGCTTCGCTGTCGAGTCCGTGTCGAGCGCGCTGGACGAGGCCGAGCTGATCGAGCGCATCTCCGGCGTGCACCTGCTCGGCATCCGCTCGAAGACCAAGGTCACCGCGAAGGTGCTGGCGGCCGCCGACAGCCTGGTGGCGATCGGCGCGTTCTGCATCGGCACCGACCAGATCGATCTGGCCACCGCCTCGACGTCCGGCATCGCGGTCTTCAACGCCCCGTTCTCCAACACCCGCTCGGTGGTCGAGCTGGCGATCGCCGAGATCATCGCGATGACCCGCCGGCTCACCGAGAAGAACTCGCTGATGCACCGCGGCGTGTGGGACAAGTCGGCGGACGGCGCGCACGAGATCCGCGGCCGCCGCCTCGGCATCATCGGGTACGGCAACATCGGCACCCAGCTCTCGGTCCTCGCGGAGAACCTCGGCATGTCGGTCTCGTTCTACGACACCGCCGACAAGCTGGCGCTGAGCAACGCGCACCGCTGTGCCAGCCTGGACGAGCTGCTGGAGACGAGCGACATCGTCACCCTGCACGTCGATGGCCGCCCGGGCAACGCCGGCTTCTTCGGCGCCGAGCAGTTCGCCAGGATGCGCCCCGGCAGCCTGTTCCTCAACCTTTCCCGCGGCATCGTCGTCGACCACCTGGCGCTGCGTGACGCGCTGAAGAGCGGTCACCTGGCGGGCGCCGCCGTCGACGTGTTCCCGCAGGAGCCGAAAGGCCGGGGCGACGAGTTCCTCTCCGAGCTGCGCGGCCTGCCGAACGTGATTCTCACCCCGCACATCGGCGGTTCGACCGAGGAGGCGCAGTCCGACATCGGCGGCTTCGTGGCGAACAAGCTGGCCAAGTTCCTGCGCGAGGGCAACACCACGCTGAGTGTGAACCTGCCCGGCGTGGTCCTGCCCGAGCAGCCCGGCCTGCACCGGATCGTGCACGTGCACGTCAACACCCCGGGCGTGCTGGCCCAGGTCAACCGGATCCTGGCCGAGCACAACGTGAACGTCGAGGGTCAGCTGCTGAGCACCCGCGGTGAGTACGGCTACCTGATCACCGACATCGGCAAGGGCTACAGCGACGAGGTGCTGGAGCAGCTGCGCGCGATGGAGCAGACGGTCCGCCTCCGCGTGCTGTCCTGATCCGGCGCGCCGGCCTCGGAGATCACCCCGCCTCCACGTTCAGCAGGGTGATCTTCGAGGCGGCGTCGACGTCGTACCGGCCGGCGGCGTCCCAGTTCCTCGGCGTCAGCGTCGATCCCGGCGCGACGTCCCGCAGGGTGCGGGTGCCGGCGGTGACAGTGCCCGCCCCGCCGCCGACCTTGACCCGGATCGGGCTGCCGGCCGGCGCCTTCAGGGTCAGCTCCTCCAGCCCACCGGTGATCTTCACGGGCACCGTGCCGGCCGGCGCGGACAGCGCCATCACCGCCCGGCGCGTCCCGCCGACCAGCTCGATCCTGGTCACCTGTCCCTTGCCGAGGTCCACGTCGCGTTCCGCGGCGTACCCGGAGAACCGCAGCGTCCAGCGCACCGCCTGGGCGAGCACCACGTCCACCTCGCCGTCCGCGCCGTCACCCTGCCGGGTGACCTGCAGGCGTACGCCGGCCTCGCTGAGCTGTGGGCTGGGCCGCAGCGGCGAGTCGTCCGGCGTGCTGATCCGGAACAGGTCGTCGCCGATGTCGGCGACGGTCACCCGTACCCGGTCGCTGGCGGCCAGCATCTCGAAGGAAGCCGTGGTCCGGCCGTTGAGCGGCGCGGTCACCAGCCGGGACCCGCCGGTGCCGGTGTCCCGGCCGAGATTCAGCATCTGGGTGACCTTGGAGTCCGGGCCGGAGTAGAAGACCACCCCGGTCAGCGCGATCACCAGCAGGGCGACCACCCCGAGCACCGTCATCCCCGCGGTGACCAGCCGCGATCCGCGCCGGCGCGGCGGGCCGGCCACCGGCGCGGCGGGTGCGGACGGCCGCGCCGGCGTCTGGTTCAGCGTGCTGGCCCAGTGCGGTTCCTCCCAGGACGGCAGGGCGGTGGCCGGCGCGGCGGACGCGGCGGACGCGGCCTCGTCGGGCGTGCGCCGCACCACCGGCAGGGCACCGGGTTCCGGCTCGGGCGCGGCGACCGGCCAGTCCGCCGGTCGGTTGCCACTGATCGGCCCGGCGGTGAAGCCGAACGACGCCCGGCCCGGCCCGGCCGGCGAGGCGGGCCCGTAGTCGGGCGCCGGCGGCGGGGTGGCCGGCGCGGGAGACGGGGTGGCGGAACCCGGCGACGCGGGCGAGCCCGGCGACGCGGGCGACGCGGACGCGCCCGGGGTGGCCGGCGTGCTCGCCGCGTCCCCGAACCAACTGGTGGATTCCGCCGGACCCGGCTCCTGGCCGGCCGGATGACGGTAGAGCCGCTCTCCGCGCCGCCGCTGCGGCAGCTCTCCCGACGGCTGACCCGCCGACTCCGGCGTTGCCCCGTCGGCGACGGTACGGTCCACGGCCGATGTCCTCTCCCCTGCGACGTCGTCACTCGACGCCCGCAAGGCAATACGGATCGCAGCCCTCCGCAGATGAACCGAATCGGCGAGTGATCGGCGAATTTACCGGTGGTCGGGCCGGACCAGCCCGCGGCGAGTGGCGATCGCCACCGCCTCGAGCTGACTGTGCGCGCCCAGCTTGGCGAGTACCGCCTTCTGGTACCCCCGGCAGGTGTGCACGCTGATGCCCAGCCGGCGGGCCACCGCGCGGGCGTCCAGACCGGCTGCCATCAGTTGCAGCACCTCGTCCTCACGCGCCGTGAGGCCGCTGCTCGCCCGGGTGACGGTGGCCGGGCCGGTGCTGCGCAGCAGCCGGGCCATGATGTCGGTGGAGACGGTCATCCCGCCGCCGTGCGCGGTCCGCAGCGCGTTCAGCACGTCGGCCAGCGCACCGTTCTTGGAGATGAAGCCGGCCGCGCCGAACGCGGTGGACCGGCTGATCAGACCCGGGTCCTCGCGGGCAGTGAGGATCACCACACGCACGTCCGGCTGGCGCACCCGGATCAGCTGGGCGATCGCGATACCGTCCGCATCGGACAGCTCCGGATCGAGCAGGATGACGTCGGGTGACAGCTCGGACGCGAGGTGCAACGCCTCCGCGCCGGTCCGGGCATGCCCCACCCAGAGCAGGTCGGGCTGCCCTGCCAGGGCATGTCCGAGCAGCTCAGCAAAGGTCTGGTGACCGTCGACGACGAGCACTCGGATCGCCTCGCCGTTTCCCATGCGTACACCATCCTCTGTCAGCGGTTCGGCCCGATGAGCCCCGCGCAGTCTAAGGACTACCCACCACCCTGCCCGCCCTACCAACAGGCGGCCGTTGCGCCACGAGGACGCCAGGTTGCCAGCCGAGCGGCCGCGGTAACCAGTCTTTCGGCCGAGGGCACCCCCCGCATTGGGGCTTGCCGCTGCCTGCCGTCGCCGACACGATTTTGCATCATGTTCGACATCCAGCTCTTCGGCAGCATCGAAGTCCGCACCCGTGGCATCCGCCTCGCGGGCGACGACTTCGGCGGTGACCGCCCGCGCCGGCTGCTCGCCCTCCTGGCGCTGCACGGCGAGCAGTCGCTTGTGGAGCTGTCCGACCTGGTGGACGTCCCCCCGGCGGTGGTCCGGGCGGACCTCAAGGTGCTGCGCGAGGCGCTGGAGCCGGGCGTGCGCGGCCGTGACTCGGTGGTGGTCGGCCGGTTCGGGCGTTACCACCTGGACGCCGAGCGTGTCCGGGTCGACGTGCACACCTTCGATGAGCTGATCATGGCGGCCGAGGGCCGCTCGCCGGAGCGCGCCGCCCGTCCGCTGACCGCGGCCGCCTTCCTGGCCGCCCGCCCGCTGCTGGCGGATGAGGACACCCCGTGGGCCGCCGAGCTGCGCGCCGAGTACCGCGCCCGGCTGCTGATGGCGAACCCGCCGGTCACCGCCCTGGTCTGAGGGAACAGGACACGGCCCGGCCGGACAAGGCCGGAAAACCCCGCGCGGCGCACCGCCGGCAGGCGGACAATCGCCGGGTGCTCGACGCGCCGACAGCCCTGCTCCCGGTCCCGCTGGCCCCGGAGATCTCCCTGCACCTGGTCAACGCCCCGGTCGGTCTCTTCGACCTGACCGGCGGCGAGTTCCGCAGCGACGTCCCGCCGCCGTTCTGGGCGTTCGTCTGGGCCGGTGGCCAGGCCCTGGCCCGGTACCTGCTGGATCATCCGGCGGAGGCGGCCGGCCGCCGGGTGCTGGACGTGGCCACCGGTTCCGGGGTGGCCGCGATCGCCGCCGCCCGCTGCGGCGCCGCCTTGGTGGCCGCCACCGACATCGATCCGGACGCGGTCGCCGCCGCGCACCGCAACGCGGCCGCCAACGGGGTCACCCTGGCCGAACCGCCGGACCAGCCGGAGCTGGTCCTGGCCGGCGACGTCTTCTACAGCCCCACCGTCGCCCCGTTGATGGCCGGGCAATTGCGCGACTTCCGGCGAAACGGTGCGTCGGTGCTGGTTGGCGACCCCGGGCGTGGGTATTTCCCGGAACGGCTCTTCGAGCTGATCACCGAGTACGTGGTGCCGGTCCCGGAGAGCCTGGAGGAGACCGGCGAACTGCGAACCGGGGTCTGGCGCATGCGCTGACCCCGGCCGAGCCGGCCCACCCCCATGTGTTCATCACGCAACAACTTGTACGCTACACGTATTGTCCCCACACTCCTGAGGACGGCAATCACGTGCACGACGAGCAGACCGCCACGGCCGGCGCATCGCGGTTGTCCGAGGAAATCATCCGGTTGATCCGGATGGGGCCGCGGTTCAGAGGCATGCTCAAGACCGGAGACCTCGGTGCCGAGTTCTCCGCGCTGATGCTGCTGCTGCCACTGGGCGCGATGGGCCCGATGCGGGTGACCGACCTCGCCGACCTGAAACAGGCCGACCCGTCGACGGTCAGCCGGCAGGTCGCCCAGCTGGTCAAGGCCGGTCTGGCCCGTCGCGAGGCCGACCCGGCGGACGGCCGGGCCTCCCGGCTGGCGGTCACCGAGGCCGGCCTGTCGGCCTGTGAACGACTGCGCACCGCCCGGACCGCCCTGCTGGAACGGGCGCTGAGCGACTGGCCGGCCGAGCGGGTCGACACGTTCGCCCAGCTCTTCGAAGAATTCAACAGCTCCGTCGAGGCGCTGCTGCGCACCGACCTCGGCGCACCACCACGGGAGACCGCGTGAGCCACCCCAGCCCTCCGGCCGAGAAATCGACCGGGGAATTCACCCACCGACAGATCCTCACGATCCTCGTCGGCCTGATGATGGGCATGTTCCTCGCCGCCCTCGATCAGACGATCATGGCCACGGCGACCCGGACCATCGCCGACGACCTGAAGGGCTTCGACCTCCAGGCCTGGGCCACCACGGCGTTCCTCATCACCTCGACGATCTCCACGCCGCTGTACGGCAAGCTGTCCGACATCTACGGCCGGCGCCCGTTCTTCCTGTTCGCCATCGGCATCTTCATCGTCGGCTCGTTCCTCTGCGGTCTCTCCACCGACATGTACCAGCTCGCCGCGTTCCGGGCGATCCAGGGCATCGGCGCCGGCGGGCTGATGTCGTTGGCCCTGGCGATCATCGGGGACATCGTGCCGCCCCGCGAGCGCGCCAAGTACCAGGGCTTCTTCCTGGCCGTCTTCGGCACCGCGAGCGTGCTCGGCCCGATCCTGGGTGGCTTCTTCGCCGGCGCCGACAAGATCCTCTGGGTGGACGGCTGGCGCTGGGTCTTCTACCTGAACGTGCCGATCGGCGTCGCCGCGATGGCGGTGGTGGCCAAGGTGCTGCACCTGCCGCACACCCGGGTCAACCACCGGATCGACTGGCCCGGCGCGGTCGCCCTGATCATCGGCCTGGTGCCGCTGCTGACCGTCGCCGAGCAGGGCCGCGCCTGGGGCTGGGACTCCGGTCGCTCGATCGCCTGCTACGTGCTCGGCGCGCTCGGCCTGATCGGTTTCCTGCTGGCCGAGCGGGCCTACAAGGATGAGGCCCTGCTGCCCCTGCGACTGTTCCGCAACCGGACGATCGCCGTCGGCACCGGCGCCAGCACGATCCTCGGCATCGCGATGTTCGGCGGCCTGATGACCGTGCCGCTGTACCTGCAGATCGTCAAGGGCTCCTCGGCCACCATGGCCGGTCTGCAGATGATCCCGTTCGTGTTCGGCATCATGTCCGGCTCGATCATCTCCGGTCAGCTGATCGCCCGCACCGGCCGCTACCGGATCTTCCCGATCGTCGGCAGCATCTTCATGGTGCTCGCGCTCTTCCTGTTCTCGCTGGTCGGCGCGGACACCCCGCTCTGGCGGACCATGCTGGTCATGGTGCTGATGGGCCTCGGCCTGGGCGGCAACATGCAGCCGATGATCACCGCGGTGCAGAACGCGGTCTCCCCCCGGGAGATCGGCGTCGCCACCGGCGCTGTCACCTTCTTCCGCTCGATGGGCGGCACGCTGGGCACCGCGGTCTTCCTGTCGGTGCTGTTCAACGTCCTGCCCGGCAACATCAACGACGCGTACACCGACGCCGGCAAGAGCGACGCGGCGTTCCAGGCCGCGGCCCAGGCCCACCCGGACCAGGTGCAGCAGCTCCAGGTCGCCATGAAGTCGGCGCTCAGCGACACCTCGGTGATCAACAAGTTCGTCGACGGGCTCACCCACCCGTTCAAGGTCGGCTTCTCCGACAGCGTGCACGTCGTCTACCTGATGGCCTTCTTCATCATGCTGGTCGGCCTGGTGGTGGTGCTCTTCCTGCCGGAGATCCCGCTCTCCATGCGCTCGGCCCAGCAGCAGCGCGCCGACGACGCGGCGCAGGCGGGGCAGAGCGCCGGCGTTCCCGGTCCGGGCTCCGGCCCGGTCGCCGACGACGACAACCAGGCGGGGGTCAAGGCGGGCAGCGAGGGTTCCACTCACTGACAACCGCTTACGGTACGGACGGCAGCGCGCCGCCGTCCGTACCGGTGAGCACGCGTTAGCGTGACCGCATGGCTGTAGTAAAGATCAACGCGATTGAGGTCCCCGAGGGCGCCGGCCCCGAACTGGAGAAGCGCTTCGCCGCCCGGCACGGCGCTGTGGAGAACGAGCCCGGCTTCCTCGCCTTCGAGCTGCTGCGCCCGGTCGCCGGCGACAACCGCTACTTCGTGTACACGAAGTGGGAGTCGGAGGAGGCGTTCCAGAACTGGTCGCAGGGCGGCGCCCGGGCCGCCCACTCCGGCGAGCGGGCCAAGCCGGTGGCCACCGGCGCCAGCCTGCTGGAGTTCGAGGTGATCCAGCAGGTCCACAAGGAGACCGGGGCCTGACGAGCACACCGACCGGCCGGGCGTGACGCGCCCGGCCGCCGTCCGCCGACCACGCCGGGGCCACGGCGTGGTCGGCGGCGCCGGCCCTAAGCGCCCGCCCGGTTCCGGGCCGCCGCCGAGACCAGGCGCTCGGCGACCACCATCTGGTCCAGGCCGAGCCGCTGGGCGCTGTCCCGCAGGATCCGGTGGGCCTCCTGCACCCCGCACCCGCGCTGCGCGATGATCACCCCGACCGCCCGGTCCACCGCGGCCCCCTCGGTCCGGGTCTCCCGCCGATGCAGCTCACCGAGCAGCAACTCGGCCTGCCCGGCCACCGCCATCGCGGTGAGCAGCAGATCCGGCTCGATCTCGCCGGGCCGGCCCAGGCAGACGCTGAGCGCGCCGACCGCCGTGCGCCGGACGTCCAGCGGGATCGCCGCGACCGCGCCGATCCCGTCCGCCCGGGCCGCCGCGGCTAGCTCCGGCCACCGCTCGTCGGCACCCAGGTCGTGCGTGGTGACGAGGCTGCGGGTCCGGGCGGCCTCCAGCCCGGGGCCGCTGCCGTCGCCGTACTGAAGCCGATCTGACGTCTCACCGGCGGACCCGGCGGCCGCGACGGTGACCGGGCCGCCCTCACTGATCAGCGCGACCGCGCAGCGGGTCGTGCCGGGCAGCGCGCCGGCGATCAGCGCGGCCAGCCGGTCGAGCGCCTGCTGGAGCGTGTCGGCGCTCAACAACCGCACGGTGACCTCGTGCAACAGGCCGGCCAGTTCGACCGGGTGCGGGGCACCGGGACCGAGCAGATCGGCGGCGCCGTGCCGGGGCCGGCCACCGGCGACGAGACGGCGGGGCCGGCCGGGCGCGGTCACCCCACCGGGGGTGGCGCGTCGGTGGGACCGGGTGCCGCGCTGCGCGGCCGGTACGCGACGTTGCGGTACAGACACTCGACGGATACTGCCATGTCGATTCCGGGAAGGCGCGGTTCGGTGCCCCGATCGGGGGGTGTTGTCCGTTTAAACCCTCTGCGCCGGGAACGCTCAAAAACGCCTGAGCCGGCGAAACGGTACGGCCCCCGGCGAACCGGGGGCCGAACGAAGTAGATGCCGGTGTGCAGGTCGCCTCGCGGCGAGTGGCTCAACACGGCTCCAGCCGAACGGTATTCCGTGCAGGCGATGGGTGAGGCCCGGGGACACTGGGCACACCGGCATCCGTTCACAACCTTCGGCATCCGCCCACGATTCCGGTAGCTATTGTGACCTGGCTTACAGTCGCCGAGCGTCCCGCGTTTGCCCGGCCGGGCCCCGGGTACCCCACCCGCCGTGACCGACGAAACCACCGGGGACGACGCCCGCCTGACCACCTTCCTCGACGACGCGTACCGCGCCGAGGAACGGATGAGCAGCGGTGACCTGCAGCGCCGGGCGATCGCCGAGGACCTGCCGGCCACCCTGCTGACCCGGATCGACGCCCTACCCGAGGGCGAGTATCTGCAGGACGAGGCCGAAGAGGCGCTGCGTACCCTTTAGCTGCCCTCCGCCTTCTCCTTGGCCATCGAGTAAGCCATCTGCAGGAAGTCCGAGGCGGCGGTCGCGGTCAGCGCGGTCGCCACCAGCCGGGTCAGCCGGGGCGCCAGCACCAGCCCGCCGGTCATCCCGGTGGCCACCCACGCGGCCAGGCAGAACGGGCAGGTGAGCAGCTCACCGATGCCGTGCTTGACACTGCTGCCGGAGTCCCGGACCTCCTCGTTGAGCTCGGCGGCTCCGGCCGGTTCGGTGTATCGGGTGAACGGCGCCCGCAGCGGGCTCGTCACCGCGTCCTTGGCGACCAGCCGGCTCAGCTTGTGGGTGGCGATCGAGATCAGCACCACGTCGGCCAGAGCCGGGCGTTCCGGCGGTGTCCGGCCGGTCATCTTGGCGGCCACCGCCAGGCCGGCCGCGAGCGCGCCGTAGGCGCCCATCGCGACCAGATAGCCGGCCATCGGCCGGTGCTCGTGCGGCGCGTACGCCCGGGCCGTCTCGGCGACCCGGGCCTGCAGGCTGGTCATCTAGGGGGTCCTTTCCACACCGGGCGGGTCAGAAGTCCTGGGTGAGCCGGGCGGGGTCGATCTCACGTCCCGGATATCGCGCCATGTACTCGGTCTCCAGCTCGGCGGTGCGCCGGAAGTGGTTCTCCAGCGCCGCGTCCGGACCGTGCCGCAGGGTCTGCAGCCGGGTCCGGTACAGGCTGGCGAGTTCGCGGAACAGGGCGTCGTCGGGCAGACCCACCGGGTCGACCCCGATCTCGAAGTCCACCGGCTCGCCGCCGGAGGATCCCGGATCCGTCATCGTGTACCTCCGCTGTCTCATGAGCCGCTGTTCGTCCAGGGGCTTGCCCGTGCGGGCGACCGCCAAACCCGCCGGTAGGCTCGGGTGCATGAAAGGGCTGTGGACCCCGGCATGGATCGCCCGGCACCTCCTGGCGCTGGTGCTGACCGCGGGTTGTCTCGGTCTCGGCTGGTGGCAGTTCAGCCGGGCGACCGGAGGTAACTCGCTCAGCTGGGGCTACATGTTCGAGTGGCCGGTCTTCGCCGGCTTCGTGGTGTTCATCTGGATCCGCGAGATCCAGCTGCACCGCCGCAAGCTCGGGTCCGCCGGCGAGCCGGCCGACGAGTCCGCGGCGGCGCCCGCCCCGGAGCGCGATCCGGACGCCCCGGTCGCCCTGGGCCGCCCGGTCCGGGTCGCCGTGCGGGCGGCCGAGCCCGGTGCGGCCGACCCGGAGCTCGACGCGTACAACGACTACCTGGCCTGGCTGGCCGAGCACCCCGGCGCCCGGCCGGCCGACTACCCCGGCCGCATCGTCAAGTAGTAGAAGCAGAAGGAGACCCCCGTGCAGGGCGCCCTCACCCGTTACCGGACCATCGCCTGGATCGTCGGCGTGCTCCTCGTCGTGCTCGTGCTGGTCGGCATGCCGCTGAAGTACCTGGGCGACAACGCCACGCTGGTGGCCCTGATCGGCCCGCTGCACGGCTTCCTGTACATGGTCTACCTGCTTCTCACCTTCGACCTGTCCCGGCGGGTCCGCTGGCCGTTCGGCCGGATGGTCGTCGTGATGCTGGCCGGCACCATCCCGTTCTTCTCGTTCTGGGCCGAGCGCCAGGTCACCCGGCACTGGATGCCGAATGCCGCACTCGAGCCCGCGCTGAAGGATTAGTAGGATCGTCAGCGTCGAAATAACGCTCAGCGCGGATCGAATAACAGCCGGTTATCGGGATTTACTTCGCAAGACCGACGATTGGAAGAAATCACTCGGCGAGGTCTTGATTTTGTTTTCTTCCCCGATAAGTTGATGCGGTTGGTCCGGTCCGCAGCCACAAACCCTCCGATGGCGCCGGCCAACGCCGCCGAATCCTGAACGACACCCCCGTCGTTCGTGAACCGGGGAACCATCTCCCGGGGGTGAATCCGCGCCGCGCGCGGTAGGGCCTTCTTCCGAGCCCGAACCCGTCAGCTAACCCGGTAGGCGGCCAAAGCGGAAGAAAGGCCCCTGACCAGTGCCACACCCCCGTACCAGGCTCCGGGCGCTGGTGGTCGCGCTGACCGCACTTGCGATCACCACGTCGGGAGCTGTGGCCGCCCACGCGGCTCCGTCCGAGAGCGATTTGAAGAAGCAGATCGACAAGGCTTCGGAGAAGCTCGAGGACGTCACCGAGACGTACAACAAGACGCGTCTCGACCTGAAGAAGACCAAGGCGGACGCGGTGAAGCTGTCCGCCTCGCTGAAGCCGGCCCAGGCGGCGCTCGCCCAGGCCAGCGCCAAGATGTCGACGATCGCCACGTCGCAGTACATCACCGGCCGGGTCGGCCCGATGACGGTGCTGCTCAGCGGCAAGCAGGGCGAGCTGCTCGACCGGATGGGCTACCTGGAGCAGATCACGCTGTCCAACCAGGCGGACATCGACACGTACACCGAGACCACGCAGACCTTCGCGCAGAAGCAGGCGGCCCTCAAGACCACCGAGCAGAAGCAGAACCTGCAGATCCAGGAACTGGACGCGCAGAAGAAGAAGATCAAGAAGGACCTGCAGAAGCTGTATGACATGCGCGAGGACCTCTACGGCAGCGCCACCGAGGACACCGGCTCCTACACCGGCTCGATCCCGAACATCGCGGGCTCGGCCGGCAAGGCGGTCGCCTTCGCGTTCAAGCAGGTCGGCAAGCCGTACGGATTCGGCGACGCCGGTCCTGACTCGTACGACTGCTCGGGCCTGACCATGGCGGCCTGGGCGGCGGCGGGCAAGTCGCTGCCGCACAACGCGGCCGCCCAGAAGGGCGCCGTGCGGATGTTCAGCGACAAGAGCCAGCTCAAGCCGGGCGACCTGGTGTTCTACCGGGGCGGCGGGCACGTCGCGCTCTACGTCGGCGACGGCAAGATCATTGACGCGCCGTCGGCCGGCCGGGACGTGCTGTACCGAACGATCAACATCATGACCCCGGACAGTCCCGGGTACGGCCGCGTGTCGTAAGGCACCCGGACGTGAAGGAGGCCGGCACCCCGCGGGGTGCCGGCCTCCAGTCGTTATCCGGGGGGAAGGGATTGTCAGGCGGCCTGCAGGCCCTCGGCCCGGGCCAGCTCGCGCAGCCGGCCGAGCGCCTGGATCTCCAGCTGGCGGATCCGCTCCCGGCTGAGCGAGAAGCGCGAGGCCACCTCGGTCAGCGAGTGCTCGCGGCCGTCCTCCAGGCCGTAGCGGGCCCGCATGATGCCGGCCGAGCGGTCGTCCAGGTGGTTGAGTAGGCCCTCGATGCGCTGGCGCTCCAGTGCGCTCAGCACGATCTCCTCGGGCGACGGGGCGTCGCTGTCGGCCACCAGGTCACCCAGGTTGGTGTCGCCGTCGTCGCCGACCGGGGTGTCCAGCGAGACGGTGTCCTGAGCCCAGCGGGTGAGCTCGTTGACCCGCTCCACGGTCACGCCCAGGGCCGCCGCGACCTGCTCCGGCTCCGGGTCGCCGCCGAGCTCACGCACCAGCTGGCGGGTGACGTTACGCATCCGGTTGACGTCCTCGACCAGGTGCACCGGGAGACGGACGGTGCGCTCCTGCTGGGCGATCGCCCGGCTGATCGCCTGGCGCACCCACCACGTCGCGTACGTCGAGAACTTGTAGCCGCGCTCGTAGTCGAATTTCTCGACCGCGCGGACCAGGCCGGTGTTGCCCTCCTGGATCAGGTCGAGCATCGGCATGCCCGACCGCACGTAGCGGCGGGCGATCGAGACGACCAGGCGCAGGTTGGCTCGAATGAACAGGTCCTTGGCGCGCTGGCCCTCGGTGACCAGTCGCTCCAGCTCCTCCCGGCTGACGCCGCGACGCTCCTCGCCCTGCTCGAGCAGGTGCTCGGCGTAGAGGCCCGCCTCGATCGCCTTGGAGAGCTCGACCTCCCGCGCGGCGTCCAACAGCGGCGTCCGGGAGATTTCGTGCAGGTAGACTCCGACGAGGTCGCGCTCCTCGGCAACCTGGTCGGTACGCATCACGGTGTTCTTCTCCACGTTGCCCACGGTCCCCTCATTGCCGTCACTAACCCTGTTACGGGCATTACCTGCGTCCATCAGCCCTCTCCCGTAACGTCCGCAGCTCGTGCATTGCGGTTGCTGACATCTACACAACAAATGGCTGCCTGCGCTGATTCCGGCTGGCTGGTCGAAAGTGTCACGAATGCCTGGGTCTTACCTGAGAGCCCAGTGCGCGGTAGCTGAGTACGATCTCTCTGCGGCCGTCTTGCAGATAGACGGTTACCCGTAGCGCGCCTCATAACACCATCGGCCTCTCATCGTCCACAGCGACGGGCATCACCTGGGCGCCGCGATGCTCGTCACCCTGGTTCTACGGTTTTTCCGTCCCTGGGGTTCACGTGCAGCATCGACCGGCAGCAGACAGGCCTGAATCAAACGCGTACATCAAAAAAGATCTCACTCCGCGTGACCGGCAGGTCGAACGGGACCATCGGCCACAATGCGCCACGGTGGGCCACAGTTCACTCGCCCGCCCGGGTGACGCTTCCCGATGCGGTGACATTCCCCCGGCCGGCCACCCGAGCGGCCGGGAGTGAGCAAAAGCACATCCACGTACGTGTGACAACCTGCTCCCATGACCAACACTGCTCTTGTCACGGGCGGCACCGGCGGACTCGGCGCCGCCACCATCGCGGCGTTCCTGGATGCCGGGTGGCGCGTGGTGGCCCCGGCCCGGCCCGGTTCCGTCGACCGGCTGCCGGCCGGCGTCGTCGCCGTCCCGGCCGACCTCACCGACCCGGCCGGTGCGGCCGCCGCCGTGGCGACCGCCGCCGGTGACCCGGACGCCCCGCTGAAGGCGGTGGTCAACCTGGTCGGCGGGTACGCCGGCAGCGGCCTGATCGCCGACACCCCGGTCGACGAGTTCGAGGCCATGCTCACCACCAACCTGCGACCCACCTACCTGACCACCGCGGCCGCCCTGCCGCACCTGATCGCGGCCGGCGGCGGCGCGGTGGTGTGCGTCTCGTCCCGGGCCGCCGTGGCGCCGTTCCCGGGCGCGGCCGGCTACGTCACCGCCAAGGCGGCGGTGCTGGCCTTCGCCGCGACCGTCGCGGTCGAGTACAAGAAGCAGGGCGTGCGCTGCAACACGGTGCTGCCCAGCGTGATCGACACCCCGGCCAACCGCGCCGCGATGCCGGACGCCGACCACGGCCGCTGGGTGGACCCGGCGGAGATCGCCGGCACCGTCCTGTTCCTCGCCTCGGACGCGTCCGCCCCGGTCAGCGGCGCCCAGGTTCCCGTCTACGGCCAGGCATAGTCCCCGTCGGCCAGGCATGATCCCCGTCCTGTCGATCGCTCGCGTCGTCCACAGGCGCGGGTTGTCCACAGCCCACCGGCGCGATCCAGCGATCTTCCGCCACACTGCTCAGCGGGGGATCCCCCTGGGAGGGTGGGCTTTCGAGCGCGCCGGGCCGGACCGAACGGATCGTCGATGCTCGTCAGGAGCCCCACCGAGCCGGGCACCTGACCTCGAGCGCGACCGGCCCGCGACCTCCAACCGGGCCGGTCAGAGACTCTCCGCCAACTGCCACCCGATGACCGCCGCCCCGGCCACCGCCGGCACGCCGGCCAGCACCAGCGTCCGCACCCGGACCCGGCGCCGGCCCGGTGTCGCCCCAGCCGGCCCGGCCGCGACCGCCCCGGCCGTCCCACTCACGGCCACCGGGGCTCCCCTGCCCCCGGCCACCGCGGCTGTCCCCGCCGCTGCCCCCGGGGCTGTCCCGGCCACCCCCGGGGTTGTCCCGGCCACCGCGGAGGATCCAGCCGCCACCGCGGATGACCCGGCCGCCATCGCGGATGACCCGGCCGCCGCCGGGACCGCCTGGCTCACCATCGCCGCGGCCAACCCGGCCCTGATCGCCGCGTGCACCTGCTCCGGCGACCCGTTCGCGTCGATCACCACGAACCCCGCGGCCTCCGGCAGCGAGCGATAGGCCCGGTCCGCCGCCGTCAGATACTCGATCGACTCCCGGTCGGTGCCCCGCCTGTCGATCCGCTCCCGGGCCACCGCCGGATCCACCGCCAGCAGGAACGTCACGTCCGGCCGCGGAAACAGCCGGTACGCCAGCCGCGCGCGCCGTTCGGCGGCCGGTCCGGCACCCCGCGCCCGGAGGCTGGCGAACTGGCACGCCGCGTACCGGTCCATCACCGCGATCTCGTGCCGGACGGCGCGGCGCAGCAGGGTCCGGGCGATCGCCAGCCAGCGCAGCAGCGACTCGATGAGCAGCATGCCCCGCCGGCCGAACAGCCCCTCGGCGTCGCCCCGGCCCCAGCGGGCGGCCAGCCGGCCGAACCAGGCCCGGCCGCCGGCGTTCTGCCGGTACACCGCCGGGTGCCCGGCACCGGCCAGCGCGGCCGCGAGCAGCCGGGCCTGCGTGGTCTTGCCGGAGCCGTCGACACCGACCAGGGCGACGGTGCGGACGGGGCGCTTCACGGCGACGGGGGGACCAACCGAGGGGGCGGACATACCAACCGACGGTAGCCGGGGGCCGCACACCGCGTTCCCCCTCGCGAACCGGGCGTCCCGGACCAGAATGATCGTCAGTGGTTCAAGGTGTGGCCACCCTGGGTAGTCGTCATCAACTGGACACGGACAGGAGGTCACCATGCCGCACCGGGTCGACGAGGGGCTGGCCGGCACCATGAAACGCGTCGCCGCCTCCCTGAAGACGGCGGAAATTCCCTTCGCGCTGGGCGGCAGCTTCGCCGTGTACGCGCACGGCGGCCATTCCAGCGACCACGACGTGGACTTCCTGATCCGCGAGCAGGACAAGGAGCGGGCTCTTCAGGAACTGGCCAAGGTCGGTTTCCAGACCGAGGAGCCGCCGGAGGACTGGCTGGTCAAGGTGTACGAGGACAACCGGATGGTGGATCTGATCTACCGGCCGGTGGAGACTCCGGTCACCGACGAGACGCTTGCCGACACCGAGCGGATCTCCGTCGAGGCGATCTACATGCCGGTGCTCTCGGCAACCCAGCTGATGATCCACAAGCTGCTCAGTTACAGCCAGCATCACTGCGATTTCGCCCAGGGGCTGCCGGTCGCCCGCTCGCTGCGCGAGCAGATCGACTGGGGCCGGGTGCGGCGGGAGACCGCCAAGTCACCGTACGCCGAGGCGTTCCTCGTCCTGCTGGACCGGCTCGACGTGGTGCCATTCCCGTCCACCGACGGGTAGTCGTCCGACGAAGAGGGCCTGAGATGACCAAACAGATCGACCTGGAGGCCGAGATCCAGCGTCTGCTGACCGAGCACGACCGGATCTCCGAGCAGGGTGTGACAGTGCAGCAGCGGGAGCACGTGCTGGTGCTCAGCGGTGAGGTGGAGAGCTCGCAACGGCGGGACGAGATCTGCCGGCAGATCACCGCGCGTTACCCGGACCTGGAGATCGCCTGCGACATCGGCATCATCCGGACCCAGGCGCCGACCGAGGTGGAGGAGATCTCATGATCCGGATCGCCGCCGTTGGCGACGTCCATGTGGACAAGGACGTGGTGGGCCGCTACCGGCCCGCCCTGGAGGAGTTGCCGGGCCGGGCCGACGCGCTGCTGGTCGCCGGCGACCTGACCCGGCACGGCACGGTGGACGAGGCCAAGTGCTTCGCCACCGAGTTCGGCGGACTGGCGGTGCCGGTCGTGGCGGTGCTCGGCAACCACGACCATCAGAGCGACCGGCAGGACGACGTCGCCCGGGTGCTCACCGACGCCGGGATCACCGTGCTGGAGGGCACCGCGACCGTGCTGGAGATCCGCGGGCACCGGCTCGGGGTGGCCGGCACCAAGGGGTTCGGCGGCGGCTTCAAGGGCGCCTGCGCGAGCAACTTCGGCGAACGCGAGTCGAAGGACTTCGTCCGTACCACCGAGCGGTACGCCGACAGCCTGCGCGAGGCGCTGCGCTCGGTGGAGTGCGACGCGCTCGTCGCGCTGACCCACTACGCGCCGGTCCCGGAGACCCTGACCGGCGAGCCGCTGGAGATCTACGCCTTCCTCGGCTGCTACCAGCTCGGCCAGGCGATCGACGACGCGCCCACCGCCCTGGCCCTGCACGGGCACGCGCACCACGGCTCGGAGCGCGGCCGGACCCCCGGCGGGGTGCCGGTCCGCAACGTCGCGCACCCGGTCATCAAGCAGGCGTACAACGTGTATCAGCTGCTCTCCGACACTGTGGACGCCAAGCACGAGGAACTGGCGACGGCCTGAGCCGGAACCAGGTTTTCGATTTCCGGACATCGGGTATCGGACCGGCATGGACCTACTGCTCTGGATTCTCGCCGTAATCCTCGTGGTCGCCGGCATTCTCGCGCTGTTCCGGCGGCAGATCCTCTGGGGTGTTGTGCTGATCATCGTGGGCCTGCTGGTCGGGCCGGGCGGCGTCAGCATCTTCACCTGATCGGTATCCCCCGCTTCCTCCCATCGGTACCGGCTCCGGGACCGTCTCGCGTTCTCCGACGCGAGGCGGTCCCGATCTCTTTGGTGCGCCGACGCACTCGACGTGCGATGGACGACAGCTGAAATCTGACTGAATCCCCCGCGGACGATCGCCGAGTTTCGCGAGGTAAGCCAGTGGCTGCACATGTTCACCACTTCACCTACGGCGCCTTCAACCCGATAGCCGCGACGCTGCTGGCGTACCTCGGCTCGTTCCTCGGGTTGCTCTGCACGGCACGGGCGCGGGACGCGCACAGTCGCGGCCGGCGTAACCGGTGGCTGGTGATCGCCGCGTTCGCGATCGGCGGTGGCGGCATCTGGCTGATGCACTTCTCCGCGATGCTCGGCTTCGACGTGCCGGACAGCCCGGTCCGCTACGACCTCCCGGTCACCCTGCTCAGCCTCGCCTTCTCGGTGGTCACCGTGGGTATCGGGCTGATGGTGGTGGGGCACGGCGGGCGAAGCACCGCCAAGACCATCGCGGCCGGCGTGCTGACCGGTGGTGGGGTGCTGGCCATGCACTACACCGGGATGGAGGGCATGCGGGTGTCCGCGCGGGTGCACTACAACCCGCTGCTGGTCGCCGCGTCCGCGGTGATCGCGCTGGCCGCCTGCACGATCGCCCTGTGGTTCACCGTCTCGGTACGCGGCCTGCACCGGGTGGCCGGCGCCTCCGCGGTGATGGCGGTAGCGGTCTGCGGCATGCACTACACCGGCATGGCGGCGATGTCGGTGCGGATGGACCCCACCCTGGTGCCGAGCACCTCCGGGATCCGGCCGCTCACCATGATCGTGCCGATCACCGTGCTGACCGCGATCATCATCGTCGCGGTGGCCCTGAGCGCGTTGCAGGCGATGACCGAGGAGGAGTTCACCGACGGCGCCGGCACCCCGAAGCGCGGCGTGCACGCCGAGACGCCGCAGCCCTGGACGCTGCGCCAGCCCTCGGTGGGCGGGCTCCGGCTCTCTCCCGCGGCCCGCGCGATGGCGGCCGGCCGGGCCGGTGGCAGCGCCCGCCCGTCGCCCGGCCCACGCCCGGCGCCGCGGCCGCCCACCTTCGACCCGTCGGTGGCCGGCGCCCCGGTCCCCTCGCGGATGACGCAACAGCGGATGGCGCCACCGGCCGCGACACCCCCGGCCGCACCGGCCGTACCGGGCACCGAACCCGGTGGTCCGGTGGTGGGTCCGGCCACATCCGGCACGTGATCGATCCCCGCCACGGCCGACGATCGGGTATATCTGATCCGCATGGCGCCACGGATGCTGCTGTCGATGCCGCTGCACGCGATCACCGAGGTGTACGGCGAGGCCGGCCTCCGGCAACGCTTCCAGTTGGAGCTGGAGTCGTTCCCCGAGCCGGAGCGGGAACGGCTGACCGAGGCGCTGGTGCTGGCGGCGGCACTGCACGCGGAGGACCGGCGGGTCCGCGAGCCGTACCTCAACCACCTGCTCCGGGTGGCCATCCGGATCATCCGCTACTACCAGGTCCGGGACGTGGACGTGCTGGTCGCGGCGTTGCTGCACGACGCGGTCGAGGACCATCCGGCCGAGCTGGCCGGGATCGCACCGGACACCTCGTACGAAAAGGCCACCGAGGCGGCCCTGGCCGTCCTCGCGCAGCGCTTCAATCCGCGGGTGGCGGCCCTGGTCCGGTCGGTGACGAACCCGGCCTACGACCCGGACCGCGACCGGCACGAGCAGTACCGGGAGCACGTCGCGGACAGTCTGGACCGCGATCCGTGGGCCCGGGTCATCAAGATCTCCGACTTCACCGACAACGGCGTCGGGGTGATCCACACCACGCTGGACAAGGCGCACCGCTCGGCGACCAAGTACCGCCCGCTGGTCCCGAAGCTGCGGGAGCTGATCGGGCGGCCGGACACGCCGCTCTCCACCCAGGCCAAGGAGCACATCCTGGACCAGCTGGACCTGGCCGAGGAGCGATTCGCCGCCATCCTGGACGAGTGAGCCCGGTGCCGCGCCTAGGCTGGCGGCATGCCCTCCACTGACGCCTGGTGGCGCGACGCTGTCATCTACCAGATCTATCCGCGGTCCTTCGCCGACGGGAACGGCGACGGGATGGGCGATCTGCCCGGCATCACCGCCCGCCTGCCCCGCCTCCGCGAGCTCGGCGTCGACGCCGTCTGGCTCTCCCCGTTCTACGTCAGCCCGCAGCACGACGCCGGCTACGACGTCGCCGACTACCGCGACGTCGACCCGCGGTTCGGCACCCTCGGCGACGCCGACAAGCTGATCGGCACGGCACACGACCTCGGCCTGAAGATCATCGTGGATCTGGTGCCGAACCACACGTCCAGCGAGCACGCCTGGTTCCGGGCCGCGCTCGCCGCGCCGCCCGGCAGCCCCGAGCGAGACCGCTACATCTTCCACGACGAACCGCCGAACTCGTGGCAGAGCGTCTTCGGCGGGCCGGCCTGGGAGCAGGTCCCGGACGGCCAGTGGTACCTGCACCTGTTCGACGTCTCGCAGCCCGACCTGAACTGGGACCATCCGGAGGTCCGCGCCGAGTTCCTGGACATCCTGCGGTTCTGGCTGGACCGGGGGGTGGACGGTTTCCGGGTCGACGTGGCACACGGCCTGGTCAAGGACGCCGCGCTGACCGACTGGACGCAGCCGGCCACCGTGCTCGGCGGCCTGGAGCCGGCCGGTCCGCCGCCGCCGATGTGGGACCAGGAGGGCGTGCACGAGATCTATCGGGAGTGGCGCGCCGTGCTGGACGGCTACTCACCGGACCGGATCCTGGTCGCCGAGGCCTGGGTGCAGCCCGAGGAACGGCTGGCCCGGTACGTCCGGCCGGACGAGATGCACCAGGCGTTCAACTTCCCCTACCTGGAGGCGCCCTGGAAGCCGGGCGAGCTGCGCGAGGTGATCGATTCCTCGCTGGCCGCCACCGGCGCGGTCGGCGCGACCACCACCTGGGTGCTGTCCAACCACGACGTGGTGCGGCACGCGTCCCGGCTGGGCTACCCGGTGGACGAGAAGCGCAAGCCGGGGATCGGGATCGGCGATCCGCAGCCGGACACCGGGCTGGGCCTGCGCCGGGCCCGGGCGGCCACGCTGCTGATGCTGGGCCTGCCCGGCTCGGCCTACCTCTACCAGGGTGAGGAGCTGGGACTGCCGGAGCACACCACGATGGCCGACGAGTTCCGGCAGGATCCGGCCCGGGAGCGGTCCGGGCACGCGGAGCGCGGGCGGGACGGCTGCCGGGTGCCGATCCCGTGGGAGGCCGACGCGCCGTCCTACGGTTTCGGGCCGGGCGACCACAGCTGGCTGCCGCAGCCCACGGCCTGGGCGGAGTACGCGCTGGACCGGCAGGTGGACGTGCCCGGCTCGACCTACGAGCTGTACCGGTCGGCGCTGCGGTCGCGCCGCGAGCACGGGCTCGGTGCCGGGTCGCTGACCTGGATCGAGTCCGCGGCGAGCACCCTGGCGTTCCACAACGAGGACGTTCTGGTGCTGACCAATTTCGGCCCGTCCGCCGTGCCGTTACCGGATGGCGTCCGGATCCTGCTGAGCAGCGAGCCCCTCGGCGACGACGGCCGGGTCCCCACCGACGTGACCGTCTGGGCCCTTCGCTGAGGCCTTGGCCAGCAGGGCGGCGTGCGTGCCGGCCATGTCCGCCGCCACCGTCCTGCTAGCCAGCCAGTACATGACCCCGGTCGGGATGAAGAAGAACTGGAACGCGGCCAGCCCGACCGCGTAGTTCAGCGGCGGCGGGAACGCGCCGGAGAGCCGCTGGAAGGCCACCCCGACCAGGGCGTTCCCACCGGCCCGGCCGACGCCGTTGACCAGGTTCCCCAGGCTGTAGACGGTGCCGCGGTGCTCGGGCGGGTTCACGTCGGCGATCATGGCGAACCAGTTCGGCGAGTTGGCCGAGGTCAGCATCAACGCGAAGACCGCGATGCCCAGGCAGGCGGCGACGGTCGGCTCGGTCACCACGTTGTCCAGCACGCCGCGGATCACCGCGCCGGTGCCCGCCCCGTCCGGCACGGTGATCGTCATCGGGACGAAGAACAACACCACGTAGAACGGGACCGCTGCCAGCACACCGACCGCCGCCACCAGGGCCCGGCCTCGTGGCGTACGCCGTTGCAGCCGGTCCCCGGCCAGCCCGCCGAGGATCGACAGTGCCGCCCCGAGCTGGAAGATCGTCGCGAACGCGCTGCCCACCAGCACCGCGGTGCCTGTCGAATAGCCCTGGTCCTCGGCGCGGGCGCGGAACAGCACCGGCAGCCAGACCAGGGAGCCGAAGGCGATCTGCGCGGTGCCGCCCTGCAGGATCAGCCAGACGTTGGTGCGCCGGCCCAGGATGATCGGCAGGTGGTCGTGGTGGATCCGCTCGTCGTACTCGACACCGGCCAGCTCCGGCTGGCTCTCGCCGCGCGGCACGTTGTAGGTGAACAGGTAGAGCACCGTGGCCACCAGCCCGGCCGCCGCGGTCACCAGGAACGGCTCCCGCCAGTCGGTGTGCCCCAGGATGCCGCCGGTCAGGGTGCCGGCCAGCGTCCCGAGGCCCTGCGACAGGCCCCAGAAGCTCATCACCAGGCCACGGCGCCGCGGTGAGATCAGGTCGCTGACCACCGAGAAGCTCACCGAGGCGACGGCGCCCAGCCCGAACGCGGCGATCACCTGGGCGAGCAGAAACGCGGGATAGCCGTCGGCCAGCCCCGACCAGGCGGTGCCGGCGACCCAGATCAGGGTGCCGATGAGCAGCACCGGTTTGCGGTCGGTGCGGTCACCGGCGTACGCCCAGCCGATCGCGGCGACGGCGCTGATCAGGAACATGGTCGTGGTGGCCAGCGCGATGCGTGCCTCGCCCACTCCGAAGGCGTCGCCGATGCTGCCGTACAGCGGCGGCACGATGCCGATCGCCACGTTGTCCAGGGACGCCAGGATCACGAAGACCGCGACGCTGTAGCCGCGGTGCACGGTGCCGCCCCTGCCCATCACGGGTAGAGGTTAGCGACAGTCGAGCCGGCGGGCAGGGCGGCGGCGCCGCGACGACCACCGGTTCCGCTGGCGCGGGCCCGGTTGTCGCTCGTGCGCGGCCCGGCGGGCGCGCGGCACGCGGATGGCGCGGACCCGGTTATCGCTCGTGCGCGGCCCGGCGGGCGCGCAGCGCGCGGATGGCGCGGACCCGGTTATCGCTCGTGCGCGGCCCGGCGGGCGCGCAGCGCGCGGACCCGGCCGCGGCTCGCGCAGGCCGGTGACGGGCACCAGCGGCGCCGGCCCGGTGGGTCGACGAAGACACCGCGGCAGTCGTCCTCCGGGCAGACCTTCAGCGCGTGCCGGTCGGCGCCGGTGAGCTGATCGACCGCCTGCCGGGCGATCCTGGCGAACGCCTCGCGCGCGGTCGCCGGCGGCGCGAGCCGGAGCCGGTCACCGGTGATCAATCGCGGCGGGGCATCCTGCTCGGCCAGCAACACGGCCAGCCGGTCCGCGGCGGCGGGCGGGGGCGGCACCCCGTCGACGGTGGCCAGGGCCAGCGGGCGCAGCATCTCACGCAGCTCGCGGGCGAGGGCCAGATCCTCGGGGCCGGGCGGGCGGACCGGCGACAGCTCGCTCCGCTCCAGCCACTCGGCGAGCCGCTCGGGGCCGGTCAGCCGCTCGACCGGGTCGGCGCTGAACGCCCGGCCCCGGGTGGCGAGCAGGTTGAGCCAGACGGCGCCGCAGTCGTACCGGAGCGCGAGCGGGTCATGGGTGGTCACCCGACGATGGTAACGCTTCACCCGTTACGTCTGCTACGTTGCCCGTAACGGCTCAACCGTTACACCGATCGAGGGGGTAGCCATGCCCGACCTGTCCGAACACCTGGCTCCGGCGACGCTCGACCGCGACCGGGGCTATCGCATGCTGGACGTCCTGCAGGACGAGCCGACGCGGCTGGCCACCCTGCCGGCCGTCGAGCGGCTCGCGCCCGGCTTCGCCGACTGGGTCGTCACCAGCCTGTTCGGCGGCACCTACCAGCGGGACGGGCTGTCGCTGCGCGACCGGCAGCTGGTGAACCTCGCGGCGCTCGCCACCCTCGGCGGCGTGGACCCGCAGCTCACCGGGCACGTGCGGACCTCGCTGCGGGTCGGCCTGGACCGGGAGCAGATCGTCGAGGTGTTCGTGCACCTGGCGCCGTACATCGGCGTGCCCAGGGCGCTGGCCGGGCTGCGGGTGGTGGGCGCCGCGCTGGACGCCGTCGAGCACGCGGGCGGTGATCCGCAGTGAGCGCGGCGGTGCGTACCGTCCTGGGTGACGTCGAACCGGCGGCGCTGGGCGTGTGCGACGCGCACGATCACCTGTTCCTGCGCTCCCCGGCCCTGGCGGGTCAGGAACTCGACGACCCGGCGGCGGCGCTGACCGAGCTGGCCGCGTTCGCGGCGCTCGGCGGCGGCACGGTGATCCAGTGGACCCCGTGGGGCATGGGCGGCCGGCACCAGGAGTTGCCCGCGCTGTCCCGGCGCTCGGGCGTGCACATCGTCGCGGCGACCGGCCTGCACCAGGCGAAACACTACGACCCCGAACGGCTGCGGGACGTGTACGAGCGACTGCCCGAACTGTTCATCGGCGAGCTGACCACCGCTCCGGTGCGCGCCGGCCTCATCAAGATCGCCGGGAGCTACCACCATCTCGACGACCACGCCCGGCGGGTGGCCGCCGCCGCGGCGCGGGCCCATCACGCCACCGGCGCCCCGATCGGCGTGCACCTGGAGGGCGGAACCGCCGCGCTCGACCTGCTCGACCTGCTCTGCGACACGCACCGGGTGCCGCCCGGCCGGGTGATCCTCGGGCACCTGCACCGGTTCCCGGATACGCGGGTGCACCGTGCGGTCGCCGAGGCCGGCGCGTACGTGGCGTTCGACGGGCCGTCCCGGGCCCATCACCAGACCGACTGGCGGTTGCTGGACAGCATCGCCGCGCTGGTGGACGCCGGCCATCCGGACCGGATCCTGCTCGGCGGGGACACCGTGACGGCCGCCGCCCGCTCGACCGCTGACGGGCCCGGCATGCCGTTCCTGCTCAGCGGCCTGCGGCCGCGCCTCGAACGGGAGATCGGCGGCGACGTGGCCACCGCCGTCCTGATCACCAACCCGGCGCGGGCCTTCGCCGCCGACTGGCGCACGGCGGCTTGATGGACGGCCCCGGGACTGCTCCCACGGTCCCGGGGCCGCTCCCCTCTCCCGTGGAGGGCTCAGTTGCCGATCGTGGCCTGCGGACCGGCGTACTTCTTCAGCAGCGCCGGGACGTCGGCGGCGGCGTCCAGGGCGTACGAGTAGTAGTCCTTCGGGTTGAAGGCGGAGCCGTTGGTCTGCTGCTTGCCGCTGGAGTTCACCACGACGCTGCCGGACTGCTTGAGCTGCGCGGCGGACGTGTCGTTGTAGTACGGGTTCACCACGTGATCGAAGTAGCTGTTCTCCAGGACCAGCTTGGTCGAGCCACGGGAGAGGTTCCCGTACGACGTGATGTTCTGCATGTAGTTGTTGTAGAGGTGCGCCAGCGCGACGTTGTCCACGCTGGGGTTGCGCTGGTTGGTGTCGTGGATCCAGTTGTGGTGGATGGTCATCCGGGCGGTCACGTTGTCCGTCCAGCCGATGCCGAACGCCTTGTTCTCGTTCGACAGGACGTTCCACGACACGGTCAGGTACGTGGTGTCCTTGCGGCTGTCGATCAGGCCGTCGTTCATGTTGGTGATGGTGTTGTGGTCGATCCAGATGTGGTCGGCGGTGTCCATCTGGATGCCGTCGTAGTCGTAGACCTTGTCGTCCGGGTCGTCCTCGGCCATCGCGGCGTCCTTGATGGTCAGGTTGCGGATGATCACGTTCCGCACGCCGGCGCCCAGGAAGAAACCGCCCTGCAGGATCTGGCCGCTGGTCCCGGCGCCGACGATGGTCTTGTTCGACGTGACCTTGAGTTCGGTGCCCTTCGGGGTGATCGTGATGGGCGCGGCCACCCTGATCACGTAGGGCTCGGCGGCGGTGACGTACTTGGTCAGGTCGGCCTGGGTCTTCACGGTGACGGTGGTGCCGGCCGCACCGCCGGTGGTGCCACCGCCGGTCGAGGCGAAGCCGTCAGCGGTGTCGGACCAGGTCCGGCCGCCGGACGCGGTCGGTGCCGGGGTCGCGGTGGAGCCGGTGACCGGGGTGAACGCCCACTGCTTGTTCGAGTTGGCGGTGCACGTCTCCTGGATGATCGCCGCGCCCGAGGCGGTCGAGGCGGCCTGGTCGGAGACGCACAGCCCGCTGCTCACGCTGACGATCTGGAACGTGCCGGTACCCGAGGCCACGAACCTCCACTGCTGATTGGTGCCGGTCCCGCAGGTGTACTGCCACAGCCGCACACCCGAGGCGGTGGACGCCGACGGCACGTCGACACACTTGCCACTGTTGACGTTCTTCAACTGGAAGTTGCCGCCCCGCGCCACCACCTGGAACTGCTGCCAAGCCGCATTCGCGGTGCAACCCCACTGCTGCAACAGCGCCTTGTCGTCCTTGGCAGCCGACGGCACATCGACGCACATGCCGCTCTTCTTCACAGCCAGCGTGTAGGTGGAGCCCGCGGCCGGCACGGTGGCCGCGTTCGACGGGAGGACCGACCAGCCGACGATCGCGGCCGGGACGGCCAGCACGGCCGCGGACAGGAGAATGCGCTTCTTCGTCATGATCAGCCCACCGGGTTCCAGTTGTCGGTGCCCGCGAGGTACTTCTGCGGGGTGTGGTTGGCGGCCTGCGCGTCACTGAGCTGCGGCCGGTTGCTGTTGGTCGTCGCGCCCGAGCCGGTGTTCCGGTATTCCAGGAAACGGGCGTTCTGCCAGGAGTTCGACGACATGTCGATCCACGGCTGCGCGGTCTTGACGGTCGCGCTCAGCGACGACTCGCGGTACAGCACCTGCGCGTCCGGACCCCACGGCCGGCCGAGCTGCGTGGTGTTGTTCGTGGCGCCGGTGATCGTGCACTTGTAGAAGAGGAAGCCGTACGGGTTGGCCGCGTCGGTCCTGGCCGCGGTGATCGGCCCGCCGGTGGTCCGCTTCTCGTGGACCCTGGTGGCGTTGAAGACCCCGGTGCCGCCGCCGAAGATGAAGTCGACGGTGCCCTCGACGTACGAGTTCTTGATGTACGACCGCCCGCTGTTGAGCAGGAACGTGTCCTGGTCGCCGAGCAGCCGCACGTTGTCCAGGGTCGCCCGGTCGCCGCCCAGCTTCAGGGCCACGGCCTGGTCGCCGTCCTCGTAGGTGTTCTCGTCGTAGTCGTTGGCGATGGTCAGGTTCGACGCGACGAAGTCCTTGCCCGCCACCGAGACGCTGGCGCTGCCCGAGGTGCCGCTGGTGTGCGCGGAGTTGTTGTAGACCAGCACCGTGTCGGACGCCGCGCCGCCACCACCGGCCAGGGTGACGAAGGGCTTGTTCGACGGCACCGTGAGCACCTCACGGTAGGTACCCGGCTTGATGGTGATGGTGGCCCGGCTGGTGTTGTTCGCCGGCACCGCGTCGATCGCCGCCTGCACCGTCCGGTACTTGCCGGTGCCGTCCGACGCGACGGTGAAGGTGCCCCCGGTGGGCGGGGTGGTGGCGCCGGTGACCGGGGTGAACGCCCACTGCTTGTTCGAGTTGGCGGTGCACGTCTCCTGGATGATCGCCGCGCCCGAGGCGGTCGAGGCGGCCTGGTCGGAGACGCACAGCCCGCTGCTCACGCTGACGATCTGGAACGTGCCGGTACCCGAGGCCACGAACCTCCACTGCTGATTGGTGCCGGTCCCGCAGGTGTACTGCCACAGCTGCACACCCGAGGCGGTGGACGCCGACGGCACGTCGACACACTTGCCACTGTTGACGTTCTTCAACTGGAAGTTGCCGCCCCGCGCCACCACCTGGAACTGCTGCCAAGCCGCATTCGCGGTGCAACCCCACTGCTGCAACAGCGCCTTGTCGTCCTTGGCAGCCGACGGCACATCGACGCACATGCCGCTCTTCTTCACAGCCAGCGTGTAGACACCACCGGCCGCCGGGGCGGTGGCCGCCTCCGACGGCAGCACCGCCCAGCCGATCAGGCCGGCCGGGACGGCGAGCACCGCCGCCGCGCCCAGCAGTTTCCGCTTGCGAGTCGCCACTGCGGATCCTTCCTACGTATGGGGATGGGCCGCCGGGGATGCGGCCGATACGTAGATGTGGTCCAGGCGGGGCGACAACAACTTTCCGGGAAAAAGTTCCGGCCGGCTCCCCAGGCGAGCCGGCCGGAACCGATCAGCGGGTCCGGTCGAGTACCGCGTGCTGCGCGGCAGCGTACTGTTCGCGGATCAACGGGACCGGGTCGTCCTCGTACGTCGCGGGGGTTTCCGCGGACCAGGCGGGCGGGACGTCCCCGCCCAGGGTGATCCAGGCCGCCTGCCGGGCCGCGCCGTCGGCGACGTACTCGCCCGGCGGTGGGACCAGCACCGGCTTGCCGAACAGGGCCGGCGCGATCCGTCGCACCGCCTCGCTCTTGGCGCCGCCGCCGACCAGCACCATCCGGTTCGCCAGCGCACCCTGCCCGACCAGCGCGTCCAGGCCGTCGGCGAGGGCGCAGAGCATGCCCTCCACGGCGGCCCGGGCCAGGTGCGCCGGGGTGGAGGTACGCAGGGTGAGCCCGTGGATCGCGCCCGTGGCGTCCGGCCGGTTCGGGGTCCGCTCGCCCTCCAGGTACGGCACCAGGACCAGGCCGTCCGCCCCGGCGGGCGCGGTGAGCGCGAGCCGGGACAGCTCGTCGTGCGAGACGCCGAGCAGGGTGGCGGCCGCGTCCAGCACCCGGGCGGCGTTGAGGGTGACGACGATCGGCAGGAACCGCCCGGTGGTGTCGGCGAAGCCGGCCACCGTGCCGCTCGGGTCGACCGGCGCCGCGTCGGACGAGACGAAGACCGTGCCGGACGTCCCGATCGAGACGATCACGTCGCCGGGCAGCGCGCCGGTGCCGAGGGCGGCCGCCGCGTTGTCACCGGCGCCCGGGCCCAGCGGGGCGCCGTTGGGCAGGTGCCCCGCGACGCCCGTCGGGCCCAGCACCTCGGGCACCATCAGCTTGCGGCCGAAGCCGAGTTCCAGCAGGTCGTGCCGGTACTCGTTGGTCTTGGCCGACCAGTAGAGGGTGCCGCTGGCGTCGCTGCGATCGGTCTTGAGGTCCGCGATGTCGGTGGAGCCCGACAGTTTCCAGGTCAGCCAGTCGTGCGGCAGGCAGACCGCTGCCACCCGGGCGGCGTTCTCCGGCTCGGCGCGGGCCAGCCAGCGCAGCTTGGTCAGCGTGAAGCTGGCGACCGGCACGATGCCGACCGCGTCCGCCCACCTGTCCGGCCCGCCGAGCTCCCGGATCAGGTCGGCGGCGGCGCCCGCGCTGCGGGTGTCGTTCCAGAGCAGCGCGGGCCGAACCACCTCGCCCCGCGCGTCCAGCGCGACCATTCCGTGCTGCTGCCCGGCGACCGAGGCGGCGGCCACGTCGTCGAGACCGCCCGCCTCCTCGATCGCCTGCCGCAGCGCGGCCCACCAGGCGTCCGGATGCACCTCGGTGCCGTCCGGGTGCGCGGCCCGGCCCTGCCGGATCAGCTTCCCGGTCTCGGCATCACGGATCACGACCTTGCACGACTGGGTCGAGCTGTCGATCCCGGCAACCAGCGCCATGGTCAGCGGGCCCCGAGCAGGTGCTCGATCGCGAGCTGGTTGAGCTTGACGAAGCCGTAGCCCTGCGCGCCCACGGCGTCCGCGTCGAAGTCCTCGAACGCGCTGCGGTCGGCGAGCAGGTCGGCGTAGCTCTCGCCGGCGTTGAGCGTCGGGGTGCTCAGCTCGGCGACCTTGGACGCGGCCAGGGCGGCCTGCACCTCGGGGTCGGCGCGGAACGCCTTGGCCCGCTCCTTGAGCAGCAGGTACATCCGGATGTTCGCCTTTGCCGACTCCCAGACGCCGTCCAGGTCCTCGGTGCGCGACGGCTTGTAGTCGAAGTGCCGCGGGCCGTCGTAGGCGCGGCCGCCGTCCAGCCCGTTCTCCAGCAGGTCGACCAGGGAGAACGCGTTGAGCAGGTCGCCGTGGCCGAAGACCAGGTCCTGGTCGTACTTCGGGCCGTGCTGGCCGTTCAGGTCGATGTGGAAGAGCTTGCCGTGCCACAGCGCCTGGGCGATGCCCTGGGTGAAGTTGAGGTTCGACATCTGCTCGTGGCCGACCTCGGGGTTGATCCCGAACAGCTCGGGGCGCTCCAGCTCCTGGGTGAACGCGATGGCGTGGCCGGCGGTCGGGAGCAGGATGTCGCCGCGGGGCTCGTTCGGCTTCGGCTCGATGGCGAAGCGGAAGCCGTAGCCCCGGTCCTCCGAGTACTGCGCGAGCAGGTTGAGCGCCTCGCGGTAACGGTCCAGGGCGGCCTTGACGTCCTTGGCCGAGTCGTACTCCGCGCCCTCCCGGCCGCCCCACAGGACCAGGGTCTTGGCGCCCAGCTCGGCACCGAGGTCCATCTGGCGCAGCACCTTGCGCAGCGCGTAGCGCCGGACGTTGCGGTCGTTGCTGGTGAAGCCGCCGTCCTTGAACACCGGGTGGGTGAACAGGTTGGTGGTCACCATCGGGACGATCAGGCCGGTCTCGTCGAGCGCCTTCTTGAACCCGGCGACGATGCCGTCACGGGTCTGCGCGTCGGCACCGAACGGCACCAGGTCGTCGTCGTGGAACGTGACGCCGTACGCCCCGATCTCGGCGAGCTTGTGCACGGTCTCGACCGGGTCGATGGCCGGGCGGGTGGCGTCACCGAACGGGTCGCGCGCCTGCCAGCCGACGGTCCAGAGACCGAAGGAGAACTTGTCATCACGAGTGGCCTGCACCGACACGGTTACCTCCGGGAAACGCGTTCGATTTGTTTATTGGTTGAATTATTTGGCGGCGGTGTGGCATTGTCAAGGCCGTGACGGCCCGGATGTCCTCCCCCTCCAGCACTCCCGTCCGGCAGTCCAGCGTGCGGGCCCATAATCTCGCGCTGGTTCTCAACACCGTGGCGAACAGGGCGAATCCCCCATCCCGCGCGGCCGTCGCGGCGGCCACCGGGCTCACCCGGGCCACCGTCTCGGCGCTCGTCGACGACCTGATCGAGGGTGGGCTGCTGATCGAGCTGGACCCGCCGCCGCGGACCGGCGCCGGCCGTCCGGCGGCCGGCCTGGCACTCACCTCGGCCGGCCCGGCCGGGCTGGGCCTGGAGATCAACGTCGACTACCTGGCGGCCTGCGTGGTCGACCTGACCGGCGCCGTCCGGCAGCGCTTCATCGAGCACGCCGACCAGCGCCCGGCCGCCGCCGCCGACGCGCTCGCCGCGCTGGGTGGGCTGGCCGCCCGCGCCCGGCTCGCCGCCGAGGCCGACGGGCTGGTCGTGGCCGGCGCCACGCTGGCCGTGCCCGGCCTGGTCTCGGCCGGCGTGGTCCGGGTCGCGCCCAACCTCGGCTGGCAGGACGTGGCCGCCCCGGCCCTGCTGCGCGAGGTGCCCGAGCTGGCCGGCCTACCGGTGACGGTGGACAACGAGGCGAATCTCGCGGCGCTCGGCGAGCTGCGGGTGGCCGGCGGCGAGCAGACCTTCCTGTACGTCTCCGGCGAGATCGGCATCGGCGCCGGACTGGTGATCGACGGCGAGCTCTACCGCGGCGCGCGGGGCTGGAGCGGCGAGATCGGGCACCTGACCGTGGACCCGGACGGGAAACCGTGCCGGTGCGGCGCGACCGGCTGCCTGGAGCAGTACGCCGGCCAGGAGGCGCTCGCGGCCGACGAGCCGGGGGCCGCCGCCGCGCTGGGCATCGCGCTGTCCACCGTGGTCAACCTGCTGGACGTGCCGGTGATCGTGCTGGGCGGGGCCTACGCGCCGTACTTCGAGCGGCTGCGCGACGGGATCGAGGCGGAGCTGCGGCGCCGGGTGCTGACCGCCGGGCTGGCGCCGGTGACGCTGCGGGCCGCCCGGCTCGGGGCGGACGCGGCGGTGCGCGGGGCGGCGGACACGGTGATCCGCGGGGTGCGTGACGACCCGGCCGGTTGGCTGCGGCGGGCGGGCTGAGGGCGTACGCCGAAGGGTGTGGACATCGGCGGCGAAGTGGTCGCGGCCGCCGCCCCGGTGGGGACGGCGGCCGCGTGGGTCGTGCCGGCTCTTACTCGACGCCGGTGCGCGAACCGATCGCCTGCAGGAAGATATCCGTGATCTTGGTCGGGTCCGGGGCGAAGTAGAGGCCGCTGCCGCGGACCGCCTTCTGGATCGTGCCGAGCTCGTTCTTGTTGACGTCGTTGCCGATGCCGATCAGCACGAGGCGGACGAAGCGTTTCGGGTCCTGGACCTTCTTCAGCTGGGCGAGCAGCTGCGCCTGGTCGATGCCGTTGACGTTGTCGTTCTCGCCGTCGGTGAACAGGATCACCGAGTTGACCTTGCCCTGCTTCCAGTTCGCCTTGGCGTAGTTGTACGCGTCGAGCACCGTGTTGTAGAGCCCGGTGTCACCGTCCTCCTTCGGCGTGAGCCGCGGGATGGTGGCCTGAACACCCTTCCGGTTGCTGCGCAGCGAGGTGATCGGGATGAGCTCCTCCCAGGGCCGGTGGTTCGGCCCCATGTCGGTGGAGAAGCGCCAGACGCCGACCGCCCACTCGTCGCTGAACAGGCTGAGACCGGTGGTGGCCGCCGCCTTGGTGACGTCCGCCCGGGAGGCGTTGTTGGCGGTGGGCACCGGACGGTTCATCGAGCCGGAGACGTCGAAGACCGCCAGCACCCGACCGGCCTGGGTGGTCGCGTTCCAGGAGCCGACCACCTTGCTGACCGCGGTGGCGTCCAGACCGGCCGCGGCCGTCCCGCCCTTGTCGCTGCCGGCCGCGGGCGCGCTGATCGCCGGGGACGCCGGCGGGGCGCCGGCCGGGGCCACGAAGCTGGAGCCGTACGTGCCGTCCGGGGCACGCAGGCCCTGTGCCGAGATCTCGTTCTTGAACGAGGACGCGGTCAGCTGCTTGAGCAGAGCCTGCGCGGCGTCGATCTTCTGACCGTCGACCACCTGCGGCAGCACCGAGTACGGGTAGTCCATCGGCACCGAGTTGGGCTCCAGGTAGAGCGCGCTCAGCGCGACGGGCGGCCGCTTCGCGTTGTACGCGATCACGTCCTCCTCGGAGAGCGGCGCGGCGCCGAGGCTTTCCAGCAGGGTGCCCTCGTCGGTCGCTTTCGGGAACGACTCGAGCAACTCGTCGCGCAGCTCGGAGCGGCTCTTGGCGAGGTAGGTCAGCGCGTCCACCAGTTTCGGGACGCTGCCCTGGCCGGCGCCGATGGCCGAGCCGATCGACATCAGCGCGGCGAGACCGGACGCGTCGCGGGCCGGGTTCACGATGCCGAACCGTGGGCCGTCGGACGCCTTGATCTGCCCCAGCAGCGAGCTCCAGGCGACCTTCTTGCCCTGCAGGCCGAGCTGCTTGGAGATCGGCTCGGGCATGGCGATGACCAGTGGGCTCTGCGCCACCGACGTGACCTTGGACGGCGTGAAGCCGGAGGCCTCGTTCTGCAGGCGCAGCAGCCAGGTCGACGAGTCCGGGAGCCACACGTCGGGCACCTGGATGGCGCCGGACGGCTGCCCCAGGCCGGACAGGTTGACCCCGTGCTGTCCCGCGATCGCGCTGGCGACGTCGGCCGAGGGGAGGGACTCCACGTTGACGGACACACAGGTGCCGTTCACGTTGCCCCCGCCCTGCGACCACTTGTTCGCAGCGTTGGTGACGGCGGGTGATATCTCAGGGGTGGCGGCGACGTTCAGCTTGATGGAGCCGGTGCAGCCGGAATCAGCCAGCTGGCTGTATCCGAACCACGTTCCCGCGATAACGACGACGATCGCCATCGCTCCACCAACGACGCCCGCCCCTTTTAAGTTGAAGTTCCTACGATGGCGGCCAGACACGCGCTCCATAGTGCGCATGTCGAGACCTGAATGCCATATACGTTCGGTCGAAAATTACTCAGATTGGCGTTCTCCGATCTAGAAAACACCGAGCGTGACGACGCCATCTCGATCAGTATCACGTTTGGGCACCCGGGTGCCCGATTTCACGGCAAAGATCACGGACCTGCCCGGGTGCCCGATCTGGCCTATGGCCTGATCATTGTCGGGGTCCACCGAAGCAGGCAGGTGGGGCTCGGCTCGGTGGCCGGATCCCCTTCCGCGGCCGGTATTCCACGGTCCGGATCGACCCGGAAAACTGTCACGTTGTGTGAACGCTCATTGGCTACGTAGAGGTGATCACCAATCAAGATCATGTGTCGTGGCCAAGTGCCGCCGGTCGATGTCTCGGCGATCAGGGTCGCGCTCTCCCCGTCCCAGGCGAACGTCGACACGGTGTCCGGCCCGCGGTTCGCCAGGTACACGAAGCGGCCGTCACGGCCGGCGGTCACCTCGGACGGATGAACCGGACCGGTCACCTTGCTGGCGGCCACCTCCCCTCGCGCCTCCAGGACCGGTCCGCCGGCCGCGCGGTACCAGCCGAGCGTGCCGGACAGCTCGCCGGCCAGCAGCAGCGCGCCGTCCGCCGAGCGGGTCAGGTGCCGCGGCCCGGTGCCGGGTTTCGCCACCACCGCCGGCTCGGGCGAGCCCAGCCGGCCGGAGACCGGGTCCAGCCGGGACCGCCACACCCGGTCCGAGCCCAGGTCGGAGATCAGCACGTCCGGGCCGTTGCGGTCCGGCACCACCATGTGCGCGTGCGGGCCGGCCTGCCGTTCCGCGTCCGGGCCGGAGCCGGCCAGGGTGAGCAGGTCGCTGCGCTCGCCCGGGGCGCCGTCGTCGTCCAGCGGATGCACTGCCACCGAGCCGCTCGTGTAGTTGGCCACCACCAGGTGCCGGCCGTCCGCGGTGACCGCGAGGTGGCAGGGGTCCGCGCCGCCGGTGGAGCGGACACCGAGCGGGATCAGCGAGCAGTCCGGAGCGACGGTGAAGGCGGAGATCGAGCCCTCGTCCAGCTCGTTGACCGCGTAGAGGACCGGGAGGGTGGGGTGCTGGGTGAGGAAGGACGGTGACGGGGTGCGCGCGGCCAGGCCGAGCCGGGTCAGCGCGCCGGTGGCCGGATCACGCCGCAGCAGCGTGATGCCGTCACCCTCACCTCCCTTGTCAGCGGTGTAGCACCCGACGAAGACGTACTCAGCGTTCGCGCCCATCCTCCGATCCCATCACAGGTGGGCCGGCCACCTTGGCGCGGTCCGCTTCTTGACCGGTACAGAAGACGCGCGCTACTGTACCGGTACAGAGAGGAGGACGTCATGGAACTTCCCACCGCTTACCTGCGCGGCGTGCACGACACCAACCGCGAGGTGCTCAGCGCCCGGCCGGACGCGCCGGTCGTGCCGTTCGTCGAGAAACCGCCGCGTCTGCGCCTGTCGCTGGCCCGCGTGCTGTACCGCGTCGCCGCAGCCGTCGCGCCGGGCGGCCGGCGGCCCGAAGCTCTTTTCCGGTGATCCCGGGGGCGCTCTACCGTGTAGAGGTGCCCAGGGTGACCTTGCAGACCATCGCCGACCGCGTCGGCGTGAGCCGGATGACGGTCTCCAACGCGTTCTCCCGGCCCGACCAGCTCTCCCCCACCCTGCGCGAGCGGATCCTGGACGCCGCCCGGGAGCTGGGGTACGCCGGACCCGACCCGACCGCCCGCGCGCTGGCCAAGGGCACCACCGGCACGATCGGCATCCTGCTCACCGACTCGCTGCGCTACGCCTTCACCGACCTGGTGGCCGGCGGGTTCCTCGGCGCGATCGCCGAGGAGCTCGCCCCCACCGGGCTCGCCATCACGCTGCTCAGCTCGGCGTCGACCGGGGACCTGATCCCGGCCCGGGACGTGGCGATGGACGGCGCGCTGGTCTACTCCTGCGACCCGACCTCACCGGCGGTCGGCTGGTTGCGCCGCCGCCGGCTGCCGCTGGTCTTCGTCGACCAGGCGCCGGTCGACGGCTACGCCTGCGTCAACGTCGCCGACCGGGAGGCCGCCCGGGACGCCGCCCGGCACCTGGTCGGCCTCGGGCACACCCGGATCGCGTACGCCACCGTCGGCACGCACGGGCCGTACGGGCTGATCGCCGACCGGGACGTGCCGGCCGAGGGGTACGCCTCGATCCAGCGCCGCCTGGGCTGGAACGACGTGCTCGGCCCGGCCGGGATCACCCCGGTCGTCATCCGGCGGCCGTTCGAGCGGGTCGACCTGATCCGCGCGGACGCCCGCGAGCTGCTGTCCCGCCCGGACCGGCCGACCGCCGTGCTGTGCTTCTCCGACGTCACCGCCGTCGGCGTCCGGCAGGCCGCCGACGACCTGGGGCTGCGCGTCCCGGCGGACGTCTCGCTGGTCGGCTTCGACGACGGCCCGATCGCCACCCAGACGCAGCCGGCGCTGACCACGGTCCGCCAGGACGTGACGGAGAAGGGGCGGAACGCCGCAGCGCTGCTGAACGCGGCGCTGCGGCACTCCCCCGATATCCCGCACCTTCTCCTGCCTGCCACGCTGGTGGTGCGAGACAGCACCGGCCCCGCCCCGGCCTAACCGTTCAGCAGGTCGTAGGCCGCCTTCGGCGCCTTCACCTGGGCCGAGCCGGTCGGCGCGGACGGTGACCGGGCGCTGTCGTACTGGTCGTAGGTGACGTGGTAGGTGAGCGCCTTGCTCTTGCCGGCGGCCGGCACCCGCACGGTCGCGGTGCTGACCCGGCCCCGGGCGTCGAGCGTCGCCTCGAACGGCACCGCCCGCGCCTTGTCGCCGAGCGCGCTGAGCGTCTCCGCCTCGACGATGTCGGCGTCGGCCGCCTGGGTCAGGTCCACGGTGCCGGCGAAGTGACCCGGCGACTTCTCGGTCAGGCCGGCGGCCGCGTCGACCAGGGTGCTCACGTTGCCCGGGTCGATCTGACCGTCGTACGTCATGTCCTGCGCGTCCGCGCCGAGCTTCGCGGCGTCCAGCTTCATCCACTTCTTCGGCAGCGCGGGCAGGTCCAGGCCGGTCGTGTCGCCGCCGAACGAGATCTTGGCCCACGCGTCGTCGCCGACCATCAGCAGCTTCATCGTCATGGTGAACCCGGCGTCGGGCTCCTTCTGGGTGACGTCGATGGTCATCGTCTTCTTGGCGCTGTCGACGACGCCGGACCCGGTCTGCACGCCACCGGTGATCGCGTAGTGGAAGACGTCGGTAGCGGTGCTCGGCACCGCCTTCTTCAGGACCTCGGCGGGAGTGGGCGCGGCCGGCTTCGCCGCCTCGGGCCCGGCGGCCTGGCCGCAGCCGCCCAGGATCATCAGTGCCGCCACCGCGGCGAGTCGCTTGGTC
This sequence comes from Actinoplanes oblitus, assembly GCF_030252345.1. Taxonomy (NCBI): domain Bacteria; kingdom Bacillati; phylum Actinomycetota; class Actinomycetes; order Micromonosporales; family Micromonosporaceae; genus Actinoplanes; species Actinoplanes oblitus. Next base: position 1,186,506 of record NZ_CP126980.1, on the reverse strand, counting down.
AGCACAGTCATCGTTCCATCCCTCTACGTTCGTGCATCGACGGATCAAAGGCTCCCGGGTGGGTCTGCCGTCGCGCTGCGGCTATGCTGCTGCCGGCTGCCGTTCCGCTGCCGTGTCAAGGAAAGTGCTGGTCATAGGGGGTGGAACCGGAAGCACGGTTCGAAATCCTCGGCCCGGTGCGCGCCTTCCGCGGACCCGACCCCGTCGACCTCGGCCCGGCCAAGCAACGGGCCGTCCTGGCCGTGCTGCTGCTGAGCCCCGGCAGGCCGGTGCCGACCCATCGGATCGTCGACGCGGTCTGGGGTGACGAGCCGCCGGAGAACGGCGCGAACGTGGTGCAGAAGTACGTCGCCGGACTGCGCCGGGCCCTCGGCCGCGAGTCGCTCGTCCTCTCCGCCGGCGGCTACACGCTGGCGGTCGGCGAGGGCGCGCTGGACGCCGACGTGTTCCGGGCCGAGCTGGCCCGGGCCGGGACCGAGCAGCGGGCCGGGCGCGACGGCGCGGCCGCCGAGATCGTCCGGGCCGCGCTCACGCTCTGGCACGGCGACGCCCTGGACGGGCTCGGCGGGCCGGTGTTCGAGGCGGCCCGCACCCGGCTGGCCGACGACCGGGCCGGCGCCTGGGAGCTGTGGGCGGATCTACGGCTGGCCACCGGCGACGACGCCGGGCTGGTCGGCGAGCTGACCCGGCTGACGCACGAGTTCCCGCTGCGGGAGGGCCTGCGGGAGCGGCTGATGCTGGCGCTGCACCGGGCCGGGCGGCAGGCCGAGGCACTCGCCGTGTTCCGGGACACCCGGGAGTTCTTCCTGGACGAGCTCGGCGCCGAGCCGGGTGAGCGGATGCAGGAGGTGCACCGGCGGATCCTGCGCGGCGAGCTGGAGCAGCCACCGCCACCGGATCCGGTGTCACCGCCGCCGTACCGCCCGGTGTCACCGCCGCCGGGCGCCCCGTTCTCGCCGGCGCCGTTCCCGCCGGCCACCCTCGCGCCACCGAGCGGCCACCCCCGCTGGCTGGAGATCGCCGCCGCGGCGGCCGCGCCGTTCCTCACCTGCGGCGTGGCGGCCTGGGTCTACTTCCTGTACGCGGCGATCCAGCGCGGCCGGTGGTACCACTACGCCGTCGCCGGGCTGTACCTCGTCGCGCTGCCGTGGATCGTCATGTGGTTCGAGATCGATCCGTCGCCGATCGACTCGGAGACCACCACCGCCGCCGAGGGCGTCGCCGTCATGTCCTGGCTGGCCCTCTGGCTGGGCTCCACGGTGCACGGCATCATCCTCGCCGTGCACGGCGGCGACACCCGCTCGGCCCGGACCCGGCGCGAGATGGCCCGGCGATTCGCCGCGCTCGACCCGGCGGCCGCGGCACAGGCCGGCATCGGACGGCCCGACCTGATCCGGTACCTCGACGACGGCGGCCTGGTCGACCTGAACAACGCGCCGCCGGAGGTGCTGGCCCGGGTGCCCGGGATCGGCCCGGCCGAGGCGCATCGGATCGGGCTGGACCGGCACTACACGGGGCCGTACCGGCAACCCGCCGACCTGGTGACGCGGGGCCTGCTGACCCCGCGCCGGCTGCGCCGGGCCGCGTCCTGGCTGATCTGCCTGGAATCGAGCACCTAGGCCGTGTTTCGGAGTCCGACCGAGTGCGAGGCGAGGTCCAGAGTGTGGCTGGCAGCGTCCGCGAAACACCCACATACAACACCGGTATGCGGGTGTTTCGCGGACGCTGCCAGGCGCGCTCTGGGCCACGCCGCAGCCCCGGTCGGACTCCGAAACACGGCCTAGCTCAGCGTGCCGGCCGCGGCGAACTGCCGGCGGGCGACGTACTCCACCAGCTCGATCAGCACGTTGCGGGCGGCCACCTGGTCGCGGGCGTCGAAGAGCACCACCGGTACGCCCGGGTCCAGGTCCAGGGCACGGGCCACCGCCTCCGGGCCGAACCGCTGCGCGGAGTCGAAGTCGTTCACCGCCACCACGAACGGCGTGCCGCGCTGCTCGAAGTAGTCGATCGACGGGAAGCAGTCGGCCAGCCGCCGGGTGTCGGCCAGCACCACCGCGCCGAGCGCGCCCTGCGACAGCTCGTCCCAGAGGAACCAGAACCGGTCCTGCCCGGGCGTGCCGAACAGGTAGAGCTGCAGGTCCTCGGTGATGGTGATCCGGCCGAAGTCCATCGTCACGGTGGTGGTGGTCTTGCCCTCCACACCGGACAGGTCGTCGGCGCCCTCCGCCCCGGTGAGGATCTCCTCGGTCTGCAGCGGGCGGATCTCGCTGACCGACCCGACCATGGTGGTCTTGCCCACGCCGAAGCCGCCCGCGATCAGGATCTTGAGGGCGACCGGGATGCGCGAGCCGCTGGCGCGGTCAGAGCGCACGGAGTCCATTGACAACCGCCTTGAGAACGTCGACGTCGTGCGGCTGGGTTGCCGCCGGGGGTTCGTACAGCGAGATGAGACCCGCCGAGCGTAGATCACCGAGCAGAACCCGGACCACGCCGATCGACAGGTCCAGGTGGGACGCCACCTCGACCACCGAGATCGGCTCCCAGGCCGCGGCCACGATGGCGTGGTGCTCCGGTTGCAACTGGATGCCCGGCGCCAGGTCCGGCACGGTGGCCACCACGAACGCGACCAGGTCGAAGTCGCCACCGGACGGTGCGACGCGGCCCTGGGTCATCGCGTACGGGCGGACCACCGGCCCGGCGTCGTGATCCATCCAGTCGTGTGCCATGTCGGCAGGTTCAGCGGGCATCGGGCGCCAACGTGCGCTCCGGGGCACTCATCGTCTGACCGACCCGGGTGACCAGCATCGCCATCTCGTAGGCGATCAGCCCGAGATCGGCGTCGGCCGAGGCCAGCACGGCCAGGCAGGCGCCCTGTCCGGCGGCGGTGACGAAGAGGAACGCCTCCTCCATCTCCACCACCGTCTGGCGGACCTGCCCGGCCCCGAAATGCCGGCTCGCGCCCTTGGCCAGACTCTGGAACCCGGCCGCCATCGCCGAGAGGTGCTCGGCGTCCTCCCGGCTCATCGCGGCCGAGGCGCCCAGCATCAGGCCGTCCGCGGAGAGCACCACGGCCTGCTGTGCGGTCGGCACCCGCTCGACGAGATCGTCGAGGAGCCAGGTGAGGTTCGCGCTCTGCTTCGTCGTCTGTGCCACTATGCGTCCTTCTCCGGCCTGTTGCTGTCATTACCGCCGGGGCTTCCGGCACGGTCGCCGGCCGCATCGCCGTCGGCCCCGGATACTGCCTTGCCGGCGCTCTCGCCGGCCACCTTGGAGGCTTGGATGCGCCCCCGGGTGGTGCCCAGCTGCAGCGCGCTCATCAGCGTACGTACCTGCTCCGGCGACCGCTGCGGCGCGGTGGACTCCGGCTCGACCACCGGATTGCGCAGCTGCGGGGCCAGGCTGGCCTGCCGGACCCGCTTGGGCAGGCCGTCCGGACCGAGCCGTACGGTCGGTTCGTCACCAGCACCGTTGCCGGCCGGCGGCGCCGAGGTCGGCGCGGCGAACATCGGCGCGGCCGAGGTCGGTGCGACTGGCGTCGGTGGCTCCGCGCTGGTGAACAGCGGCGCGGCCGAGGTCGGCATCAGCGGCGCCGAGTTGCGGGGCACCGAGCGGGGTGCGCCGAGCGCGCCCGCCACGTCGTCGAGCTGACCGGCGGTGGCCGCCGGGGGCAACTCGGCCGGTGGCACCCGCGGGGTGCGCCGGACCCGCTTGCGCTGCACCAGGCCGTCCGGGCTGAGCTCGGACGCGACCGCGCTGGGCATGGGACCGCCGGGCGTGGCACCGCCGGGCTCGCTCCCGTTGAGCCCGTGCGCCGGCAGTGACTCGCCGTTGCCAGTCCGCTGCCGGGGCACCGCCGGCACCTGCTGCAGCTCGCCGCCGCCGGGCCACTGCGGGACGGCCGGGGCGGGCTCGGCCGGGCCGTCCGCACCGGGGCCGGCCAGCGACTTGGGGGTGGCGCGACCACCGACGGCGGTGGGCGCGGGCGCCTCGGTGACCAGGTCGCCGGGGAGCAGCGCCACCGCGGTGATCCCGCCGTACGGCGAGGCCTGCAACGACACCCGGATGTGATGCCGGTGAGCCAGCTGCGCCACCACGAACAGGCCCAGCCGGGCGCTGTCCGCCGGGTCGAACTCGGGCGGCTCGGCCAGCCGCCGGTTCGCCTGCTCCAGCGCCTCCGCGGACATGCCCAGGCCGCGGTCCTCCACCTCGATGGCGTACCCGTTCGGCAGCAGCTGCCCGGAGACCTGCACCCGGGTGTGCGGCGGGGAGAACGAGGCGGCGTTCTCGATCAGCTCGGCGAGCAGATGGATGACGTCACCGACGGCCCGGCCGAAGAGCGCGGAGGCGGCCACCGTGCGGATGTCCACCCGCTTGTAGTCCTCCACCTCGCTGATCGCCCCGCGGACCACGTCGATCACCGGCACCGGGTTGCGCCAGCCCCGGCCGGGCGCCGCCCCGGCCAGGATGACCAGGTCCTCGGCGTGCCGCCGCATCCGGGTGGCCAGGTGGTCGACCCGGTAGAGGTCCTCCAGCTCCTGCGGCTCGGTCTCCCGGCGCTCCATCTTGTCCAGCAGCGAGAGCTGGCGGTGCAGCAGCGTCTGGCTACGCCGGGCGATGTTGAGGAAGACCTCGTTGATGCCACGCCGCACGTTCGCCTCGTCGACGGCGGACTGCACAGCGGTGCGCTGCACGTCGTTGAAGGCCTGGCCGAGCTGGCCGATCTCGTCCTTGCCGTAGTCCAGCGGGGGCGTCTCCACGTCCACGTCGACCGCCTCGCCGCGCTGCAGGCGCCGGACCACGGTGGGCAGCCGCTCGGAGGCCATCTCCAGCGCCTCCCGGCGCAGCTTGATCAGCCGGCCGACGATCGACCGGCCGACCCGCACCGACACCCAGATGGCCAGCACGAACGCGACCAGGCCGAGCAGCGCGGACAGGCCCAGCCAGAGGAAGACGGTGATGGCGAGCGGGGTGGCGTCCGAGGCGACCGCGTCGACGGTACGCAGCTCGAACGCCCGTAACTCGGCGGAGACCTGGTCGAAGACCGGCTGCCACTCGGTGCCCTTCACCGGCGGCGCGGCCCCGGTGTAGCTCAGGTTGAGCAGCCTGTTCTGCAGCACGTCCAGCGTGACGAAGGTGGAACCGCGGGTGACCAGCTGGGCGTAGTCGCCGCGGGCCCGCTCCGGCATGTCCGCGACGCCCGACTTGAGCAGGTACCGCGAGGTCGCGACGTCCTCGATCAGCTGGCCGCGGGTCCGCTCGTCGACCTTGCCGGACGCGTTCGCCCCGGCCAGCGTCGCGTCCACCCGGGACAGGTACTCCAGCCCGCGGTACCCGGTGATCAGGCCACGCACCTCCCGGTCGACCTTCTCGTGGAAGAAGACGGCGGCGGTGGCGGAGACGTCGAAGCCGGCGTCCAGCACGTCGTTGTACGTGTTCACCATGTCGAGCAGCCGGACCTCGCGCGCGTCGATCCGGGCCCGGGTGGCCGGCAGCGCGTCGAAGTGCTGGAACAGCGTCCCGACCCGGACCTTCAGGTCAGCCGACACGTCCAGTCCGGCGGCGGCGCGCCGGAAGTCGGCGATCGCCGCGTCGGTCGCCGCCCGCTGGACCTTCAGCTCGGTGCCCGGTGTCTGCTTGGCGGCCAGGTAGACGGCGGAGAAGTGGCGCTCCCGCTGCAGCTGCGCGATCAGTTGCAGACCCGGGTCGCCCATCCGCAGCACCACGTCCCGGGCGTTCAGCAGATCCATCGCCGGTCCGGCCGTCGCCGCCGTCGCGAAGACCCAGAGCGCGAGAAGCGCGGCGAGCGGCACCGCGACCATCGCGATGATCTTCGATCTGATCGACCAGTTGCGGCTTCTCATCAAGCTCCGCCCGAGGGGTTCGGCAGAAAACGGCGACACATCCGCGGCCCGGGAACCGGCCGATCAGAAGTGGACGGCCGGCCCGGGTGAGATGCGCCCCGGAAGAATACGTAAAGACGTCCGTGACAGCCAGCTTCCGGGCCATCAGAAACTTCCCTTCCATTCCCTTTGTCCCCGGTACCCGCCGCGGATCTCCACTTCAGCGCACTCAACGCGATTGATGGATGGGTGTGAGTGGGCATATCGGCTATGGAAGAAGGAGGAACCTGATGTCCGCCACCGCCACCATCGTCCTGATCGTCGTCATCCTGCTGGTGCTGGCCGCGATCGTGCTCGCGGTCCGGGCCGGCCGGCGTCGCAAGCTGCAGCAGACCTTCGGACCCGAGTACGACCGGGTGGTCGCCGACACCGGCAACCGCACCGAGGCGGAGCGCGAGCTGCTGGAGCGCACCAAGCGGCACGCGCAGCTGGAGCTCACGCCGCTCTCCGCGGAGTCCCGGGCGAAATACGCCGCCGCCTGGGAAGAGGTCCAGATCCGCTTCGTGGACAGTCCGAAGGAGGCGGTGGGCACCGCCGACGAGCTGGTCACCCGGCTGATCACCGAGCGCGGCTATCCGACCGCCGACTACGACGAGCGGCTCGCCAACCTCTCCGTCGAGCACGCCGCCACGCTGGAGCACTACCGGGCCGCCCACGAGATCAGCCAGCGCAGTAAGAATGACGAGGCCGGCACCGAGGACCTGCGCCAGGCGCTGGTCCACTACCGGGCCCTCTTCGCCGACCTGCTCGGCGAGGACCCGGTGCCGGGCGGCAGTACCGCGGTGCCCACGCCGCGGACCACCGCGGACCGATCCGTCACCGAGACCGAGAAGCCGGCCGGCGCGCCGGCCGACAAGCCCGCCCCCGAGAACGACGCCACCAGCCGCTGAGGAGCCCCACGATGCGCTTCTTCTCCAACGAGGCCCCGGACAACGCCACCGACCAGGGCGACCGGACCGACGCTGTGCCGCCGCAGCGCGCCGGGTCGCCGTGGCAGGACGCACCCGCCGACGATCGGCCGGACGAGCCGGGCACCCACCGCGATCCGCACGACGACGACGCCACCCAGCCGATCGCCGACCGCCGCGCCGAGGCGGACGCGCCGGTCACCGACGAGCAGCGCCACGAGGAACGGCACGAGCACCGGGACGAGGCGGAGCGCGCGGGCGAGGACCGGGTCCACGACACCACTGTGGACGAGGCGATCGACGACCGCGGCACCTTCGAGGACCCCAAGGTGGTCGAGGAGGCCGAGCCGGTCGTCGCCGTCGCGGCGATCCCGGTCACCGACAACGACACGGTCACGGACCGGGACACCGGCACCGATACCGACAGAGACACGCGCACGGACACGGACACGGACAGGGCCACGGACACGGCCACTACCACCGAGCCCGCCGCACCCGCCGCGTCCGGTCCCACCGCGTTCTTCCCAGAATCCGAGACCCAGCCGCTGCGCGACCGCTGGCGCGACATCCAGCTGCGCTTCGTCGACGACCCGAAGACGAGCACCGGCGAGGCCGCCGCGCTGGTCGACGAGACCATCGAGAAGCTGACCAGCTCGCTGCGTCAGCACCGCGGTTCGCTCGCCTCGGGCCGCGACGACACCGAGGCGCTGCGGGTGGAGCTGCGGGCGTACCGGGACATCCTGGACCGCCTGCTCGGCCTTTGAGACCCATTTTCCGGTACGCGGGGGAGTCCCACCCGGACTCCCCTCGCTCGGTACGTTGGGTGCCATGCGCGCCGGCCGACTCGTCTCCCTGCTCCTGTTGCTGCAGGCGCGGGGCCGGATGACGGCGCAGGCCCTCGCCGACGAGCTGGAGGTCTCGGTGCGCACCGTCTACCGGGATGTCGAGTCGCTCGGCGCGGCCGGCGTGCCGATCTACGCCGACCGCGGCCCCACCGGCGGCTACCAGCTGCTGGACGGCTACCGCACCCGGCTCACCGGGCTGACCGGCGCCGAGGCCGGCACCCTCTTCCTGGCCGGGATGCCGGGCCCGGCGGCCGAGCTCGGTCTCGGTTCCCTGCTGGCCACCGCCGAGCTCAAGCTGCGCGCCGCGCTGCCCGGCGAGCTGGCCGAGCGCGCCGACCTGATCCGCGACCGCTTCCACCTGGACGCGCCCGGCTGGTTCCGGGCCGACGAGCCGGTGCCGCACCTGGCCACGGTGGCCGGCGCGGTCTGGGACGGGCGGCGGCTGCGGATCCGGTACCGGCGCTGGAAACAGCCGCGCGAGGTGGACCGGGAGCTGAACCCGCTCGGCGTGGTGCTCAAGGCCGGCCGGTGGTACCTGGTCGGCGAGTGGAACGACCGGGTCACCACGTACCGGGTGACGAACGTGCTGGAGTCGGCGGTGCTGGACGAGCCGGCCACCCGCCCGCCCGGCTTCGACCTGGCCGGCTTCTGGCGCGAGTGGACCGAGCGGTACGAGCGGAGCGTCTACACCGCCGAGGCCACCGTCCGAGTCTCGCCGGACGCCCTGCGCACCATGCCGTTCGTCTTCGCCCCGGAGATGTCCCGGGTCGCGCACACCGCGGCCGGCCCGCCCGGCCCGGACGGCTGGCGGACCACTGTGGTGCCCATCGAGTCACTCCGGCACGGGCACCTCGAGCTGCTGAAATTCGGCGCCGAGGTGGAGGTGCTGGGGCCACCGGAGCTGCGTGCGAGGTTCGCCGCGTCGGCCCGCGACCTGGCCGCGCTCTACCAGGTCTCGTCCGGGTCCGGCGCGGTGGACTCGTCGGCGGACGGCGAGGTGGACGGCTCCGGCTCGCCCTCGGTGGGGTCGTCGGCGGGCGGCACGGTGGTGGACTCGGCCGACGGGCTGCTGGGCACCGCCGGTGACGAGGTGACCACCGGCGACGGCGACGCGGACCGGCGGGCCGGCGGTGACGGCGAGGGTGAGGGACTGTCCGGGGGCCGTGGTGCCGCGTGCTTGACCGGCGTCCCGGCGGCCGGCGGCACGGTCCGGTCGATGATCGGGTCGGCGGTCTCCGACGCCTCCCCGGCGCCGTAACCGCCCGAGTCGGTCTCGGCCGCCGGCAGTTGCTGCTGGCGGACGGTGGCCGGCGGCGTGCTGACCGCCGGGGCCTTGATCGCGGCGAGCTGCACGCCCAGCCACAGCGCCGGGCCCAGCCCGACCGCGACGATGGCCCCGAACAGCGCCACCGGCCCCCGCTCCATAGCGCCTCCCCGTGTCCCGGCGATCGTCTCGCTCAGCACCGGTTCCCTGCTACCCGTTTCGAGAGTCCGGGAAGCCAACAATCGCTGAGGTCATTGTGACCCGGAGGGGCCCAAGAGCGACTCATTCGGAACGGACGAGACGTCAGCGCGTTCCGGTGAGACGCGTTCCTGTCAGGAAGGTGACTGCGTCGTCCCAGGCGGACCATCCGCCCGGCAGCTCGTCGGTGTCCAGCGACGGCCGCAGGGTCAGGGTGCCCCCGTCGTGCAGGCCGATCGTCCACCCGCGTCGCCGGCCCGGCAGGCTGGTCACCTCGGCCACGTCGGCGAACGGGACGAACCGCCGGCCGTCGCCGGGTGGCTCCATCGTGGCCACCGCCGTCGCCGGTCCCGCCTCGCCGGAGACCGGGACACCGCCGGCCGCGATCTGCTGCAGCCGCCGTTTGGCGGCCACGCCCTTGCCCCGCGACAGGCCGGGGACCAGCAGGAAGCCCAGGTCGGTGACGAGCAGGTCGGTCCGCCGGCCGTCCGCCGACAGGTTGATCAGGCCGCCGAGCACCTGCGCCCGGGCGGCCGGTCGCTCGCCGCCGGACGCGGCGAGATCCACCCCGATCCGGGCGAGGTAGGCGCGGACCGCCTCGGCCTGCTCCGGGTCGGCGGCGGCCGCGGCCACGTCGGTCAGGTTCAGGTGGGCACCGTCCGCGGCGACCAGCTCCGCGGTGCCGGTCCAGCTGTGCCGCCAGCGGGCCACCCCGCTGCGCAGCGCGGCCAGCGCGAGCATCAGGGAGAGCAGCTCGACGATCCGGTCGGCGGTCTCCTCGGCGGTGAGGCCGGGGAAGATGCTCGCGGCAGCGGTGGCGAGCCGCCCGTCGGCGGCCAGCTCCAGGATCCCGGCCGCGTCCGGCACCGCGGTGCCGACCGCCCGAGCCACTGTCGCCAGGGCCGCCTCGGCCTCCCGCTCCATCTCCGCGGTGCGGGCCTGGCTGAGGAAGTCGTCCCAGCTCACCTGGGCCCGCCCGGCCGGCGGGAAGGCGACGGCTTGCAGCGCGCGGCCCAGTGCGGGCAGGTCGGGCACCAGTTCGCCGGCCGATTCCTCTCTTTCCGCAGCCACCGCGGATTCCGACGCCCGCTGATCCGCCGGGGACGCGGGCGTCAGCGCGGCCGCCGTGGATTCCGGTGCCGCCGGATCCGCCGGGGACGCGGGCGCCATGGCGGCCGGCACGGATTCCGGTGCCGCCGGATCCGCCGGGGACGCGGGCGCCATGGCGGCCAGCCGCTCGGCGAGCGGCGGATGGGTGTCCCAGGCGCCGGCCGGCTCCGGCCCGCGCGCCCGCAGGATCGCCACGTCCTCGGCCCGCGCCGCGAGCACCCGCAGGAACCCGCCGAACAGGTCGTCCGGCACCTGCCCGGCCTGCCAGCCGGGACCGACGTACTCGGCGTGGAACAGCCGCTGCATGCCGGCCAGCACCGGCAGGTCACGCAGCGCGCCGGTGGCCGCCTCGGCCCCGGCGTGCTGCGCCGCGATCCGGTCCGCGGCCAGCTCCTGTGCCCGGCTGAAGGGCGCGTCCCAGCGGCGATAGAACCGGGCATAGGCCCGGAGGACGGCGGCGGCCGGGTTACGGCCGCGGCTCCAGCGCGGCGCCAGCCGGCCCACCGCAACCCGTCCCCGGTACGCCGCCGGCGCCCACCGGCCCAGCCGGGCCGAGCCGTGGGCCAGCTCGTGCGCCACCGCCGCGCGCAACCGCCCGCGATCCCACGCCTGCAGCAGCGGCAGCCCGAGGTAGAGGTCACGCCGACCGCCGCCGAGCCCGAGCGCCCGGGTCCGCTCACCCACCACCACTGTGGCGTCGGCGACGACGGTCAGCCCGGCGGGCGGGGTCACTCCGGCGGCGGCCGCCGCCGCGTCCACCAGAGCCCACAGCTCGGGCGCGTCGGCCCGCGGCACCGCCACCCCGGCCGGGGGCCGCCGGCGCAGCCGCAGGGCCCGCCAGGTGGCGTAGCCGAGCGCGCCGAACGTGGCGATGCTCAGCGGCACCCCGGCGCGCAGCGCGAAGTCGGTGGGCAGCGACTTCAGCACGGTCCACAGCACGGCGAGCACCACTGCCAGCTGCAGCCCGGCGACGATCAGGAAGCCGGCCAGGGCGGCGGCCGACCTCGCCGCCGCTCGCGCGTCGTTGCTCAAGCCGCTCTCCTCACCGTCGAGAAACGCCCAGCCTAGGGTCTGTGGCCGGAGATACGGCTGCGGGGCCCTCTGCCGATCAGCCCGCCGGCCAGTCGATTTCCGGAGCGCGGAACCAGGTCACCCCGGCCGCGTCCCAGCGCGGGCCGAATCCGGCGAGCCGCTTGCGGAACGACTCCCAGTCCCGGCCGGCCCGCGGCGTCCAGCCGACCTCGGCCACCGCCGGGAGCCGTGGGAACGTCAGGTAGCGCAGGTCGGCGACGCTGCGCAGGGTCTCCGACCAGAGCGGCGCGGCCACCCCGAGCAGCAGTTCCTCGGGCAGGCGCTCGGCCGGGTCCCAGTCGTACGCCCGGTGCAGCGGCACCAGCCCGGCCCAGTCCAGCCCGAGCGGGGTGTCCGCGTCGTACTTCATGTCGAGATAGGTCCGGTCGGCCGGCGACATGATCACCTGGCGGCCGGCCTCGACCACCGCTGTCAGGTTCCCCTCCTCGTGCAGTGGCCGCCAGTACTGCACCACCGTCCCCTCCGGCAGCGGGGTGGCGGCGATCTCGTGCCAGCCGATGGCGCGCTTGCCGTACTTGGCCGGCAGCGGCAGCACCCGGGCCAGGAACGCCCGGTAGTCCTCGGCCGAGGTGGAGAGGCACTCGTCGCCGCCGATGTGCAGGAACGGGCCCGGCGTCACGTCGGCCACCGTCCTCAGCACCGCCTCGACGAAGGCGTACGTCTCCTCCTTGCCGGCCACCAGCGAGCTGTAGCCGACCTCGGCGTCGGTGCGCGGCGCGACCGGCTGCCCGTCGGCTGTCAGTTCCGGGTACGCCACCAGCGCCGCGTTCACGTGCCCCGGCATGTCGATCTCCGGCACGACGGTGACGAACCGCGCGGCGGCGTACGCGACCACGTCGGCGTACTCGGCCAAGGTGAGGAAGCCCGGCCCGGCGCCGTCGCAGCCGGTGCCCGGTCCCCCGCCGACCTCGGTGAGCCGGGGCCAGCCGGGGATCTCCAGCCGCCAGCCCTGGTCGTCGGTGAGGTGCAGGTGCAGGTGATTGATCTTGAACTGGACCAGCAGGTCGACGTGCGCCTTGATCTCGTCGACGGTGAAGAAGTGCCGGGCCAGATCGACCATCGCCGCGCGGTAGGCGAACCGGGGCCGGTCCTCGATCACCCCGCCGGGCAGCACGCCGTCGTCACCGGCCAGCTGGCGCAGTGTCTGCAGGCCCCAGAACAACCCGGCCGGCTCGGCGGCACGCAGCGTCACGCCGCCCTCGGTGATCTCCAGGCGGTAGCCCTCGGGCCCCAGGCCGCCGGCATCGCCGAGGTCGAGCCGGATCGGCCCGTCCGGCCGGGGTGCCGGGGCGAGCGCCGCCACGGCGTCGGGGGCGACGGTGAAGGTCACGGTCGGTTCCGGAACAACCAGGGCGGGCGCCGGAATCACATCGGCGAGCTGCTTCGTCTGAGGGCGCACTCTCAAGACTCTAAACTGTTTCGCTATGTCGATAACTGTGCGTCACGCCACCCGGGGCGATGAGCAACCTTTGCACGCGCTGGCGACACTTACCTTCGGGTTGGCCTGCCCGCCGGGCACCGCACAGGCCGACATCGACGCGTTCGTCGCCACCCACCTGTCCGCCGAGCGGTTCGCCGATTACCTCGCCGACCCGGCCCGGACCGTGCTCCTGGCCAGCGACGAGAACCGGCCGGTGGGCTACGCGATGCTGGTTCGCGGGCCGATCACGGATCCGGACGTGGCCGCCGTGGTGGACCCGGGCACCAGCGTCGAGCTGAGCAAGTTCTACGTCGCCCCGGACCGGCACGGCTCCGGCACCGCGCACGCGCTGATGACCGCCACCCTGGCCGCGGCCGCCGAGACCGGCGCCGCCTCCTGCTGGCTGGGCGTGAACCAGCAGAACGTGCGGGCCGCCAAGTTCTATGCCAAGCACGGCTTCGCCATCGTCGGCGTGAAGCGGTTCCTGGTCGGCTCGCAGTGGCACGACGACCACATCCGCCGGCGCGCGCTGCCCTGAGCGGGGCGCTCCGGGCGTACCCAAAATAAGTTGAATTTTATATAAGCGCGGGGCGAAAAGTGACGAGAAATGTCGCACCCGATAGCTACCTTCGTGAATGCGGACCGGCGCCACGGGGGCGTCGGTCCGTCCACATCAGAGCGTCGTGCCGCGCAGCAGGTTGCGGCCCACCGCCTGCACGTTCTCCCGCAGCTCGGCCGGCGACTCGACGGTGAAGGGCGCGCCCAGCACGCCGAGCACCATGGTCGGCCAGCCCAGGTCGTCGACGTTCATCCGCAGCCGGCAGACGCCCTCGCGGACCGGTTCCACGGTCCCCCAGTGGCCGACCACCGCCCGCACCCGGTCCGGCTCGGCCGCCAGCAGGACGGCGACGTCGTACCGATTGGGGATGGCGCGGATCCGCGACCGCAACCAGACCACCGGATCCCCGCCCGGGATCTCCCGGGGCCGGAAGCGGGCCCCGGTCAGCGCGGGGCCGGCGATCCGGTCCACCCGGAAGCTGCGCCAGTCGCCCCGATCCAGGTCCCAGGCCAGCAGGTACCACTTGCGACCGAGCGGGACCAGCCGGTGCGGCTCCACGTGGCGGCCGCCGGCGGCGCCCTCGCGCGGCGAGTAGTCGAAACGCAGCCGCTCCTCGCCCCGGGTGGCCATCGCGATGGTGGTCAGCACCCCGGCGTCCAGCGCCGGACCGCCACCGAAGACGCCGGGGCTGGTCACCGCCTGCAACGCGTCGATCCGGCGGCGCAGCCGGGGCGGCAGCAGCTGGATCACCTTGGCCAGGGCACGCACCGAGGTCTCCTCGAACCCAGCCACCGCGCCGGCCGCGGCGCTGCGCAGCCCGACCGCGATGGCCACCGCCTCCTCGTCGTCGAGCAGCAGCGGCGGCACCGCGGCGCCGGCCTGCAACTGGTAACCGCCGGCCACCCCGCGGCTGGCGTCCACCGGATAGCCCAGCTCGCGCAGCCGGTCCACGTCCCGCCGCAGGGTGCGCGGGCTGACCTCGAGGCGCTCGGCCAGCTCCGACCCGGGCCAGTAGCGATGGGTCTGCAGCAGCGACAGCAACCGCAGCATCCGGGCACTCGTGTTCGCCATGGTTCCCAGAATCCCCTCTATTGCGGCCAGGATATGGCCGCAACCTACCTCGGCGTCGAGGGCCCGGCGTGCGGCGACGCAACGCTCGGACCGACCGGCTACCTTGCATCCGGAACCGAGACATCTGGGGACGGGAGCACGCATGCTGGGCCGGCGCGACGACGAGTTCTCGCTGCTCCGCCCGTTCCGCCAGGTGCTGAGCACGCTGCGGCGGCCGCGGCAGACCGCTCCCGCACCGCACCGGGACGACCCGGACGCCGTCGTGGACTGCGCGGTCTACGCCGCCGGCCTGCGGCGCGCCGAGCCGGGGCAGCCCCGCCAGGTCCCGTTCCCGGAGGCGGCCCGGCTCGCCCGGCGCCGGCGCGACGCGTTCGTCTGGCTCGGCCTGCACGAGCCGGACCGGGCCACGATGGCCCGGATCGCCGAGGTGTTCGGCCTGCACGAGCTGTTCGCCGAGCGGGCCACCAGCGGCGGGCACCGGCCCGGGATGGAGACCGCCGGCGAGGTGACCCGGCTGGTGCTGCGGGCCGCCCGGTACGTCGAGCACGACCGGCTCACCGACACCTCCGAGGTGGTGGAGACCGGCGACATCACCCTGCTGATCGGCCGGTGGTTCGCCATCACGGTGCGGCACGGCCCGGTCGGCCCGCTCGGTGCGGTCCGGGAGGAACTGGAGAAACGACCCGACGTGCTGCGGCACGGGCCGTGGGCGGTGGCGTACGCGGTGGGCAGTCGCCTGGTCGACAGCTACCTGGATGTGGCCGGCCACGTGGAGCGCGACCTGGAGACCCTGGAGGAGGAGATCTTCAGCACCGGGCGGAGCGCCGGTATCGCCCACATCTACCAGCTGAAACGGGAGATGGTGGAGTTCAAGCGGGCGGTGCTGCCGCTGGCCGACCCGTTCGCCCAGGTGCTGGCCGCCCGGGACCTGCCGGCCGGGCTGCGCCCCTACCTGGGGGACGTGCGCGGGCGGCTGAGCCGGGCGGTGGAGCGG
Organism: Actinoplanes oblitus; assembly: GCF_030252345.1. NCBI lineage: Bacteria > Bacillati > Actinomycetota > Actinomycetes > Micromonosporales > Micromonosporaceae > Actinoplanes > Actinoplanes oblitus. The sequence continues at coordinate 1,171,145 of NZ_CP126980.1, read as the reverse complement.
GTGGCCGGCTTCGACGACCTGCTCAACTCGATCCTGCAGGCCCGGCTGGCGCAGATCTCGATCGCTCAGAACGACGACATGCGCAAGATCGCCGCGTGGGCCGCGATCGCCGCGGTGCCGACCGTGATCGCCGGCATCTACGGGATGAACTTCACGGTGATCCCGGGGCTGGACTCGCCGTTCGGCTTCCCCGGCGCGATGGGCACGATGGCGGTGCTCTGCGGCGGCCTCTACTGGCGGCTCAAGAAGACGGGCTGGCTCTAGATCCACTACTCCACGTGACTGAAAGCCACGTCACACAGGTCCCCCATTCGGCCGTTTTTCCAGTCCAGACAGCTCGCCAGAGTGATCAGGTTCGCTCTAGCCGATGAACACGGCGAGTTACTAGTTTCGTCACTATGCCGATCTTGGGAGCAGTGACGAAGTGACGGCACGCCGGGGCATCCTGGCCGCACTCCGCGGTCACGTCGACCTCTTCCTGAACGCCGGGTCGCTGATGGCGACCACGCTGGTCACCTCGGCGTTCGGATTCGCGTACTGGTGGGTGGCCGCACGGGTGGCCACCCAGTCGGCGGTCGGCCAGGCCTCCGCCGCGGTCTCGGCGATGACCCTGATCGGCACCATCGGCATGTTCGGCATGGGCACCATGCTGATCTCCGACCTGCCCTCGATCCGCCGCGGCAAGTGGGACCTGATCTCCACCTGCCTGCTGGTGGCGGGCGCCGCGGCGACCGCCGGCGGCCTGCTCTACGTGGCCGTCGCGCACCTCTGGATCCCCAGCCTGCGCCAGGCGATGGGCGGCACCCCGGGCACCGTGCTGCTGGTGGCCGGCATCGCGCTGAACGCCATGACGCTGGTCCTCGACGAGGCGATGGTCGGCCTGCTGCAGGGCCCGCTCCAACTGATGCGCAACGCCTGGTTCTCGGTGATCAAGCTGGTCCTGCTCGGCGTGCTCGCGCTGCTGCCGATCACGCTGACCGGCGGCGAGCTGCTGCTCACCTGGGTGGCCGGCATCGTCGCCTCGACGGCGATCCTGCACCGCGCGATGCGCCGGCGCGGGATGATCGACTCGCTGCGGCCGCGGGTCGCGCTGCTGCGCGGCCGGGGCCGGGCCACCTTCGACCACAACCTGCTGAACCTGGCCACCTACCTGCCACGGGCGGCCCTGCCGCTGGTGGTCACCGCGGTGCTGTCGGCCGAGGCGAACGCCGCCTTCTACACCGCCTTCATGGTGCTGTCGTTCCTGGCCATGGTGCCCGGCAACGTGGCGCTCACGCTCTTCGCGGTGACCGCCGGCGACCGGGCCGCGCTGCGGAGCAAGGTCCGGATGGGCCTGCTGATCTGCCTGGGCGGCGGCCTGCCGGTCGCGCTGGTGGTGATGCTGCTGGCCGACCCGATCATGTCGGTCTTCGGCGACGAGTACGCGCGGACCGCCGGCTCCGCGCTGGCCATCCTCACGCTCACCTACGTCCCGTTCGTCTTCCACCACTTCTTCCTGGCCGTCTCCCGGGTGCGCGGCCAGGTCCGCGGCGCCGGGATCTTCTCGGTCTTCGCCGGCGCGGCCGAGCTGCTCGCGGCCTGGTGGGGTGGCCGCCACGGGGACCTGAACGACCTGGTCGCCGCGGTGGCAGTGGTGATGGCGATCGAGACGGTGCTGGTCGCGCCGACAGTGCTCAAGGTTGTATTCGCGCCCGTCGTCGACGAGACGGCGCTGGCAGAGGGAGTGAATGTCATGTCCACCACCAGCCTGACCCTGCACGAGAAGGCCTGGCTGCCGCTGGAGTACATCCGCACTGTCGGCCCGCTGACCGGGGTCACCGCGGACCGGCTGCGCAACGCCCTGGTCGGCCTGCACCTGGCCGATCCGTCGCACCGGGCGGTCTCCCGGCTGGACCGGACCGGCGCGAAGTGGCAGCACATGGACGCGGCCAGCTTCGCGACGTACGTGCTGGACGCGGTGACCGACCTCGGCCCCGGACCGGTGGACTTCGACGCGATGACCCGGCAGCTGCAGGCCGAGCCGCGGGGACATCACCCGGTGCGGATCCTGGCCGGCGGCGGCTACGTGGCGCTCAAGGTCTCCCACGCGTACGGCGACGCCGGCCCGGTGAACACCCTGCTGCGTGAGCTGGTCCTGGCCGCCTACGAGGGCCGGGCGGCGCGGGTCGCCCCGTCCGCGCGGCACCGCTGGGCGCTGCCGAAGGCCTGGTGGAAGCAGTTCGGCATGCACCCGGACCGGTGGAAAACCGGCCTGAGCTTTCCGAAGCCGCCGCACCCCGAAACCGGGCCTACCCGGCCGTGGCAGCCCGACCTGACGGTGCGTACCGCCCGCTCGTCGCTGGTCCTCGGCCAGATGCGCGGCTGGCGCGACCAGTACGCCCCCGGCGTCACCACCTCGGCGATCACCTTCGCGGCGTTCACCTCGGCGCTGATCGAGCTGGGCCTCGACCCGGACCTGGCCGGCGGCACGTTCCTCGCCGACGCCCGCCGCTACCTGGACAAGGGCGTCAGCATCGACAGCAACTTCTGCATGGGCCCGTACCTCGCCCCGGAGAACCTGACCGACCCGCTGTCGATCCACCGGACGCTCAAGGCGGAGCTGGCCACCGGCCGGATCCTCACCATGATCGCGTTGCGCGAGGGCAAGCTGATGCTGACCGGCGCGCCCGGCATGCCGGATCCGTTCCCGACGGAGATCACGGTGGCCCCGCGGCCCCGGCTGACCTTCAGCAACCAGGGCCGGCACGACGTGCTCGGCGACCTGCCGTGGGCGGTCGACGCGACCGGCCGGGTCAACCAGAGCGTGCCGACGCTCAACGGTCCGGAGGGCGTCACGCTGACCACCAGCGAGATGAACGGGGTGCTGCACCTGGAGGCCACGTTCCACGCCTCCACCTACGACCCGCAGGTGGTGCAGCGGGCCCTCGACCTGGTCTGCAGCGACCCGGCCGGCCTGATCATGGCCCGCCGCTGACGTCATGGCCCGCCACTGACGTCACCAGCGGCCGCCGGCCATCGCTGGCCGCTGACGTCATCGCTCGCCGCTGACGTCATCGCTCACCGCTGACGTTTCGAGCCCGCGCCCGGCACGGCCCGCCCCCTGGCCGACCGGGTGCTCCACCGGCCGCCGGACACCCCCTGTCCGGCGGCCGGTTCGCTTTTCCAGATCAATACCGATTTCCGGTACGACGAGGGGCGCACGACCGGGGGGAAGCCGGTCGTGCGCCCTTTCTCATCCGGGAAACAGGATCAGTGGTGACCGCTGTCCTGCCCCGGCCCACCGTGGCTCGGCCAGCCCTGCTGCGGGCCACCCTGGTCGCCCCCACCGGAGTGGGAGCCGCCGGGGTTGGCGCCGCCCTGCTGGGGGTTCTCGGAGTGGTCGTGGCCGGGACCGCCCTGACCGGGACCGCCCTGACCCTGACCCGGACCGCCCTGACCAGGACCGCCCTGACCCTGACCCGGACCGCCCTGACCAGGACCGTCCTGACCCTGGCCGGGGCCGCCGTGCCCGATGGGGCCGCCGGGGAGTCCGGTTCCGGGGCCGCCCGGACCACCCTGACCCCCCGGCGAGCTGTTGCGCAGCACCGGTAGCGACAGCACCGTGGTGCGCATCTGAGTACGGGACCGCCACCCGCACTCGTCATAGGAGATGGTCGCCCAGAGCCGCGCCACCCCGACGCGCATGGCGTACGGAGTGACCCGGACCCGGGTGACGTCGGTGCGCCACGGGGAGAGCGTGGCGCCGCGCGAGAACAGCGCCCCGCGCCGGTTGCCGAGGTAATCCACCCGGACCCGGTCACCGCGGACCTGGACCCGGGCGTCGCAGATGGTCCGATCGGTGCGCCAGGCGATGTCGATCCAACTGGGTACGTTCGCCGGCACCGGCCGGAGCCAGGTGGTGATCGGCTCGGGGCCCCGGAACGGCGCCGCGGCGGCCGGCCCGGCGGTGGCCGCGGCGGTCAGCCCGGCGGTCGCCGTGGCCAGCGCGAAGATTGCTGCGATTCGCCGACTCATCTGCATTAAGAATCCTCCGATGCCCTCTGTTCTCCGGTCCGGCAGTAGCGCGGCCCGGCGAAAAAGGACGATATGGGAAATTGGGGGACGGACCGCCGTTATTTGACCGCGATTCCGGAACGGAAACCCGATTTGGACAAATCGCCATGATCCGGTCAGCCGAAAAGCTGATCCGGGGTTTCCGGCACATCCGGCTGGGTATCCCGCGGGTATGGCAGAGAAGGCGGAAGACCTCGGCGAACCGGTCGCCTATCTGGTGCTGCGCGAGGGTGTGCCGGTCTACGCGCCCAGTGGCGACACGGTCGGCACGGTTGAGCACGTCGTCGCCGACGAGCGCGAGGACGTCTTCCACGGCCTCCTGATCAAGACGGCCGACGGGCACCGCTTCGCCACCGGTGAGCAGGTGGCCGGCCTGTACGAGAACGGCGCCATCGTGACCGAACCGGCGGAGAGCCTGGCCCGGCCGAGTGCGGACTTGCCGCAGGGGCGGCACGACAGCGGTCTCAAGCGAGCGTGGGACTGGCTCGTCCAGCCCCGCTGACCCGCAGCCCGCCGGCTCCGGCATTCACCAGCCGCAAGACCGCCCACGGTCCGCCGTCCCCACGGCGCACGGTCCGCTCCCGACGCGCGGCTGGCACTCACGGCCCTGTCCCGGGCCGGGACACCACCACCACGACCAGCCCCAAACCCACGGCTGGCACCCACGACCCCATCGCAGGCCGCGACACCACCACCACGACCAGCCCCAAACCCACGGCTGGCACCCACGACCCCATCGCAGGCCGCGACACCACCACCACGACCAGCCCCAAACCCACGGCTGGCACCCACGACCCCATCGCAGGCCGCGACACCACCACCACGACCAGCCCCAAACCCACGGCTGGCACCCACCGCCCCATCCCGGGCCGGGGCAGCACCAGGTGGCTTGGGACGATGTGGACGGTCAGCGGCCCCAGCGGAGCAGGCAGGCGCCCATCGACATGCCGCCGCCGAAACCGGCCAGCAGCACCAGATCACCGGGACCGAAGGCGCCGGCGCGGTTCGCGTCGTCCAGTGTGACCGGCAGCGAGGCGCTGCCGACGTTGCCGTAGCGCTGCAGGGTCAGGTGGGTCCGCGCGCTCTCGAAACCGGCCGCCGCCACCAGCTCGGCGAGCATGATCCCGTTGGCCTGGTGCGGGACGAAGTGGTCGACGTCGCCGGCCTTCATCCCGTTGCGGGTGAGCAGCCGCTCCAATGCCGGCGGCACCGCGTCGGCCACGAAGTCGCGCACGCCGCGGCCGTTCATCCGGAAGTAGTGGTCGCCGGCGGCCAGCGTCTCCGGGGAGGCCGGCAGGCGACTGCCGCCGCCCTTCACGTAGATCAGGCCGTTCGCCTCGCCCCGGGAGGCGAGGTCCAGATCGACGATGCCGTACCCGTCCGGCACCGCGCCGACCACCGCGGCGCCGGCGCCGTCGCCGAAGAGCACAGCGGTCCGCCGGTCGCCGAAGTCCAGGATCCGCGAGTAGATGTCCGCGGCGATCACCAGGACCAGCGCGCCCGGGTTCGTGGCCACCAGCCCGTTGGCCACGCCGAGCGCGAAGACCCAACCGGCGCAGACCGCGTTCACGTCCAGGCAGGCCGCCCGGTCGGCGCCGATCAGGTGCTGCACCAGGTTCGAGGTGGGCGGCTGGGGCGAGTCGCCGGTCGAGGTGGAGACCACTATGTAGTCGATCTCGGCGGCGGCGACGCCGGCATCCTCCAGCGCCGCCCGGGCGGCGTGCCCGGCCAGGTCGGAGGCCGCCTCCCCGGGGGCCGCGAACCGGCGCGCCTCGATCAGGGTCTTCCGGGCGACCCACTCCGGGTCGGCGTCCGGAACGCGTACCTTAAGGCCCTCGTTGGTCACGATCTGTGACGGAAGATACGAACCGGTTCCGAGAATCCCGACCGCCACGCGTGCCCCACCCACTTCTGGAAAAGCTTGACGCTTCATCTGTTCCGAAGCCGTCAGAAGCGTATCTAGCTGCGGTGGGGCCGTGCGTATCGTCTAGCTGCCGGTTCGGTTGAGAAAGCCGGGACGGACGGCGAGGACTACCTCAGGACTGCGGGCCGCGGTCCCGGTAGGTCCAGGATCCGTTACCCAGAGTGCCACGCCCCGAGGGGTTCTTCGTCTGCCGCGCCTGCTGGGCGAGCCGGGCGTCGATCCGGGCGTTGAGGTACTCGGCGGCCGCGCGGTCCTCCTCGTTGGGGGCGGCGGCCAGTGCGTACGCCATGCCGATGATCCCGAAGACCACCGCGACGCCGATCGGCACCAGCAGTGACCCGGCGGTCGCGCCCTCGATCGTGCCGAAGTGGTCCTCCTCGATCACCGACATGGCGGACATGCCGGTGAAGTGCATGCCGTTGACCGCGATGCCCATCACGAGCGCGGAGATGAAGATGACGATCGGCTTGCTGACCACCAGGGTGAGCCAGAGCGCGACGGTCGCGGCGACCACGGCGATCGCCACCGACAGGGCGACCCGGGAGCCGGAGTAGTGGATCTCGCCGTTCAGCCGCATCGCGGCCATGCCGGTGTAGTGCATCGCCGCGACGCCGAGACCGGCCAGCACGCCGCCGATGACGATCCGGACCTGCCGGGCACTGGTGCCGAGCAGCGCGATGGCCAGGCCGACGCCGACCGCCACGAAGGCGATCACCACGCTGGCGGCGGTCAGGCTGACGTCGTAGCGGATCGCGGTGCCGACCACGTCGAAGCCGAGCATGGCGACGAAGTGCATGCTCCAGATGCCGGTGGCGCCGATGGCGAGTGCGGCGAGCACCAGCCACCAGCCCTTCTCGCCGGTGGTCCGCGCCGAACGGAGACGGACCGCGCTGGTGAGGCCGAGCAGTGAACCGAGGACGGACAGCAGATAGCTGACTGCGGGGGTCACCCATCCGTGGTCAAAGTGGTGGATCTCCGCCATGATGGCGCGCTCCCTGTCTCCTGAAGAGTTTCGCCGCGCTGCATCCTGCCCCACCCGCGTTGCGGCCGTTACCGATTGTGATCCACATTTCGTTACGAGCGCACGAGCAGATGATCTCGATTTGGGAGACAGTTGAGAGCGTCTCGTCCGCATCGCGCCCGCGGGCATTCGTGCGATGCGGTGAGAATCCGGAAATCCGGCCGAAGCCGCAGTTCAGGACGCGTTCGGGGCCTGACCGGCCGGGGAGAGCAGGCCGAGCGCCGCCGCCCGCTGCGAGTGCAGCGTCTGCACGGTGTCCTCGGTGCAGGTGCCGGGTTTCTCGTCCATCACGCAGAGGGTGCCCACGATGTGGCCCTCCGGCGAGTGCAGCGGGACGCTCGCGTACGAGCGGATGCCGCTCACCGCGAACAGCGGGCTGCTCGCGTACTCCTCGTCCGTCCGGCTGTCGCCGATCAGCACGGGTACGTCCTCGGCCACCACGATGGAGTCCGGCGACCACTCGGCCGGCACCCCGCCCGCTTCGCGCACCCACGTCGGCAGCCCGTACGACCCGGCCACCACGACGGTGTCGTTGAGCATCAGGGTGACGGCCGCGGTCGGCGTGCCGGTGAGCACTGCCAGCCGCTCGGCGAACGCGTCCAGCCCGGCCGCCTTCACGGGCCGGGTCAAGAAGTCCGAGACGGCGAGCAGCCGGGGTACGTCGGCCAGGTGTGCCGCGGCGTCCGGGTACGCCACCGGCGGGTGCTCGCCGGCCGGATACGCCGCGAGCAGATCGTTCACCGTCTCGATGAGGTGTTTCGGCCGGACCGGCTTGGAAATGGTGACGTCGCACAGCTGCCGGGCCGCGGCCGGCGTGGCGGCGGACATCATGATCATCGGGATGGAGGCGGTGGCCCGGTCGGCGCGCAGCCGGTCGGCCACCTCGATCCCGCTCATCCCGGGCATGTGGTGGTCCAGGATGACCAGGTCGGGGGCGGTGCTGCCGATCACGGCAAGCGCCGCGGCACCGTCCGGCGCGATCCGCACGGTGTGCCCGGCGCTGGTCATCACCGTGGTGAGCAGCTCGGCGATGTCCCGGTCGTCCTCCGCGATCACGATGGAAGCCATGACCCGCCCTCCTCGGTCGGCCGCACAGACGCACCGACTGTAAACCGGGCTGTGGACGATATCCCCGGAAACCCGGATAGTCGGATATGACTGCTTAGTTGCTCACCGGCAAGGATCAGGCGGCCGCCGGGACCGGGTCGGCCGCCGGCGATCCGGTCGGCCAGGCCAGCTCGGCGGTCCGGATCCGCTCCACCAGCGCGGCGATCCAGGCCAGCTCGGCGGTGACCAGCCCGTGCCAGTACCCGTGCTCCAGCGAGTGCACCTCGGTCATGTCGCCCGCCCCGGCCGGCAGCGCGGCGCGCTCACCGGCCAGCCGCTCGGCCCGCGCGGTGAGCAGGGCCGCGGCCTGCTCGGCCGGGAGCGACCCCAGGTGCGCCACGGCGAGCGCGAAGTCCACCGAGGCGACCGGGGTGTCCCGCAATCCGGTCTCCACCCTCGTCCGGAAGCCGGCCCGGCCCGGCTCGGTCAGCTCGTACTCCGTGCGGGGCGGCCGGTTGCCGACGCGGCCCGGCTCGCGCGCCTCCACCAGACCGTCCCGGTGCAGGGACTTGAGCAGCGTGGTCACCGTGCTGCGGGTCGCGGTGAGGTGCGCATACCGCTCGCGCAGGCGGGTGGCCAGGTCGTAGGCGTGGGCCGGCCGCTCCCCGAGGAGTCCGAGGATCGGCAGCACCAGACTGTTCCGTGAGGCATCCAACGGCATGAACCAACGTTATGGGCGTATACACCTAGAGACAACCCCATATTGACCTTGATCTCCGGAAAACGCCCGATCGCACTCCACTGTCCCACGATGTGGCACGTCGTAGGGTGCCAGGGTGGAACGACTGACGAACTGGGCCGGCAACATCACCTTCGGCGCGCGGCAGGTGCTCCGCCCGCGCTCCGCCGACGAGGTCCGCGAACGCGTCGCGGCCGCCACCGAGCTGCGGGTGCTGGGCAGCGGGCACTCGTTCAACCGGCTCGCCGACACCGGCGGCGACCTGCTGTCGCTGGCCGAGTTGCCGCGCACCGTCGAGATCGGACCGGACCGGCGGACCGTCCGGGTCGACGGCGGGATCCGGTACGGGGAACTCGCCACCCGCCTGCACGCCGAGGGCCTGGCCCTGCACAACCTCGCCTCGCTGCCGCACATCTCGGTGGCCGGCGCGGTCGCCACCGCCACCCACGGCTCCGGCGTGCGCAACGGCAACCTGGCCACCGCGGTCGCCGGCGTGGAGATCGTCCGCGCGGACGGGGAACTGGTCACCCTGTCTCGCGGCGACGCGGACTTCCCCGGCTCGGTGGCGGCGCTCGGCGCGCTGGGCGTGGTGGTCGCGCTGACCCTGGACGTGCAGCCGACCTTCGAGCTGCGCCAGTACGTCTACGAGAACCTGCCGGCCGCCGCCGTCCGCACCGAGCTGCCCGAGATCCTCGCCGACGGCTACAGTGTCAGTCTCTTCACCCGCTGGACCAGCACCGACGTCGACCAGGTGTGGTTGAAACGGCGCGATCCGCTGACCGGCCCGGTGTTCCACGGCGCCACCCTGGCCGACGGCCCGCGCCACCCGGTGCCCGGCATGCCCACCGAGAACTGCACCGAGCAGGGCGGCGTGCCCGGCCCCTGGCACGAGCGCCTGCCGCACTTCCGGATGGAGTTCACCCCCAGCAGCGGCGAGGAGCTGCAGTCCGAGTGGCACGTGCCGCTGTCGCACGCGAACGACGCGATCGACGCGGTGGCCCAGATCCGCGAGCGGGTCGCGGACGTCCTGCAGGTCTGCGAGATGCGGACGATCGCCGCCGACGACCTGTGGCTGTCACCGAACCACGACCGGGACAGCCTGGCCCTGCACTTCACCTGGATCGCCGACGCCGAGGCGGTGCTGCCGGTCGTCGCCGATCTGACGAAGGTGCTCGGCCCGCTGGACGCCCGCCCGCACCTCGGCAAGGTCTTCACCAGCGTGCCCGCCCTGCCGCGGCTCGCCGACTTCGCCGCACTGGTCCAGCGCTTCGACCCGGCCGGCAAGTTCCGCAACGAGTTCGTGAAACGGCTGCTCGGATGACCGAGGTGGGCACCGAGAAACGGGTGACCTGGGCCGAGCTCCTCTTCGACCTGGTCTTCGTCTTCGCCGTCACGCAGGTGTCCCACCTGCTGCACGACCACCACTCGTGGTCCGGGGTGGGCCACGCGCTGGTCGTCTTCGTACCGATCTACTGGGTCTGGGTGGGCACCACGGTGCACGCCAACACCCACGACGTGGACAACGCCGGGGACCGGCTCGGCGTCTTCGCGATGGGCGCGGCCAGCCTGTTCATGGCGCTGGCGGTGCCGTACGCGTACCAGGACCGCGGCGTTCTGCTCGGCGCCGGGTACTGGGCGGCCCGGCTGATCCTGGCCGCCCTGGTGTTCCGCGGCTGGCGGAACATCCCGATCAACACGTTCAGCGTCGCGGCCTGCGTCACCGGCCCGCTGATGCTGGCCGGCGGCCTGGCCGAGGGTGACGTCCGGCTCGGGCTGTGGACGGCCGCCGCGATCATCGACCTGCTCACCCCGCGCCTGGTCCGGCGCCGGTTGATGTCCGTCCGCTTCGAACCGCATCACCTGCCGGAACGGTTCGGACTGTTCCTGATCATCGCGCTGGGCGAGTCGGTGGTGGCGATCGGCGGGGTGGCCGTCGACGAGCCGGTCACCGCGTCCAGCCTGCTCGCCGTCACCGCCGCGTACGCGCTGATCTGCGCCCTGTGGTGGGTGTACTTCTCGTTCGCCTCGGACGCCATGCGGCATGCGCTGGACATCGCCCGGGTGCAGACCGACGTGGTGCGCGGCGTCCTGGCGTACGGTCATCTGCTCTTCCTGGGTGGCATCATCGCGGTCGCCGTCGGACTGTCCGAAGTGGTCGCCCACCCCGTCACCCACCTGCACCTGGACGCGGCCGCGCTGCTGTTCGGCGGGACCGCGCTCTACCTGGTCACCTTCGCCTGGAACCGGTGGCGGATGTTCCGGGTGTTCGGCTGGGGCCGGGCCGCGGCCGGGCTGGCCGCCGCCCTGCTCCTGCCGCTCGCGCTGGTGACGCCGGCCGTGGTCGCGGTCCTCACGCTGGTCGGGGTGCTGGTCGTGCTGAACGTGGCGGAGGCCGTCGCGGTGCGCCGCCGGACCCGGCAGGCCACGGCGTGAGCATCCCGGACGCCTTCACCGCCGATGACTTCGCGCCGGCGCCACCGGTCCTGGGCTGATCAGCAGCCGCAGGCGGCACCGGCCGGCGCGGTCAGCTCGTCGGCCGGGCGGGACCACTCGCCCTTCTCGTCGCGCACCGGGAAGCCCTCGCGCACCCAGTACTCGTATCCGCCGATCATCTCCTTGACGGCGTAGCCGAGCTTGGCGAACTCCAGGGCCGCCCGGGTCGCCCCGTTGCAGCCCGGCCCCCAGCAGTAGGTCACCACGGCACTGCCGGCCGGGATCAGCTCGGCGGCCCGCGCGGCGATCTGGTGGGTCGGCAGGTGCACCGCGGCCGGCAGGTGGCCCTGCCGCCAGGCCTCGTCGCCGCGGGAGTCGACGACCACGACACCCGGCGTGCCGGTCTCGATGTCGTGGTGCACGTCGCTGACGTCGGTCTCGAAGCGGAGCCGGTTGCTGAAGTGTTCGATCGCGCTGGTCATGCCGTCGATCGTGCCGTCCACGGCCCCAGCGGCCCAGTGGCGCGGATGTCATCCAGCGCTAAGATCCCGCCATGTACCAGGTACGCGGGAGAGGCCCGCGCGTCACCGTGCTGGCCTTCGACGGGATGTCGGTGTTCGAGCTGGGCATCGTCAGCGAGGTGTTCGGCCTGCCCCGCCCGGAGTTCGACAGCCCCTGGTACGACCTGACCATCTGTGCCGAGTCCCCCGGCCCGGTCCGGGTGATCGGCGGCGCCGCCCTGCACACCGAGCACGGCCTGGAGACCTTCGCGGCCGCCGACACGCTGATCGTCTCCGGTGTGCCGGACGTCCGTGCCGACCCGTCACCCGCCCTGGTCACGGCGCTACGCGCGGCGCACGCCCGGGGCGCCCGGATCATGTCGATCTGCTCGGGCGCGTTCGCCCTGGCCGGCGCCGGCCTGCTGGACGGCCGCCGGGCCACCACCCACTGGCGGTACGCGGACCTGCTGCGCACCCGCTATCCCCGGGTCGAGGTCGACGCCGACGTCCTCTACCTGGACGACGGCGACGTGCTGACCAGCGCCGGCAGTGCCGCCGGCCTGGACCTGTGCCTGCACGTGATCCGCCGCGACCACGGCCCGGCGATCGCCAACGCGGTGGCCCGCCGCCTGGTGGTGCAGCCGCACCGGGACGGCGGGCAGGCGCAGTTCATCGAGGCCCCGGTGACCGACGATCCGGCCGACGACCGGCTGGCCCGCAGCATGGAGTGGGCATTGGGGAACCTGGCCGAGCCGATCACCGTCGAGGTGCTGGCCCGGCGCGCGCACATGTCGGCTCGCACCTACCTGCGGCATTTCGCCCGGGCCACCGGGACCACGCCGATCCGCTGGCTGATCGGCCAGCGGGTGCACGCCAGCCTGGCGCTGCTGGAGACGACCGGGTCACCGATCGAGGAGGTGGCGGCGACGGTCGGGTTCGACTCGCCGGTCACCTTCCGGCACCACTTCGCCCGCACGATGCGAACGTCGCCCTCGGCTTATCGCAAGGCCTTCACGGTGTCCGACGGCCCCTCGTAGGTGATGCCGGCGAACAGCGCGTTCTGCCCCTCCAGCGGCCCCACCCAGGCGCTGAAGAGGTACCGGCCGTGCGCGCCCGGCTCGGTGCCGTAGCTGCTGATGATGCGCGCCTCGGCGGGCTTGGTCGCCACCGCGTCCGGGCAGGACGCGGTCACGTCCGAGGCCGCCTCCGGCGCCATCCGCTTGCCCGCCCACTCGGCAAGGGTCGCGCAGTCCGCCGCGGTGGCCGGCGCGGTCGCCCACGTCACCATGAACCAGTTGTCGCGCAGCAGCACCGGCTTGCCGTCCCGCTCGGCGCGCTGGGCGTCATCCCCGGCCGCGGGGCTCTCGACCACCTGCCAGCCGGCCGGGCCGCCGTAGCTCAGCACGCCGGACAGGGCCAGGTCCCGGTCCGCTGTCGGCGACGGCGACCGCGTCCAGCTCCAGGCGACCAGGGCGAGCACGACGACCGCCAGCACGCCCAGCGCGATCACGATCGGGCGCCGGCGCCGGCGCCGGCGCGGGGTCGGCTCGGCGGCGGCGGGGGCTTCCGGGCTGGTGTCGGTCACCAGGCCAGTGTCACTCAAGCCCGCACGTCACCGAACCGCCGGGTGGCACGGTCACCGGCTCCGCGCCGGGCAGCGGGACCTCGGCCGGCACATCGCCGTGATTGAACAGGAAGAGCAGGTCACCGCGCCGGACCGCCTCGACCCGCGCCGGCAGCCCGGCCAGCACCGGCGTCACCCCGGCCTCGGCGGCCACCTGATCCAGCACCCGGCGCAACGCGTCATCCGCCAGACCGGGCGAGACATACCAGGCGAAACCCGTCCCGAACCGGTTCCGGGTGATCGCCGGAGCTCCGGCCAGCAGATCCCCGGCATAGCGAACCAGGGTCTCGGCACCGGCCGTCTCCACCCGCTCACTCCACCGGATCGCCCGGTCGCCGTTGTCCAGTGCGATCTCCGCCCCGGCGGCGAGCGGCCGCCACTCCACCACCCGGACCCCGAGGACCTCCCGGAAGGCGCCCGGATATCCGCCGAGCCGGATCCGTCCGGCCGGGTCGGCGATGCCGCTGAGCTGCCCGATCACCAGATGCCCGCCGCTCGCGACGAACTCGCGCAGGGCGTCCGCCGCCGCGTCCGACACGAGATAGAGATGCGGCAGGACCACCATCCGGTACGCCCGGAGCCGCTCCGCCAGATCGTCCAGCCCCGGGAAGACGAAGTCGGTGGCGATCCCGGACCGGTAGAACGCCCGGTGCGCCTGCTGCACCGCGGCCAGGTAATCGATGTCGGCGGCCGGCAGTCCCCCGCCCTGCAGCGCCCACCAGGACGGCGCGTCCCAGCCGATCGCGACCCGCGCCGCGACGGTCCCGCCGACCCGATCGCTGAGCGCCGCCAGTTTCCGTCCCAGCCCGATCGCCTCGCGGAACACCGGGCTGTCCGGCCCGGCGTGCGGCACCAGCGCCGAGTGGAACAGCTCCGCCCCGCCGCGCGGCTGCCGCCACTGGAAGTACATCGCCCCGCGCGAGCCGCGGGCCACGTAGTTCAGGCTGTGCCGGGTGAGCCGCCCGGGCTCCTTGGCGTGCATCCGCCCGGGCGTGTAGATCAGGTTCGGCGCGGTCTCCATCAGCAGCCACTCGCCGCCCTGCCCGGCGGCCCAGCCGCGGGCCAGGTCGCCACCGAACGCGGTCTCCGCCTCGGCGCCGTCGCCGGCCACCGCCGGATAGTGGTCGACCGCGACCAGGTCCAGCTCGGCGGCCCAGCGGGCATGGTCCACGCTGACCCAGCCGCCCTGCACGAAGTTCGTGGTGATCGGGATGGCCGGGTTCGCCGCGCGCAGCAGATCCCGCTGCTCGACGAACGCGCCGAGCAGCTCGTCGGAGAGGAACCGGCGGAAGTCCAGCACGTGTGCCGGATTCGGCAGGTACTGCGTGGCGCGTGGCGGCAGGATCTGCGCCCAGTCGGAATACCGCTGGCTCCAGAACGCCGTGGTCCAGGCCTCGTTCAGCGCGTCCAGGTCGCCGTGTCTCGTGCGCAGCCACTCCCGGAAGGCGGCGGCGGTCAGGTCACAGCGGCAGTCGGTGCCGTACTCGTTGTGCACGTGCCAGAGCGCCAGGGCGGGGTGCCCGGCATAGCGCTCGGCCAGCTTGCCGGCGATGCCGCGGGCGGCGGCGCGGTAGGCCGGTGCCGAGACGCAGTAGGTGTCCCGGCTGCCGTGGCTGAGCCGCACCCCGTCGGCGGTGACCGGCAGCCCCTCCGGATGCGCGAGGGTGAACCACGGCGGCGGCGACGCGGTCGGGGTGGCCAGTGCGACCTTGATCCCGCCGTCGTGCAGCCGATCCATGATCCGGTCGAGCCAGCCGAACGCGAAGCGACCCTCCTCCGGCTCCAGATGGGACCACGCGAAGACGCCGAGCGACACCACCGTGACACCGGCCTGCCGCATCAGCGCGACGTCCTCCGCCCAGACCTCCTCCGGCCACTGCTCGGGGTTGTAGTCGCCGCCGAAGAACAGCATCACACCACCTTGACTTTAGTTTTGACGCTAAACAAAGTAGGCACCGTGAGCATCTCCGTCAATCCGAGCGCCGGGCCTGCGGGCACCCACTCCCCCGCTGCTGCGGCGACCGCGGCCACCAGGCGGGCCCCCAGGTTCTCGGAGGCTGACCCGGTGTCCGGCTCGACGATCGCGGCGGAGGATTGGGAGCACGCGCTGATCACCGGAAACGGACGACAGGGGGCGCTGTGTTACGGCTCGTCCGCCGCGCTGCGGTTCACCCTGGCCCACGAGCGGGTCTTTCAGCCGGTCACCGAGCCACTGCCGGCGCCGGCCACCGCCGCGGCCCTGCCACGCCTGCGGGAGATGCTGCGGGACGGGCGGTTCGCCGAGGCCGCCACCGAGGTCTGCGACCTGGCGGCAGCGGAGCATCCCGGTTTCGCCGAGACCCGCTGGATCGATCCGCTGATCGGCACGGCGACCCTCACGCTGATCCCGGACCGTCCGGGCCGCGGCTGGTCCCGGCACACCGATTTCGGTACGGGCGTCGTCCGCCAGCAGTGGGACGGCGGCACCTGCGAGGCGTTCTTCTCCCGCCCGGCCGACGCCCTGCTGATCCGGCTCACCGGTGGCGGCGGGACGCTGTCGCTCGCCCCGGTCGCCGGCCTCCCGGAGCGCCCGGTCGACTTCTCCGTCGAGGGTCCCGGGCAGCACCCGGCCGGTGGCGCGACCGAGGATCCCGCGCGACACTCGGCCGGCCCCGCGGCCGCGGGCTCCGGGCAGCACCCGGTCGGCGGCGACCTGACGCTGACCGCACGGTTCCGGGGTGCGGACTGGGCGGGGGCGCTCGACGGCTACACCGTCACGGTGCGCTCGTGGCGTACCGAAAGCGGGTTCGTCGTCGCGGCCCGCACCACCCCCGGCCTGCGACCGAGGCCCTTCACCTCGATGCCGGACTTCGAGGCCGCGCTCGCGGCGCACGCCGCGGAGCACGGCGACCTGTTCGGCCGGGCCCGCCTGGACCTGCCCGGCGACCGGCGCGCGCAGCTGCTGTTCGACGCCGGGCGATACGCGATCATCAGCAGCACCGGCACCCGGCCACCGACGTTGCAGGGCGTCTGGAGCGGCACCTGGTCACCGCCGTGGCGCAGCGGCTGGACCATCGACGGCAACCTGCAGGCGGCCCTGCTCGCGGTGCACACCACCGGTACGCCCGAGCTGATGCCACCGCTCTTCGACCTGCTCGACGACCTGCGCGACGACCTGCGGGAGAACGCCCGCCGGCTCTACCGGCTGCCCGGCCTCTACGCCCCCGCCCACCTGGGGACGCACGGCAAGCAGAACCACTTCGGCCCGATCTGGTGCCTGACCTTCTGGACCGCCGGCGCGGCCTGGCTGGGCCGGCTCTACCTGGAGCACTACCAGCACACCGGCGACCGGTCCTTCCTGGACGATCGCGCACTGCCCTACCTGCGCGAGGTGGCCGACTTCCACCTGGGGTTCGCCGAGATCGACGGTGGGCGGGCGCGGTTCAGCCCGTCCTACTCGCCGGAGAACCATCCGGCCAACACCGGCTCGCAGGCCACTGTGGACTCTGCGCTGGACGTGCAGACAACCGGGGACGTGCTGCGCGCGCTGCTGACGCACGACCCCGGGGACCCGCGGGCGCCGCGCTGGCGGGCGCTGCTCGACGCGCTGCCGCCGCACCGGATCACCGCGGCCGGCGAGCTGGCCGAGTGGCTGGACCCGCGGTTCGACGACAACCACGAGCACCGGCACTGCAGTCACCTCTATCCCTTCTACTACGCCGGGGACCCAGCGATCGAGGAGGATCCGGCGCTGCGGGCCGCTGCCGTCGCGACGGTCCGGCGCCGGTTGCGGTGGTGGCTGAGCGAGGCGTCCGACGAGATGGGGTACGGGCTCGCGCTGCTCGGGGTGGCCGCGGCCCGGCTCGGACTGGCCGCCGAGGCGTATGCCGCGCTGACCCGGCTCGCCGAGGCCTACTGGCGGCCGAGCCTGGTGCCGACCCACAACCGGGACCATCTGTTCAACGTGGACCTGGCCGGTGGCTTCCCGGCCCTGGTCGCCGCGATGCTGCTGGCCAGCCGGGACGTGGCACCGGACGGCCCGGCCCGGCTGCGCCTGCTCCCGGCCCTGCCCGCGCAGTGGCCGGCCGGCGGCGTGCACGGGCTGGTCGCGCGCGGCCCGGTCCGGGTGGACCTCCGGTGGCAGCCGGGGCTGGTGGCGGCCACGCTGACCTCACCGGTCACCCGGGACGCCGTGGTCACCTGGCCCGGCGGCACGGTCACCGTCACGCTGGCCGCCGGCGTCCCGCACGAGCTGCGGCTGCCACGGCAACCGGGCCCGGAGCGGAGCCGGTGAGAACCGCCGGGCGGGACCGGAGCTGGGATCCGGAACCCACCCGGCGGTGGATCGAGGCGGCGGCGGTCAGCCCTTGACCGCGCCGACGATCACGCCCTTGGTGAAGTGGCGCTGGACGAACGGATAGACGATCAGCGCCGGGATCAGCGTGATCACCACGACGGCCATCTTGATGGCGAGGTTGGGCGGGGCGGAGTACCCGATGCCGGGCAGCACCACGCCGGTGCCGGCGTTGGTCGGCGACTGGCCGGCCAGGATGAACTGCTGCAGGACACGCTGGACCGGCTGCAGGTCGTTGCGGTCGATGTAGAGGACCGCGTTGAAGAAGGTGTTCCAGTAACCGACCGCGTAGAAGAGCCCGACCACAGCGGTGACCGCCTTGGAGAGCGGCAGCACGATGCGGAACAGGATCCGGAACTCGCCGGCGCCGTCGATCCGGGCGCTGTCGAACAACTCCTGCGGGATGCTCATGAAGAACGCCCGGAGCACCACCAGGTTGAACGCGCTCACCGCGGCCGGCACCACCAGGGCCAGCAGGTTGTCCTTCAGACCCAGGCCGGTGACCACCAGATAGCTGGGGATCATGCCGGGATAGATCAGGAAGGTGAGCAGGAAGTAGAACAGGATCGGCCGGTGGAAGAGCGTGCCGACCCGGGACAGGCCGTAGGCGGCGAGCACCGTGACGGTGAGGCTGAGCGCGGTGCCGATCAGCGTCACCGTCGTGCTGACCAGTACCGCGTCGGTGACCTGGCCGCCGGAGAAGATCACCACGTAGGCGGACGGGTTGAACTCGCGCGGCAGGAAGACGTATCCGCCGGCCGCGTTGATGGTGTCGGTCGAGGAGAGGCTGGTGACCACGACGACCCAGAGCGGCACCAGCACGGCCAGCACCACGACGGTGATGATCGTGCCCTTGCCGAGCCGGCCGAGCAGCGTGGGCTTCTCCTCCCACACCGGCCTGCCGGTGGGACGCCGCGGCTTGACAGAGGCGAGTGTGGTCATGACTTCGAGTAGATCCCTTGCTCGCCGAGCTTGTGGGCGACCTTGTTGGCGCCCAGGATGAGCAGCAGTCCGACCAGCGCCTTGAACAGGCCGGCGGCGGCGCCGACGCCCCACTGCTGGACCCCGATGCCCTGGTAGTAGACGTAGGTGTCGAGCACCTCGGCGGCGTCCCGCCCGACCGCCTCGCGTTGCAGGTAGAACTGCTCGAAGCCGACGTTGAGCGCGTCGCCCAGGCGCAGAATCAGCAGCAGCACGATGACCGGGCGCAGGCCGGGCAGCGTGATGTGCCAGAACCGGCGCCACCGGCCGGCCCCGTCGGCGGCCGACGCCTCGTAGAGCGACGGGTCGATGGCGGCCAGCGCGGCCAGAAAGACGATCATGCCCCAGCCGGCGTCCTTCCAGATCGCCTGCGAGGTGATCAGGAAGTAGAAGGTGTCCGGGTTGGTCATCAAGTCCGGTGCGGTCATCCCGTGGTCGCGTGCGGTCTGCGCGATCAGGCCGGCCCCGCCGAGCATCATCTGGAACAGCGAGACGACCAGCACCCAGCTGAAGAAGTGCGGCAGGTAGACCACGCTCTGCACGAACGACCGCAGCCTCGGCGACATGATGCTGTTCAGCAGGATCGCCAGCATGATCGGGATCGGGAAGTAGAACACCAGCTGGAAGGCGGTGATGGCCAGGGTGTTGCGGACCGACTCCCAGAACGCCGGGGTCTCGAACAGGTACTGGAAGTTGCCGAACCCGATCCACTCGCTGGACAGGAACGCCTGCAGCGGGGAGTCGCCGGCGAACGGGTTGTAGTCCTGGAACGCGATGATGTTGCCGAGCGCCGGCAGGTAGTGGAACACCGCCAGCAGCAGCATGGCCGGGACGCACATCAGGATCAGCGGCCAGTCCCGCCGCAGCCGCGCCCCGAACGTCATCGTCTTCGCCTTGCTCGCGGCGGGAGCCGCCGTCGTGACGGCCCCTTCCACGATCGGTGAGCTGCTCATCGCCCGTTGTCTGCCAGAACCTTGGCGTAGAAGTCGCGGGCCTGGTCGCCACCGCCGGCCTTCCACTCCTTGACCACCTTGTCGAAGTCGGCGAGCGGGCGCCGGCCACGGAGGATGTCGGTGATCTTGTCGTCGGTGGGCTGCTGGATCGCCGCCTGCGCGGTGGGCACCTCGACCTTGATCCCTTCCCAGGGGTTCTTCTCCAGGTACCTGGTGGCGTCGTTGCCCCAGCCCACCAGGTCCTGGGCGTAGGTCGGCAGGTCCGGGTCGCTGACCACCACGGCGGGGCGGCCGCCGAGGAAGATGAACTGGTTGGCGAACTCCTTGGTGAACGTCTCGTTCGTCTTCGGGGCGCCGTTCGCGTCGCGGGTGAAGTGGGTGCCCTCGACGCCGTAGTTCTGCAGCTCCCACTCCTTGGTGCCGAACGGCGCCGCGGTGTAGTTGAGCACCCGCAGCAACTCCTGGGTCCGGTCCTGGCCGAGCCCCTTCTTCACGAAGGTCCACATGATCGACGGGGTGCCCTGCCAGCGCACCGGCGGCGTGCTCGCGTCCGCACCGAAGACCTTCACGGCCTGCATGTTGAAGCCCTTGCCCTCCCGGGTCTTCTCCCGCTGGGTCTCCTTCCAGGAGCCGAGACCGGTGGCGTACGAGAAGATCTTCCCGCCCTTGAAGAGCGTGGTCACGTCCCCGCCCTTGCTGCTGGCCAGGTCGGGGTGGATCAGCTTCTCCCGGTAGACGCGGGCCATCCACTCGACGGCGCGCTGGTACTGCGGGGTCTCGTACCGGTGCATGACCTTGCCGTCGGGTCCCTTGAACCAGCCGTTCTGCGAGCCGGGGTTGCCGCAGATCTGCAGGACCTCCAGGAAGATGTCGCCGAACGCCCACTCGCCCTTGTCCGGGTTGGTGAACTTCTTGCCGAACTCGTAGAGCGAGTCGAGGTCGGTCGGCGCGGCGATACCCCGCTGGTCGGCGACGTCCTTGCGGATGAACAGCGCGGTCGGGTACGGCGAGTCGGTCGGGAACGGGACGCCCATCAGCTTGCCGCCCCAGACCGAGTCCTTCCAGGCGGCGGTGTCCAGGCCGGCCAGCAGCGGGTACCCGGTCGCCTTGTCCCCGGCCAGGTACGGCGTGAGGTCCTCGAAGAGCACGTGCACGCCGTCCGAGAACCGGGCCAGCTTGTTGATCTCCCAGCCCGGGATGCAGGTCAGCTCCGGCACGTCCCGCGCGCCGAGCATGGTGTTGAGCTTGTCGCCGTAGGTGTTGCCGTCCTGCACGCTGAAGGTGATCGTCCCGCCCAGGTCGGCGCCGACCGCCTCGACGTACTTGTTCGACGACGGCGGCGCGGGGCCCCACCACGGCGTGACCGCGGTGACCGGCTTGCCGGAGGTGATCGCCTTGTCGGTGATCGCGTCGACCAGGCTGGTCGGGTACCTGGTGTAGCCGTCGGCCATCGGCCGGATGCCCTTGACATCCGGCGCGACCAGCCCGGAGTCCTTGAACGTCGGCACCACGCCGGCGGCTTCCTCGGCGTTGGTGGCCCCGCCGGCCACGCTCGGCTTCTTGCTGCACCCCATCGCCAGGGAGGCCGCGCCGAGGCCGGCCAGGCCGAGGAATGTCCGCCTGCTCGTAGACGCGCCCACGGCGCACCTGCCTTCCTATATGACTTTAGTTTGTCTAGGCTCTAAACTAAGTGCATCGAAGACAAGCTAACTGAAGTGGCGCAACCCGACAAGAAGCACTTGGGAGCGCGCCCACGCCGGAATGCGGCAAGATTGTTCACAGAGACGGCCGGCCGAGATCGGGAGCTTGACGTGACCACCACACGGGCCGAACCGCAGCCGGCCGACTTCGCCGACGTGCGCACCACCAACCTCGCGGTCGTGCTGCGCCACCTGCGGGCGCACGGCCCCAGCTCGCGGGCCGCGATCGCGGCGTCCACCGGGCTCACCAAGGCCACCGTCTCCAGCCTCACCGGCGACCTGATCGGGCATCGGCTGCTGCGCGAGACCGGGCCGGGCGGCAACCGGATCGGGCGCCCGGCGACAGTGCTGGCGCTGGATGGTTCGGCGTACGCGTCGATTGGCATCCAGGTCGCGCCGGACCAGCTCACCGCACTGGCGGTCGACTACTCCGGCGAGCGGCTGCTGCTCTGGCACCGGGCGGCCGGCGACAGCACCGCCGAGATGGTCGGGCTGGCCCAGCGCGCCGCCGCCCGAGTCCGGCAGCAGGGCCGGCACGTCCTCGGCCTGACCCTGGCGGTGCCCGGCGACGTGGACGGCACCGGCCTGCGGGACCGGGTGGCGGGTTCGCTGCGGCAGAAGGACCTGGCCGTCACGGTGGCCGGGCACGCGGCGCTGGCGGCGATCGCCGAGCGGCGGCACGGCGGGTGGGCGAACGTGGCGTACGTCTCCGGCGTGGCCGGGCTGGACGCCGGGCTGATCATCGACGGCCACCCGGTGCGCGGTGGCCGCCTCGGGCACCTCACCCTGGGCCCGGCGGGCACCCCGGCACTGCGGGAGCAGGCCGGGATCGCGCCGCTGGTCCGCCGCGCGCTGCCCGATCTCGATCCGGCCGCCCAGGCCGATCTCGCGCCCGCCGTCGAG
Organism: Actinoplanes oblitus; assembly: GCF_030252345.1. Taxonomy (NCBI): domain Bacteria; kingdom Bacillati; phylum Actinomycetota; class Actinomycetes; order Micromonosporales; family Micromonosporaceae; genus Actinoplanes; species Actinoplanes oblitus. The sequence continues at coordinate 1,148,934 of NZ_CP126980.1, read as the reverse complement.
CAGGTGGCGATCCGCGCCCGATCCGGCGACACCACCGCACTGTCCGCGCTCAAGCACGCCGGGAGCTGCCTGGGCCAGGGCCTCGCCGCACTGGTGAACCTGGTCGAGCCGGAGGTGATAGTGCTCGGCGACCACTTCGCCACGCTCGCCGAGTGGCTGATCCCGGCCGCGTCCGGCGAATTGGCCCGGCTCGCACCGGCTCTCGGCACCGACCTCAGGGCGTCCACATTGGGCCTGCATGCGGCCGCGCTCGGCGGCGCCGTGTCCCATCTTGATCAGGTCGACACCGGACGGCTCCCCGATAACGATCGATGACTGAACATGCGGTTCGCACCTTGACCTAGTCAGGACAGGGGTGCGAGCCTCAGGGAACTCCGTCCGAAACATTCGCGAAACCACTCGCGTGGATCTCTTCGCCCGTTCGTCGAAGCGCTTCGACGAACGGGCACGGCCCCGAAGGAACACGTTGTGATGACCGAATCCCCCGCTCGCGTCGTCTTTCGCGACCCCCAGCAGAAACTCGCCACCCGCGTCGCCGACCTGCTCGCCCGGCTCAGCCTGCCCGAGAAGATCGGCCTGCTGCACCAGTACCAGGCGCCGGTCCCCGAGCTGGGCATGGCCGCGTTCCGCACCGGCACCGAGGGCCTGCACGGCGTCGCCTGGCTCGGCACCGCCACCACCTTCCCCCAGGTGGTCGGGCTGGCCAGCAGCTGGGATCCGGAGCTGCTGCGCCGCGTCGGCGAGGCGGTCGGCACCGAGGTGCGCGCCATGCACCACACCAACCCGGAGATCAGCCTGAACGTCTGGGCACCGGTGGTGAACCTGCTGCGCGACCCGCGGTGGGGCCGCAACGAGGAGGGTTACGCCGAGGACCCGTGGCTGACCGGGGTGCTCAGCACGGCGTACGCCGGCGGCCTGCGCGGCGACCATCCACAGTGGCTGCGCACCGCGCCGACGGTGAAGCACTTCCTCGCCTACAACAACGAGACCGAGCGCCACCTGACCGCCAGCAACCTGCCGCCGCGAGTGCTGCACGAGTACGAGTTGCCGGCGTTCCGCCCGGCCGTCGAGTCGGGTGCCGCCGTCGCCGTGATGGCCTCCTACAACCTGATCAACGGGCGGCCGACGCACGTCAGCCCGCTGATCAACGAGGTGCTGCGCGGCTGGTCGGTGGAGGACGTGATGGTGGTGGGCGACGCGTACGCGGTCCACAACCTCGGCGGCGACCAGCACTGGGCGGACGACCAGGTGGCCGGTTTCGCGGCCGCGCTGCGCGCCGGCATCGACTGCGTCACCGAGGAGGGCCCCGACGCCGCGCCGACGATCGCCCGGTTCACCTCGGCGCTGGAGCGCGGGCTGATCACCGAATCCGATGTGGACGCCGCGGCCCGGCACATCCTGTCGGTGCGGATCCGGCTCGGCGAGTTCAACCCGGACGAGGACCCGTACCGGTCGATCGGCGCCGAGTCGATCGACTGCGCGGCGCATCGGGAACTGGCCCGGGAAGCGGCACGCGCGTCGGTGGTGCTGCTCGGCAACGACGGGATCCTGCCGCTGGACCCGGCCCGGGCGGGGCGGGTCGCGGTGATCGGACCGCTCGGCGACGCGGTGTTCGAGGACTGGTACAGCGGGACTCCCCCGTACCGCAAGACGCTGCGAGCGGAGCTCGCCGCCCGCCTTCCCGGCCTCGCCTTCCACGAAGGCGTCGACCGAGTGCTGCTGCGCGCCACCGCCGGGACCCTGGTCACCGCGGACGGCACCCTCAAGATCACCCCCATTTCCGGTACGCCGGACGAGGCGCTCTTCGACGTCCTGGACTGGGGCCAGGAGACGATCTCGCTGCGTGCCGTGGCGAACGGCCGGTTCGTCGGCTTCGACGGGGACCGGCTGACCCATGACCAGCCCGGCCCGAACGGCTGGGAGGTCAAGGAGACCTTCACGTTCGTGCCGGTGGACAGCGGGGTGGCGCTGCGTCACGCGCAGACCGGGCAGTTCCTGCGTGCCGGGGCGGACGGGCTGGTCCGGCCCGCCGTCACCGACCTCGCGGAAGCCACCGCGTTCACCGTCGACATGCTGGTGGACGGGGTGGCGGCGGCCGCGGAACTGGCCGCGTCGGCCGACGTCGTGGTGCTGGCGCTGGGCAACCACCCGATGGTCTGCGGGCGGGAGACGATCGACCGGCGGGACCTGGACCTGCCCGGCACCCAGCAGGAGCTGCTGCGTGCGGTACGGGCCGTCAACCCTCGTACCGTAATGGTGTTGACCAGCAGTTATCCCTATGCGATCGGCTGGGCCAAGGAGCACCTGCCGGCCATCGTCTGGTCCGCGCACGGCGGTCAGGAACACGGCACGGCCCTCGCCGACGTGCTGCTCGGCGCCGAGCCGGCCGGCCGCCTCACCCAGACCTGGTACGCCGACGACAGCGAACTGCCCGACCTGCTCGACTACGACATCGTCGCGACCGACGCGACCTACCTCTACTACCGCGGGACCCCGCTGTTCCCGTTCGGCCACGGCCTCAGCTACACCAGTTTCCGCTTCGAGAACCTCTCCTTGAGTACGCCCGACGCGCCGTCCGACGGCGTGGTGACGATCGCCGTCGACGTGGTGAACACCGGCGAACGCCCCGGCACCGAGGTGGTGCAGCTCTACACCCGGCAGCAACGGTCCCGGGTCAAGCAGCCCCTGCGTCGCCTGCGCGGCTACCGCCGGGTGCACCTGGCGCCCGGCGAGCGGACCCGGGTCACCCTCGACCTGGACGTCGCCGAGCTGGCGTTCTGGGACGTCACCCGGTCCCGCCGGGTGGTCGAGACGGCGCCGCACACGATAGCCGTCGGCAGCTCCAGCACCGACCTGCGGCTGACCACGACGCTGCGCGTCCGCGGCGAGGAGATCCCGCCACGCGCGGCCCGCGCCACCCTCCGCTTGATCGACAACGACGGGTACGCCGGAACCGTCCCCGTGGCAGTCACCGGCACCCCGGACGAGGCGCTGCGCAGCACCACCCCGGACGCCTGGGCCGTCTTCCGCGACGTCGACCTGAACGGCGGCCTCCAGCAGACCACCGTCCTCGCCGCCGGCACGTCCGGCACCCTCACGCTGCGCCTCGACGACCCGTTCACCGGCCCGGTCCTCGCGGTCCTCCCGGCCCCGCCCACCGCCGACCGGCTCACCGTCGCCCCGGCACACGCCCCCATCGGCCCGGTGAGCGGCATCCACGACCTGTACGTCCTCTTCGACACCCCCGATCTCACGGCAGCCACCGTCACCTTCGCCTGACTCCGGCCCGCCGCCGCCTTCTGCCGGCCTGGACCAGGCGCCGCGTCCGTGGGCCAGCGCCTCCCCCTACCGGCCCGGCCCGCGTTCGGATACCCCTGCCCTTGCCGCCGGAGCCCGGCTCGCTCCCGACCGGCCTGCTCTTCGACATCCACCAGCCCGGTCGGCCTTCTCCTGAGCGGCCGGTCCTGGCAGAGTCGGTTGGCGGCCGGACAGACGGGGAGGCAGACATGACGAGCATGGGACAGGTTGCGGCATTCGCCGGGGTGATCGCGCTGGCCGCGGCTTCGCCGGGGCCGGACTTCGCGGTGGTGGTGCGGCGATCGATGGTGGCCGGCCGGCGGCACGGCGTGCTGGCCGGGCTCGGCGTGGCGACCGGGGTGTTCGTCTGGTCGGTGGCGGCCGCGATGGGGGTGGCCGCGCTGCTGGCCGCGTCCGCGGTGGCGTTCACCGTGGTTAAGCTCGCCGGTGCGGCCTACCTGCTCTGGCTCGGGGTGACCGCGCTGCTCGCCGCCCGCCGCGGCGGCGCGGCGCCGGGAATCACCGACGCGCCACGGGCACCGGCGCGGCCGTGGGTCTCCTACCGCGACGGCCTGCTCTGCAACGTCTTCAACCCGAAGTGCGGCGTCTTCTTCATGGCCGTCCTCCCCCAATTCGTCCCGATGGACGGCCGCCCCGCCGACGTCCTGCTGCTAGCCTCGGTAGCCGTCGCGGTGACCGTCGCCTGGTTCACCACGGTCGCCACCCTGGTCGCCGCGCTGCGCCGCGTCCTGGCCCGCCCCCGGATCCGCCGCACCCTCGACGCCCTGACCGGCGCCGTCCTGGTGACCCTCGGCCTCCGCCTGGCCGCCACCAGCGCCTGACGTCCGCCGAGCGCCTGGCGAACGCAGCCCCGCCGCACTTCTCCACCATCGCGCCGAGCATTTTCCCGCCATGACGCCCGAGGGCCCGACAACGCCCCTTACCGAAGTCGGGCCCCCTCACGGGCCGGCGCTCGCTGGGCTGTGCTGCTGCGCCCGCTGTGCCGCCGTTGACGACCTCCACCGGCCACGCTCACAGCCCGCCCTCCCAGGGGGGACCTTCCTCGCACAGTGTGGCGGATTTCGCGGGACCCGACGGAGCAGGCTGTGGACAACACGGTGGTGTGGACAGCGGCGTTCGGTGGACCGAGCTCAGCAGGCAACGCAGTGAAATGGGTAGCGAGCCCCGGCGGGCAAGACCCAACCCGACAACACACTGCGCCGGCCAGCGGAAAGCCAGCGGACAAGGGCCGCCGGGACACCCCGTCGCACCGGACAGCGACAAACCCGCGGACAAGCACCGACGGAACAACACGCCGCAGCCAACAGCCAGAACCGGCGGACGGACTCGACGGACAACACGCCGCACCGGCGGACGAACTCGACGGACAACACGCTTCACCGGCGGACGAACTCGACGGACAACACGCTTCACCCAACAGCCACAACCCACCGCACAAGGCCGAAGCGACAACACGCCGCACTCGAACAGCCACTACCAGCGCACACGACCGACGCGACAACACGCCGCACCCGAACAGCCACTACCAGCGCACACGACCGACCCGACAACACGGTGAGGGAAAGCGAGTTTTTCGGTGACCACCCACGGGTCGTGAAGGGGCCGGCGATCGCTTTGGACGCGCAGCGGCCAGATCGCCGGCCCCGGCCCGCGCGGGAGCATGCGATCCGCACCCGAGCGGACCTGCGTAATGAAGATCTTGAAGTTGATCTCGAGGACGACAGGATGCCGCTTCCCGGAAGAATCGGAAGAGGCAGCCGGCGAGAATGGCCCAGCCGTGGCGGCACCGGCCCCGGTGCTGCCACGGCTGGGGGTTCGTGGCTGGCCGGCGGCGCTGGATGCGGGTGACCTCCCGCTTAAGATTCAGCCGGCGGCGCTGGATGCGCGTGACCTCCCGCTTAAGATTCAGCCGGCGGCGCTGGATGCGCGTGACCTCCCGGGTCGGGTTCAGCCGACGACGGGAGCCGACGCCTTCTCCGACAGCGAGGCGCGCCGCTCGGGCTCAGTCGGCGGTGCCGGTGACCGTCGTGCCGGTGCGGGTCACGTGGTAGGTGACCGTCGCCCCGCTCCAGAAGATGAAGGTCAGGGTGACCGGGGCGCCGTCCGTCACCTCGGCGAAGAAGGCCGGTGTCAGGCCTATCGTGCCGGCGGCATAGTCCGGGTGGAAGGTGGCGTCGTACTCCTTGTAGGCGGTCCAGTTCTGCGGGCCGGCGTAGGAGCCGTCGGCGTAGACGGCGGTCATCGTGGCCAGGCGGTCGCCGTGGAAAGCGGCTGGCAGCGTGAACGCGTCGACGGTGCCGGTCGCGCCGGAGAGCGTGGCGGTGTCGTAGCTGAGGATGTCCAGACGCCAGGGGACGCCGTGGCTGAAGCGGACCGAGAGGGTGCTCCGCACGCCGTAGGCGCGGTCCCCGAGCAAGCGCCGCAGCAACCCGGTGGAGAGCGTGAGCTGATCGCCCGCCAGCGAGTAGTCGACGCCGCGCCGCAGCGTCGTGCGGCCGAGGCGGAGGCCGCTGAAGCTGGTGCCGTTGAGGTTCAGCGTCACCGTCTTGGCGGTGATCGGGCCGGTGGCGGCGGTGAAGACGACATCGCTCGACGCGGTGCCGGACCGGGTCCGCCAGCTGGACCGCATCTGCTCGTAGAGTTCCGGGTCACGCCAGGTCAGGGCGGTACGGTCGAAGTGCTGCCCGTTGTCCCAGAGCATCGTGGTGACCCGGCTGATCCGCGCCTGGTGACCGAAGAACTCGAAGAACTTGAGCTTCTCGCCCTGCTCGATGGTGCCGGTGCTGCGGTCGAAGCCGAGCAGGCCGTACTCGCCGATGATCACCGGGATGCCCTTGGCCACGAAGGTGTCGTGCACCCGCTGGAACGTGTCGAGCAGGTCCTGCCGCGCGGCGGCGTCGAAGCGGTACCCGCCGGCGATGTTCACGCTGAACGGCCAGTAGCCGTAGTAGTGCACCGTCGCGATCAGGTTCGGGTCGCCGAGCGCGGTGAAGGTGCTAGCCAGTTCGTCAAGGTAGGCCTGGCCGGCGTTGGTGTGCATGGTCGGCATGACCAGCAGGCGGGTGGCGTTGCGGCCGCCGGAGCCGCGGACGACCGTGTGGAAGGCGGTGTTCAGCTCGGCCAGCAGGGCGGCCTTCTCGGTGACGAACTGCGGCTCGTTGACGCTCTCGAAGAGCAGCCGGGGCGAGGCGTCGCGGAAGGCGGTGGCGACCTGGGTCCAGATCGCTGTGTACTCGGCCAGCACGGCGTCGTGGTCGGCCGGCATCCTGTTGATCCACTGCCAGGAGTCGTGATGGACGTTGACCATCACGTAGAGGCCGTCGTCAAGGGCCCAGCCGACCACCTCCGCCAGCCGGGCCAGCGCTACCGGGTCGATGGTGTAGTCGGGTGCCGGACCGAGGTGCTGGCTCCAGGTGACCGGGATCCGGATGCTGCGGAAGCCCTGGGCGCGGATGCCGGCCAGCAACTCCGGCGTGACTCGCGGGTTGCCCCAGGAGGTCTCGTCGGCGCCGGTGGCGTCGAAGGTGTTGCCCAGGTTCCAGCCGGGCTGCATGGCGGCGACAGCGCTGCCGGCGGCCAGCGGGGCGGCCTGCGCGGCGGTCGGAGTGAGCACCCCTACGGCGAGCAGGAGGGTGGCGATAAGGGATCTTAACCTGCCGGTCATGACCGCAGACTAAGTTTGACATCTGAACTATGTCAATCGGCCAGGATGGATGCGGGCCATCCGGTGGGCGGGGGGACTGATCGCCGCACGGGATGGCCCGCGGTGTCCTGCCGAGCCGATCCCGCTCCGTCGTCGAAGGGATCCCGCCAGGTGGCCACTCGGTGAGTACTTCACGTCAAGTGCACGGAGTGCAGTACTCGGTGCATTCCGCAAAAAGGCCGACTCGCGGAATGCTGACCTTTCCGGTAACCAATTCCAGCGGGGGTTCGAGCGGGCTCGACACGGCTTGTCACCTGCCAGTTCGCAAGTTGCATGCTTTTTCGCTAACGACCCTCCTTTCTGGAAAGTGGCACACCTATTTCCTCGGAACGCATTGTCCCGAGCCGATTGCCGTACGTACTCTGTTGGTCAACCATCATCGATCAACTTGAGTACGATGACGCGGGCAGGTCTTACGGGGCCCGCAAGGGGAGCAGCCATGCTTGTGAAGATCGTCGATCAAATCCCCAGCGATGAGATGCACAAGGCCGCTTGGGAACTGTACGAGGGCGCTTTCAAGGACTTGCGGGCGCTGGCCGTACAACGGCACCTGATGTACCGGTCGGAGTTCGACGAGGTGATGCGCGACCAGCGGGTCGACAAGTACCTGTGCCTTGATGACGGCGGCCGGTTGTGCGGCCTGTCCACCTTCACCAACGATCTCGAGGCAATGCCACTGATCGCCCCCGAATACTTCGAGCGACGCTGGCCGGACCTCTTCCAGCAGAAGAAGATCTGGTACGTCGGCTTCACCGCAGTCGGCAAGGACGCTCGTGACACCCGGGCATTCGCCGAACTGGTCGAGGCCATGCACCGCACCGCCTCGGACCGGAACGGGATGATCGCCATCGACTACTGTCGCTACAACGACGATCAACGCAACTTCGGTCGCGTCGTCCGGCTCATGTTGCGCCGCCTGTCCTCTGGCGCGCTACGAGCCGAATGCATGGACCAGCAGTCGTTCTGGATCTACGAATTCCCGACGGCCGCCTGATTCTCGGCTCAACCCATAGGCGCCCTCCACATGCCCCACAGGAGCGGGCCGGCGGGCAACTGGATCACGGACCGGACCTGGTACCCGTGCCGGAGGTAGAGATCCCGGTTACGCGGATCGTTGGCCTCCAGATAGGCCGGCAGCCCGGCCCGGTCCAGCCGGGCGTGATGACGATCGAGCAGCGCGCTGCCGATGCCCTCGTTCTGCCTGTCCGGCCGGACGGCCAGGAAAGCCAGGTAGTGGTGGGGCTCCACCGGGTGGTGCGCCTCGATCGCCGCGTCCAGGACGTGCACCCGGTCGGACGCGGTCTCGGTGGCCTCCTTGATCCGGCGGTCGTAGTCGGCCGGCGGCGGGATCAGCGAGGTCAACGGGAACCAGAGGGCCACCCCGCACATCCGGCCGTCCTCGGCGTCGGCGGTGCTGTACACCTCCCCGTACTGCAGGGCGTAGTCCACGAAGATCTCGAAGTAGCCGGGCGCCGTACGCCGGCGCAGCACCGGATCGGGCTGCAGCCAGCGGGCGACCGGACCGTCGCCCATCGCCGCGGCCACGAGGTCGGTGATCTCCTCGGTGTCGAACGGTGACACGTGCCGGATCACGAGTTCCTGGATGGCGTACGTCATTGGGGTTTCCCTACTTGGTCGAACGGCGGGAACGGACCGAACTGCTCGTACGGAGCCTGCTCGTAGGGGGCCTGCTCGTACGGACCCTGCTCGAAGTGCGGGTGCTGCTGGAACGCCACCGAGTGCGAGTGCGGCGGCGGTGGCTCGAAGAAGTCCACGACCGGCCGGTTGTCCACGCCACGCCCGATCGAGGCGTACGCCTCCGGCCGCGAGTACCGCACCATGACCGCCCAGAGCGCGCCGAGCACGGCGAGCACGGCGTACCCGGCCGAGAACGCCCAGTTGAAGATCGAGTCGTCGGCCAGGCCCAGGATGTCGCCGAGGCCCACCACGGTGGCGAACAGGATGACGCTGAGCAGGAAGAACGAAATGATCGGCGTGATCTTGCTGCGCCACGCGTTCTCCCGGTGCGGATGCCGCAGGAAGAACGCGATAACCGCGGCCGAGGTGCCCCACATCAGGATCAGCACGCCGAGGCCGCCGACCGAGGTGAGATAGCCGAAGAGCTGGACCAGCGGGTCGGCGCCGGCCAGCCAGTACCCGACGATCACCGCGAGGGCCAGCACGCTCTGCGTGATCGAGCCGACCACCGGCGCACCGGTCCGCGGGTGGGTGTATCCCCACCGGCTGGGCAGGATCCGCTCCCGGCCGAGGGCGAACTGGTAGCGCGAGACCGCCGCGTGGAAGGCCAGCAGGGCGGCGAAGATACTGGTCATGAACAGCACGTAGCCCAGGGTGATCATGATGTCCGGCACGTGCGGGCCGACCAGGCTGAAGACCAGGTTGGTGGTCTGCTGCCGGGCCAGGCCGGCGATCTGGTCGGTGCCCGCGCCGACCGACATGGCCCAGGCGGAGAGTGCGCACATCAGGCCGGTGATCAGCAGGGCGATGTGGGTCGCGCGGGTGATGGTGCGCTTCGGGTCCTTCGCCTCCTCGGAGAGCACCACGGTGGCCTCGAAGCCGGTGAAGCCGCTGATGGCGAGCACCATCATGGCCACCACCTCGGGGGTCATCAGCTGTTCCGGGTTGAGCGGAGCGAAGCTGACCCCGCCGCTGCCCGGGTTGGCGACCATCACCAGGTCGTAGATCAGCACCACGGCGATCTCGGCGACCAGCAGGACACCCAGCACCTTGCCGCTCAGGTCGACCCAGAGCATCCCGAGTACCGCGACGACCGCCCAGGCCACCAGGGCGCAGGCGACCCAGGAGGCGCTCACCCCGACCGCGCCGAGCACGCTCGACGCGACCACGCCGAACAGGCCGAAGAGACCGGCCTGCATCATCGAGTACGCGGCGAGGGCGACCAGCGCGGCGGAGATGCCGAGCTCGCGGCCCAGCCCGTGGCTGATGTACGAGTAGAACGCCCCGGAGTTGACGATGTGCCGGCTCATCGCCACGAACCCGACGGTGAACAGCGACAGGATCGCGGCGACCACCAGGTAGACCAGGGGCAGCGCGGTGTTGCCGACCACCGCGTAGATCGTCGAGATGGCCCCGATGATCACGGTGAGCGGCGCGGCGCCGGCCACGCCGAAGAAGACCACCGACGGCACCCCGAGCCGGTTGCTGGCCAGGGTCTGGCTGACGATGTCAGCCGGGCCGCCCGAGCGCGCGTGCAGCTCGGTCAGCATCGTCCCGGCCCAGCGGTCGACGTTGTCCCGGCGGCGCTGGTGGCGTCCTCGGCTCACCGGCGTCCCACCGTCAGCGCCGACCCGACCGACGACTCCGTGCACTCGACGAGCTCGCGCAGGTCGTTCGGGAGAGAGGCGATCATGCTGGGCAGCCCGTGGTAGATGTGCGGGTAGTTCTCGAAGCCGTACATGACGTGCCGGGTCAGGCCGGTGGCGACCACGATGCCCACCAGCATCCGGTCGCTGGCGCTCAGCTCCATGCCGCGGACCAGCATGTTGGCGATCCGGGTGGAGGCCCAGGCGGCGGCGTTGCGCTGGCGGGCGGTGTTCGGCATGTAGAGCGTCTGGGTGCTGCCCAGCATCCGGCGCCGGGTGACCGCCTCGACGGCGCCGACGCGCATCAGGCGCTCGGCGACCCGCAGCGCGGAATCCTGCGCCAGGAAGGCCAACCAGGTGCGTACATCGCGGTGTTGTGACTGGGCGCAGAGGAGATCGAGAATGTCGTGCGAGAGCGCGTCGCGCGGCGGCCGTTGATCAATGATGAAAAGGTCGCCTTCACTGACGCCGATGCGCCCTTCGAGCACGAGTTCGGAGAGCAATGCCGCGGCCAGCCCCAGGCCGGTCGCGCGGGGATGCAGCCTGGACCGGCCGGTGCGATCCTCGTGTGCGATCAGGTAGTACTGGTCAGCCAACACTTGCGCCACGCCCCTTAGACGCCAGTTCCAATGATCATTTTGCCTTTGTAGCAAAGAAGACAGAACTCGATGTCCGCAGCATCATGTCCCCGACAGCAAGGTCAATGCAAGAAGTACTAGACTTCTTATTCAGTCCCCGCTGCTCAACACCTGTTCAATGATCACCTATAGTCGATCATGAATGGGGGTACCTGGATGGTGAGAAACGCTCGTAACATCAGCTTCCTAGGGACCATTAGGGAGTCACAGGTGTCCGATATCGAGGGTCCGACACTGCGCCGCCGCCGTCTCGGCGTCGAGCTCAAACGGTGCCGCGAGGCGGCCGGCTTGACCCAGCAGGAGGTGTCCCGGCATTTCGAGTGGCACTCCGCGAAGGTCACTCGGATCGAGACCGCGCGGGTCGCCGTGACGCCCCGCGATGTCCGAGATCTACTGACCCTCTACCGGGTCGAGGAGGAGGAGTACCGGGAGGCGCTGGTCGACCTCGCCCGGTCGTCCCGGCAGCGCTCCTGGTGGACCGACTACCGCGACATCATGCGCCCGGGGAACTTCGTCGGGCTGGAGGCGGCCGCCACGTCGATGCGTTCCTGGGAGCCGATCATCCTGCCCGGCCTGCTGCAAACCGAGGCGTACATGCGGGCACTGATCAGTACCGGTCGATCGAACGACCCGCCGCCGCGCATCGACAGGCGCATCTCGCTACGACTCACCCGGCAGACCCGACTGACCGGCGAGCGTCCGCTGGAACTGGCCGCGATCGTCGACGAGGCGACGGTCCGGCGCATGGTCGGCGGCGCGGACGTCATGAAGGCCCAGCTCGAACATTTGATAGAAATAGCTAAATTGTCGAATGTATCGCTTCAAATCATGCCGTTCGACGCCGGTGAGCATCCGTTCCTCGGTGGAGCTGCCACACTTTTGGAATTCCGGGATACCACTCTTTCGGATGTTGTCTATCTCGAAGGTCTCGCGGGAGACTATTACGAGGAGCAGCCGCCTGAGGTTGCCCGATACCGGCAGGAGTTCGAGCGATTGAGCACGAGGGCGCTCGACCATCGCACCACCATCAAGATGATCGAGGGTCTGCTCACCGCCTAGCGACTCCCGAAGCTATCTCTAATGGAGGGAGGTGCCGAGTTGCTCGCGCACCAGATCAACGGTGCCGTCTGGCGGAAAGGCAGTCGCAGCAACGGTAACGGTGGCAACAACTGTGTCGAGGTTGCGTTCCTCGACGAGGGAATCGCCGTCCGTGACAGCAAGAACCAGATGGGACCAGCTCTCTTGTTCACGACGGCGGAGTGGACCGCCTTCGTGGACTCTGCCAAGGACGGCGAGTTCGATATCGCTTCGTGAGCCTACCGACAGGCTCGCACCGACGGAAGGGTCGAACCGAACTTCTTAGGTGCACGATGTGAGGGAAGCTGTAGCACCCGCGGGTGCTACAGCTTTTTTCATGGTCCTTCCCGGTCAAGATCCATGACCATTGACATCGACTAGGACCAATGCCAGGGTACGTGCACCGTTGACCGCTCGGTGACGTTCCCCGCCCACCCGGCGGTGGGTACCGTCACCCCGCCGAAGGGACGACCCTCGCATGCGCCTACGCAGCGCCCTCGCCGCCGTCGCGGCCGCCGCCGCGGTCCTGGCCGGACCGGCCCCGGCACACGCCGCACCGCTGGCCGGACCGGCCCCGGCACACGCCGCGACCCTGGCCGCCACCACCCTGGCATCCACCATCACGCTGAGCAACTGCTCCGCCTCGCTGGTCCGCTACCCCACCTCGGTCAGCACCGACCGGGCCATGATGCTCACCAACGGACACTGTTACGAGGGCGGCCTGATACCGGCCGGCACCGTCCTGCAGAACCGCAGCAGCAGCCGCTCCGGCACCCTGCTGAACAGCAGCGGCAGGTCCCTCGGCACGGTCCGCGCCGACCGGATCCTGTACGCCACGATGACCGGCACCGACGTCACGCTGTACCGGCTCACCACCACCTACGCCACCCTCAGCAGCCGTTACGGGGCGACCGCGCTGACCATCTCGGCCAGCCACCCGGCCGCCGGGATCAGCATCGGCATCCCGTCCAGCTACTGGAAGCGGATCTGGTCCTGCCGGATCGACAGCTTCGTCGGCACGCTCCGCGAGGACGAGTGGACCTGGCACGACTCGATCCGCTACGACCCGGACTGCGACACCATCCACGGCACCTCCGGTTCACCCATCGTCAGCGCCACCACCGGCGAGATCGTCGGGATCAACAACACCGGCAACGACGACGGCGAGATGTGCACCCTGAACAACCCGTGCGAGGTCGACGCGAACGGGACCACGCACGCCTACCAGGGCCAGAGCTACGGCGAGCAGACGTACTGGTTCACCACCTGCCTGACCAGCTCGCGCACCATCGACCTGACCAAGTCCGGCTGCCTGCTGACCAAGCCGTAGCCGGCCCGCGCCCGGCCGGCGGTCCCCCGGCCGGGCGCGGTCCCTTCCCCGCCGCGGGCCGCTTCGCCACGACTTCCGGTACGCCCACGGCTGAGCCCGACTGCCCGGCGGTGGGAAGGAGTCCCACCGCCCGGCGACCGTCCCCAGCCGCCGGCGGTCAGGCGACGCGCGCCACCGGCGCCGGGTGCCCGGTGACCACGGCGGCGACCGGCTCGGCCGGCAGCAGGTGCCGTACCGCTGTCGCGTGCGCGGCCGCCAGGATGCCCTCCTGGCACAGGCTCTGCCAGTTGCGCCGGGCGGCCTGGGCGTCCCGCCAGGCCGCGTGCTCCGCCTCGACGGCCCGCTGCCAGACCGCCTCCAGGTGAGCGGCCGAGGCCCGCTGGATGACCAGCTCCTGGTCGACCGGGTGCAGCCGGGCGTCCCAGCCACCGCGCCCGGTCAGGGCGTCGGCGACCGCGCTGGTCGGCAGCTCGCCACGCTCGGCGGCGGCCCGGACGGCCAGGTGCAGGTGACGCTCCCGGTCGGCGTACTCGGCCGGGCTGTGCCCGGTCCACGGGGTGCCGAAGGCGGCCGCCCGGCGGCTGCGCCGCACCCGGGAGTCGGCCGCCTGCCAGGCCCGGAACGCCGCGTCGACCCGCTCGGCGGCCGCCTCCCAGTGCTCCTGCCAGCGGTCCGCCGCGTAGCCGGCGCGCTCGGCCGCGACCCGTACCTCCTCGGCGTACCGGACGGTCCGGACCGCGCCGGCCTCGGCCCGGAGCCGTTGCTCGCGGCGTGCCGCCGCACGGCCGAAGAGGCGGCCGAACAGCGATCGGCGGATGGTGCCGGGCACCTCCGGAACGGGTGAGCCGGCCGGCGGCCGATCGCCGGAAACCGCCTCGTCCGGAACGGCCTCGGCACGGTTTGCGGAAACGGCCTCATCCGAATCGGAGGAGACGGCGGAAACGGCGGGGACACCGTTTCCGGAAACGGCGGCGGGTTCGGCCGGAACGGCGTACCGGAAAGCGGCTCCCTCCTCCGCGGCGACAGTGCGGTAGGAGCGGACAGCGGCCACCGCGAACTCCGCGGAGACCGCGTCGCCGGCGAAGAAGTCGACGGGCGCGGCGGCCTCGGCCACCGCCCGCGGTCGGGCCGGACGGCCGATCAGAAACGCCCACGCGTCGGCGAGCGCCCGGCCCGGATTGCGCAGTTTCGCCGGACTCGACAGGACCATCATGGCCGGCACGGTGGCCAGCCAGAGGACACCCCAGATCGCCACCGGGGCCGGCTCGTTCAGCAACATCTCGGCGACCATGTTCATGACTTCCATCCGTTCCGCTCGTCTGAGGATTCCGCTGGCCGGGCACGTGCACGCGACCCCGGAACGGCCGGTGAACAGGCCGTTCTCGGGGTTCAGGCGACGGTGCGGGGCGGAGCTCGCGAGCCCGCGGCCCCGGCCGAGCGCTGCGCGAGTGCCACGCGCGTGCGGTCGGTGACGGGGCGGCCGGAGACCGGCTCGGCGGGCGGAGCGATGACCTCGGCCGGTGCGGCGGACGCCGGCGTGGCGGAGGTGGTCGCGGCGGTACCGGAGATCGGGGCCGCGGCGGAAACGGAGACGTTCGGGACGACCGGTGCGATGGTGGCCGGAGTCGCGGGAGCCGCGAGGAAGGCCAGCAGCAGCGCCAGGAACGCGGGCAACGACCGGAGCACCGAGGTGCGGCGCGCGGTCGTCGTCATGGCTGTCAAGGTAGCCGTCGGCCCAGGTCGGCCGGGGGACGCGGCGCGCCGCGCGGGCGGGTTCACCCGCAGGTGGCGCCGGGGGCGGGGCCGGCCACCTTGACCACGGGGAGACCGGCCCGGGCGGTCCGCGCCGGGCAGTGGCACGGTTCCAGCCGGTACGGGCGGCTTCCGCCGGAACGGTGCCGGGATCGATGCCGGCGTCGAGTTGCTCATCTGGCGCCCGCCGAGGCCGATGAGACCGTCCGGACCGACCAGTGCGTCCACGACGGGAGCGATCATGCGCAGACCAGCCGGCGCCGCCGACCCCGTGCTGCTCGCCCTGGTGCTCGGCACGGTGCTGCTGTTCCCGCTCTTCCTCACCGGGCTGGGCGGCGACCGCGCCTCGTGGACCGCGCAGACGGCGATCGACCTGCTGGACGTCTACTTCGCGTGGCGGCTGGCCACCCACCCGGACGTCCCGGCGGCCGGCCGCCGCTTCTGGCGGGCGGTGATCATCGCGTGCGGCGCGTGCGCGGCCGGTGACGCGTTCCAGACCATGACGGCGTACGCCGGAGCCGGCGACCGGATCAGCGTGGTGCAGACCGCCCTGGTGGTGACCGGGATGGCGATCGCGGTCGGCGCGACGCTGCGGCACCCGCTCGGCGGCACCGGCCGGCGGCGGCTGCGCCTCTGGCTGGACGCCGCCACCGTGCTCACCGGCGTCGCCGTCTTCCTCTGGTACTTCCTGCTCGCCGACGAGCTGGGCAGCCCGGGCGACACCGGCCGGTGGGGTGCCGCGGCCACCACACTGGTGATGTTGCTGATCGCGTTCGGCCTGCTCAAACTGATCTTCAGTGGTACCGCGCCGTTCACCCGGACCGCCGGGATGATCGGCTGTCTCGGGCTGGCCGGGACCTCACTGGGCGCCTCGGTGGCCGGCGAGCTCTTCGGCGACGCGCTGCCGACCGGCGTGCTCGCCCTGGTCCAGCTGCTCCCCTGCGTGATCATGCTGAGCTCGCTGCGGCTCCAGCTGCTGCACACCCGCCCGGCCGACCCGGCGCGGGACCGGACGCCCGGGCACCGGCCGAGCCGGCTGCCGTACCTCGCGGTGATCGCCACCCAGATCCTGCTGGTGTGCGCGCTCCGCGGCGGCGAGCCCGGCCTGCGTACCTGGGGCGTGGCGGTGGGCGCGGTGGCCATCACCACGCTGGTGCTGGGCCGCCAGCTCTCCGCGGTGCGCGACAACGAGCGGCTGGTCACCGAGCTGGACCAGCAGCGGGAGTGGTTCCAGGCGCTGGTGCAGAACACCTCCGACCTGACCCTCGTGGTGTCCCGCGAGGGCGTCGTCAGGTACGCCAGTCCGGCCGCCGAGCGGGTGCTCGGCGTGGACCCGGCGGACCTGGTCGGCACCTCGCTGTACGAGCGCACGTACCCGGACGATCTCCCGACGGTGGACCGGCACGTGGCGTGCCTGATCGCCGAGCCGGGGCAGAGCGTGGCCACGCAGGTGCGGTGGCGGCACGCCGACGGGACGTACCGATGGCTGGATCTGATCAGCACCGACCTGCACCGGAACCAGAACATCCGGGGCGTGGTGATCAATGCCCGGGACGCCAGTGAGACCCGCGCGCTGCACGACGAGTTGCAGCGCCAGGCCACCCACGACGCGCTGACCGGGCTGGCCAACCGGGTGCTGCTGCAACGCCGGATCGACGAGGTCGCCGAGACCGCCGGCCCGGCCGGGATCAGCATGCTGCTGATCGACCTGGACGGGTTCAAGGCGATCAACGACCGGCACGGGCATCACACCGGCGACCAGGTGCTGGTGCGGGTCGCCGAACGGCTGGCCGGGGTGCTCGGTGCCGGTGAGGTGGCCGCCCGGCTGGGCGGCGACGAGTTCGCCGTGCTGCTGCCCGGCGCCGGGCCGGACGAGGCGGCGCGGCTGGCCGAGCGGATCGCCGTGGTGGTCGCCGAGCCGATGATGATCGGCGAGCAGTGGCTGACCGTCGGCGCCAGCGCCGGGGTGGCCTCCGGGCTGGCGGGCGAGGGCGACCGGCTGCTGCGCGAGGCGGACGCCGCGATGTACCGGCGCAAGCACGACCGCAAGGCGAACGCCCAGCCGGTGCGCTGACACACCGGCCGGGCGCACCCGGGTCACCCGGCGCCGGGCCCGTCGTCCCGCTCGGTGCGGCCGACTGTCCGAAATGGCCAGTGGGGCGGCCGCCGAGCGGGGCAGCGGGATCCGGCGGCTCGGCGAGCTCGGCGTCGGCTAGAGCCGCATCCCGCCGGAGGCCTCGATCCGCTGGCCGTTGATCCAGCCGGTGCCCTCGCCGAGCATCGCCGCGATCACCCCGGCGATCTCCGCCGGCTCGCCCACCCGGCCCAGCGCGATCACGCTCGCCAGGCCGGCCCGGACCTGCTCGTTGTCGCGCAGCATGCCGCCGGCGAAGTCGGTGGCCGTCGCGCCGGGCGCCACCACGTTCGCGGTGATGCGGCGCGGCCCGAGCTCCTTGGCCAGGTACCTGGTGAAGACCTCGACGGCGCCCTTCATCGCGGCGTACGCCGCGTAGTTGTCGCCGGTGAACCGGGCCAGCCCGGTCGACAGGTTGATGATCCGGCCGCCGTCGGCGATCAGCGGGAGCAGCTTCTGGGTGAGGAAGAACATCCCGCGCCAGTGCACGTCCAGCAGCTCGTCGAAGGCCTCGACGGTGGTCTCGGCGATCGACGCGTGGATGCCGACCCCGGCGTTGTTGACCAGGAAGTCGAAGTCCTCGCGGCCGAACCGGTCGCGCAGCACCCGGCGCAGCTCGGCGGCGAACGCGTCGTACGTCTCCAGCTTGCCGACGCTGAGCTCCAGCGGGATGGCGTCGATCTTCTCGCCGGGGTCGCCACGGTGCGTGTAGACGACCTCGATGCCGGCGTCGATCAGGGCCAGGGCGGTGGCCCGGCCGAGGCCGCGGTTGCCGCCGGTGATCAGGGCGATCTTGGACATGGTGGTTCCTTTCGATGTCGCGTGCGGGGGTGTCACGACACGGCGGCGAGCAGCTGCAGCTTCTCGTGACTGGCCGAGCCGGGCGCCGCGGTGAAGACGAGCAGGGTGTGTTCCTGCTCCGGGTCGTACAGGTTCTGGCACCACAGCTCGAGCTCGCCGAGCTGCGGGTGGACCAGCGTCTTGCGGTCGACGTGGGTGAGGCCGACCTGGTGCTCGTCCCAGAGCGCGGCGAACTCCGGGCTGGCCGCGAGCAGCGCCGCGACCAGCTCGCCGGCCCGGCCGTCCGGATCGGCCGCGTACGCTCGCCGCAGGCTCGCCGTGAAGTACCGCCCGTGCCTCGGGTGGTCCCGCTCCGGGTAGACGCGCCGGCTCGCCGGATCGGTGAACCAGCGGTAGACCGTCGCCCGGGCCAGCCCGGTGAACCGGGTCTCGTCGCCGAACAGGGCCACCGCCATCGGTGTCTGCCGCAGCGTCTCGCCGAACCGGGACAGCACCATGGCCGGGGTGTCCGTCAGCCGGTCGACGATCCGCATCATGCCGGGGCTGATGTGGTCGTCACGCAGCGACCGGCGCGGCGCCGGATGCCCGCCCAGCTGGAACAGGTGGTCCCGCTCCGCCAGGCTCAGGTGCATGGCCCGGGCCAGCGCGGCGAGCATCTGGTCGGACGGCGCCGGCCCGCGCTGCTGCTCGATGCGCCCGTAGTAGTCGGCCGACATGCCGGCCAGCGCCGCCACCTCCTCGCGCCGCAGGCCACCGGTCCGCCGGCGGGGTCCGCGCGGCAGTCCGACGTCCTCCGGCTGCAGCGCCTCGCGCCGGGTCCGCAGAAAATGGGCCAGTTGTTCCCGATCCATGAGCCAAGTCTCCACTTCCGTGATCGCCCGATGAAGGCCATGGTTGTCCCCGGACTGTCTGTCCCTGGACAGCGCGTATTGACGCGGGCTGTCACCCTGTGAGCCCGCTGGGAGACACAGGAACGAGAGGTTCATGGGGAACGGATTCATCGAGGCCGCGCTGAGCTTCCCCACCGTTCTCCTGACCCCGCTGCTGCTCCTGGTGATCGGCTACTGGCTGGTGGTGATCGTGGGCGGCGCCGACCCGGAGGCCGGCCACGAGCACGGCGCCCTGCTCGGCGTGCCGATCCCGGTCTTCGTCTCGCTGCTGGTGGCGCTCGCCTGGTTCGGGACGCTGGCCGGCGCGCAGTGGCCCGGGCCGGCGCCGCTCTGGCTGGTCCCGCTCGCCGCCCTGGTGGCCGCCGCGATCGTCACCCGGCTGGTGGCCATCCCGCTGCGCCGGCTGCTGCCCACCGGCCCGGACGCCTCCCGCGCCGACTTCGTCGGCCTGACCTGCGTCATCCGCACCGGGCGGGTGACCCGCACGTTCGGCCAGGCCGAGGTGCATGCCCCGGACGGCTCGTCGGCGATCGTCCAGGTCCGCCAGACCGGCGCGGACGAGCTGGGCGCCGGCACCGTCGCCCTCATCTACGACGTCGACCCGGAAGCCGAGTTCTTCTGGGTCGTCCCCGCTGATATCGCCAAGAAAGGCCTTTGATGGACGTTGTCTCGACCGGTTTCGGTGTGCTTGTCGCCGTCGTCGTACTCATCGCGATCGGCGTGCTGTTCTTCCTCAGCCGGATGTTCCGGAAGGTGGAGCAGGGCAAGGCTCTGATCGTCTCCAAGGTGCGCCGGGTCGACGTCACCTTCACCGGCGCGGTGGTGCTGCCGGTCCTGCACAAGGCCGAGATCATGGATATCTCGGTGAAGACGATCGAGATCTCCCGCACCGGCCGGGAAGGCCTGATCTGCCGGGACAACATCCGCGCGGACATCCGGATCACCTTCTTCGTCCGGGTCAACAAGACCACCGAAGACGTGATCAAGGTGGCCCAGGCGATCGGCACCAGCCGGGCCAGCAACGAGGCCACCCTGCAGGAGTTGTTCAACGCGAAGTTCTCCGAGGCGCTCAAGACGGTCGGCAAGCAGCTCGACTTCGTCGACCTCTACACCAAGCGCAACGACTTCCGGGATCAGATCATCGAGGTGATCGGCACCGACCTGAACGGGTACAGCCTGGAGGACGCGGCCATCGACTTCCTCGAGCAGACCCCGCTCGGCTCGCTGGACCCGAAGAACATCCTGGACGCCCAGGGCATCCGGAAGATCACTGAGCTGACCGCCATCGAGGCGGTGCGCACCAACGACTTCCGGCGCAACGAGGAGAAGGAGATCACCCGCCAGGACGTGGACGCCCGCGAGGCGATCCTCGAGCTGGAGCGCCGCAAGGCGGACGCGGAGATCAAGCAGCGCCGCGAGATCGAGACCATCCGGGCCCGCGAGGAGGCCGAGATCGCCCTGGCCCGGGCCGAGGAGACGCTGCGCTCGGAAGCCGCCCGGATCAAGACCGAGCAGCAGCTCGGCGTGCAGGCGGAGAACAAGAACCGGGAGATCGCGGTCGCCGAGAAGAACCGCGAGCGGGTCATCGCGATCGAGACCGAGCGCATCGAGAAGGACCGGATGCTCGAGGTGATCGGCCGCCAGCGGGAGACCGAGCTGTCCACCATCGCGAAGGACAAGGAGGTCGAGACCGAGAAGCGGTCGATGGCCGAGGTGATCCGGGAGCGGATCGCGGTGGAGAAGACGGTGGCCGAGCAGGAGGAGAACATCAAGCGCCTGCGCACCGTCGAGGAGGCCGAGCGGACCCGCCAGGCGGTCATCATCAACGCCGAGGCCGAGGCCCAGGAGGCCCTGGTCAAGGACATCAAGGCGGCCGAGGCGGCGGAGGCCGCCGCCAAGTTCAAGGCCCGCGAGCAGCTGCTGCTGGCCGAGGCCCGGCAGCAGTCGGCCGAGCTGGACGCCCGCGCCAAGATCCGCCTCGCCGAGGGCATCCAGGCCGAGACGGCGGCGGCCGGCCTGGCCGACGTCCAGGTCCGCGAGCGCAACGCCGAGGTGATCGAGAAGACCGGCCGCGCCGAGGCCGAGGTGATCGAGAAGACCGGCCTGGCCGAGGCCGCCGTCGAGCGGCAGAAGGCGCTGGTCGCCGCCGAGGCGATCAAGGAGAAGCTGAAGGGCGAGGCCGAGGGTCTCGAGCAGAAGGCCGGCGCGATGGCCGCGCTCGACGACGTCACCCGCGCGCACGAGGAGTACCGCCTGCGGCTGGAGATGGAGAAGGAGATCCGGCTGGCCGGCATCAACGTGCACAAGGAGATCGCCGAGGCGCAGGCCATGGTGGTGGCGGCCGGCCTGGAGAAGGCGGACATCGACATCGTCGGCGGCGACTCGGTCTTCTTCGACAAGCTGGTCGGCTCGATCTCGCTCGGCAAGAGCATCGACGGGTTCGTCGAGCACAGCTCGGTCGCCCAGGCGGTCGGCGCGCGCTACCTCAACGGCGACGGTGACCTGGCCGAGGACCTGCGCAAGGTGGCCGGCGCGGTGTCGACAGCGGACGTGGCGAACCTGAGCGTCGCGGCGGCGGTGGCCAACCAGATCAGGAACGAGAAGAAGGACCGGTCTGAGTGACCGAGTCGACCATCGACGCGGGCACCTACGAGGTGCTCCGGGCCCGGCTCGCGGCGAAGGCCCGCGAGCTGGGCGCGCGGGCCGAGGCGCTGAACACGCGCCGGGTCGAGGTCTTCGGGGCCCAGCAGACCGAATTGCTGGGCGCCGAGCGGATCCGCACCGGCAACAACTGCGTGCCGGCCGACGTCGCGCCGGCCGGTGAGGCGCTGCTGTTCGGCGCCAACGCGTTCCTCGGGATGAAGGCCGAGACGTCGGTGGACGACGTGTTCACCGTGGTGGACCGGCAGTTCCAGCCGGTCCAGGTGCCCGGTCTGCTGGACGATCCGGGCTTCCGGCGGGACTTCGCCGAGCTGTACCGCTACTACAAGGAGACCCGGCTGCGGCAGCTGCGCCGGGTCGAGGGGCTGCTGCTCGCGGTCTTCCAGACCGGGGCGCGGGCCGACGACCTCAAGGTGCTGCGCTGGCGGGTCGGCCTGGACGGGTCGCTGGCGTACCAGGACGCGCGCGGGGAGCGGGACCACGTGCTCCCGCCCACGCACGACTTCACCTGGACGATCACCACCCGCGAGCAGCACGTGCTGGGCCGGCACCCGCACGTCTCGATCGAGGACGAGGTGTTCGTCGAGGCGGTCGGCGGCACGCTCACCGTCAAGGTGGAGAACAACACCGAGGACGGCGAGGGCATCTTCTCCGAGCCGGTCGACGAGCCGTTGCAGAGCCTCGCCGACGCGGAGATCTCGTACGCCCGGGTCGGGCCGATGATCCTGCTGCGGGTGCTGCCGTACCAGGAGACCGCGTACCGGTACCTGGTCTTCAACACCCGCACCCGGGACGTGCAACGCCTTGACGGGATCGGGCCGGCCTGCCGGCGGCTGCCGGAGGACCAGGGCCTCATCTTCCCCGGTGGCTACTACCTGGCCACCGGGGTCAGCAAGACCTTCGACCAGGACACCAGCGGACTGGCGTTCGAGCGGGTGGTCCGGTCGGTGAACGGCGAGGACGTGCTGCACGTCTTCCACGACGCCGGGACCGGGCGTTACCTGCTGCTGCCGTACAACGTGATCCGCAAGGAGGTCGCCACCCCGATCACCGGGCACGGCTACGCGATCTTCGACGACGGCACGCTGGTGGTGCTGCGCAGCCCGGGTGACGAGCCGGCCCGGGTCCATCCGGTGCAGGTGTGGCAGACGCCGTACGTCTCGGACGCCCACGCCGCGGCCCAGCCGGCCGGAACCGGACCGCTCGACCGGATCGGCAACGCCGATCTGGTCCGGGGCATCGCCGACGCGCTGTCGGTGACCCGGATGGTCGACGAGATGTCCGCCGCCGGGCCGGTCTTCGAGGCGATCATCGCGGCCTGCACCCGGGCCTTCGACACCTACCACTGGCTCGGCGACCCGGAGCTGGAAAATCTGGCCGAGCCGCTCACCGAGGTGCGGGCCGCGGCCACCCAGGTGCTGGACGAGTTCGCCTCGGTGCAGGCCCTGACCGAGCAGGCCGCGCAGGCCCTGGCCGACGCCGAGGCGGCGGCCGGCACGCTGGTCCGGCGCGCCGAGTCCGAGGCGCCGACCACCACCGACGGGTGGGTCGGCCGGCTCGCCGAGCTGCGCCGTGAACGCGGCCGGCTGGCCGGGCTGCGCGAGATGCGCTACGCCGACCCGGCCCGGCTGGACGAGATCGACGCGTCGCTGATCACCGCCACCGACGACACCGCCCGCCGGGCCGTCGAGTTCCTGCGCCGCCCGGACGCGTTCGCCGACTACCAGTCCGGTGTCGAGGAGCTGGCCGTCCGGGCCGCCGCGATCGGCACGGTGGCCGAGGCCGAGCCGGTCGCCGAGCGGATCACCGAACAGGCCGACGGCCTGCAGGTGGTCACCGAGGTGGTCGGCGGCCTGGAGATCGCCGACGCCACCGTACGAGTGTCCATCCTGGAGCAGATCGGCACGGTGCTGGGCGGGCTGAACCGGGCCCGGGCCACACTGGACGGTCGCCGCCGTGAGCTGGCGGCAATCGAGGGGCGCGCCGCGTTCGCCGCCGAGTTCGCGCTCTTCGGCCAGTCGGTGGCCGCCGCGCTGGCCGCCGCGGACACCCCGGAACGCTGCGACGAGCACCTGGCCCGGCTGATGGCCCAGGTGGAGACCCTGGAAACCAGGTTCGGCGACGTCGACGACTTCGGGGAGCGGCTGGCCGCCAAGCGGACCGAGGTCTACGAGGCGATCGCCGGCCGGCGCCAGTCGCTGCTCGACGAGCGGGCCCGCCGCGCCGACAAGCTGGCCGACTCGGCCCGCCGGATCCTGGACGCGGTGCACCGGCGGATCCTCACCCTGAACGACCCGGACGAGGTCAACACGTACTTCGCCACCGACCCGATGGTGGCCAAGGTCCGGTCGGTCGCCGACGAGCTGCGCACCGCCGGTGACACGGTCCGCGCCGAGGAGCTCGACGGCCGGCTCAAGGCCGCCCGGCAGGAGGCCGGCCGGGCGCTGCGGGACCGGCAGGACCTGTTCGGCGAGGGCGGGATCCGGCTGGGCCGGCACACCTTCGCGGTCAACGAACAGGCGATCGACCTCACCCTGGTGCCGCACGACGGCGGGCTGGCCTACGCGATCACCGGCACCGACTACCGCGCGCCGGTGACCGATCCGGGCTTTCAGCTGACCCGGGAGTTCTGGGACCAGCCGCTGATCTCCGAGTCCCGGCAGCTGTACCGCGCGGAACACCTGGCCGCGGCGATTCTCGCCGACGATCCGGCGGCCGCGGCCGCCGCGCTGACCGAGGGCACGTTGCGCGAGCTGGTGCGCCGGACCGCCGAGGCACGGTACGACGAGGGGTACGAACGGGGTGTCCACGACGCCGACGCCACGGTGATCCTGGACGCGCTGCTACGCCTGCACGCGGCGGCCGGGCTGCTGCGGTACGACCCGCGCACCCGGGCCGAGGCGCAGCTGTTCTGGGCCTTCCGTACCTCGCCGGAGCAGCGCAAGCTCTGGGCTCTCCGGGCGACCTCGCTGATCCGCGCCCGGGAGATGTTCGGGTCGGCCGGGGCGGCCCTGGACGAACTGCGGGCCGAACTGGACGCGGCCGCGGGTGTCCCGATCGGCGAGTACCTGGTCGAGGAGCTGGCTCTCTCCCCCGCGGGATTCGCGACCAGCGCCGGAGCGAGGACCCTGCTGGACCGGTTCCACCGGGAACTCGGTGGGGCACGGCTCGCCGACGACCTGCGGGCTCTGGAGTCGGATCTCGGCGCTCGGCGGCAGCTGGCCCACGCCTGGCTGGACGCGTTCCTCCAGGCCAAGCCCGACGCGGGCGACAGATCCGAGGTGGACGAGGCGGTGGCCGTCGAGCTGACCGGCACGGCCGTATCGAGATACGACGTGTCGGCCGCCACCAGCGAGACCGTGTCCGGCCTGCTCGGCGTCCACCCGCGGATCACCGACGGGCACCTGACCGTCCGGATCGACGAGCTGCTGCCGCGGACCCGCGACTTCCGCGACGTCCGGATGCCGGCCTACCGGGCGTACCAGAAGCAGCGGGCCGCGCTGGCCGCCGCCGAGCGCGACCGGCTGCGGATCGACGAGTTCAAGCCGCGGGTGATGACCACGTTCGTCCGCAACCGGCTGCTCGACGACGTCTACCTGCCGCTGATCGGCGACAACCTGGCCCGGCAGCTGGGCGCGGCCGGCGACGACAAGCGCACCGACCGGTCCGGCCTGCTGCTGCTGATCTCCCCGCCCGGCTACGGCAAGACCACCCTGATGGAGTACGTCGCGGACCGCCTCGGTCTGATCTTCGTCAAGGTCAACGGGCCGGCGCTGGGGCACGGCGTCACCTCGCTGGACCCGGCCGACGCGCCGGACGCCACCGCGCGGCAGGAGGTGGAGAAGATCTCGCTGGCCCTGGAGATGGGCAACAACGTGCTGCTCTACCTGGACGACATCCAGCACACCAACCCGGAGCTGTTGCAGAAGTTCATCTCGCTCTGCGACGCGCAGCGCCGGATGGAGGGCGTCTGGGACGGCCGGACCAGGACGTACGACCTGCGGGGCAAGCGGTTCGCGGTGTGCATGGCGGGCAACCCGTACACCGAGTCGGGCAAGCGGTTCCGGATCCCGGACATGCTCGCCAACCGGGCCGACGTGTGGAACCTGGGTGACGTGCTGGCCGGCCGGGAGGACCTGTTCGAGCTGTCCTATCTGGAGAACGCGCTCACCTCGAACACCGTGCTCGCGCCGCTGGCCGGGCGGGACGCGGCCGACCTGCCGTTGCTGATCCGGCTGGCCGAGGGGGACGAGACGGCGCGGGCCGACCGGTTGTCGTACCCGTACTCGGCGGCCGAGCTGGAGCAGATCCTGGCGGTGCTGCGGATGATGAAGCGGGTGCAGCGGGTGGTGCTGCGGGTCAACCAGGCGTACATCGCCTCGGCCGCGCAGGCCGACGCGAGCCGCACCGAGCCGCCGTTCAAGCTGCAGGGCTCCTACCGCAACATGAACAAGCTGGCCGAGCGGATCGTGCCGGCGATGAACGACGACGAGCTGGAGCAGGTGCTCGACGACCACTACCTGGGCGAGGCGCAGACCCTCACCGGCGGCGCCGAGGCCAACCTGCTCAAGCTGGCCGAGATCCGCGGCCGCCTGGACGCGACCCGCGCCCAGCGGTGGGCCGAGGTCAAGGCCGGGTACCTGCGGGAGCAGGCGCTCGGCGGGACCGAGGCGGATCCGCTGGTCCGGGCGGCCGGCGCGGTGGCCCTGGTGGCCGACCGGGTCGCGGCGGTGGAGGCGGCGATCGGCAGGTTGGGCCGTTAGCTCAGTCCTCCCGCGGGAGCTGGGCGCCGAGTTGCGCGGCGGCGTTGGCCAGGGCGGTGAACCCGTCCTGGCTGATGTCGCCGTCGTCGCGCAGGTCGACCAGCTTCTCGGCGAAGTCCCGGAGGCGCCCGGCGGCCTTCTCCCGGTCCTGCTTGCGCAGCGACTCGGCGACCTTGCGCAGCCGCTTGGCCAGTGCCCCGGCGTCGTCCCGTTCCAGCTGCCCGCGCCGGACCAGCAGGCCGAGCTCGCGCTGCATCCGCTGCAGCAGCACGCCGGGCCGGACCCGCACGACCGGCTCGGTGGTCGGCTTGCCGCTCGGCGTGCCGGTCGGGGCGGTCGCCGGGGCCGCGTCGGTGGTGGCCTCGATCGTCGGCGGCGCGGTGAGCTGCTGCAGCGGCGCCTCGGAGGTCACCGTGGCGGCCGCCGGGGTGTCGTCGTCCGGCCCGGAGACCGCCCAGTAACCGATGGCGAGCGCCAGGAAGGCGCCGGCCGCGCCGAGCACGATCCAGCGACGGCGCCGGCCGGCCGTGTACTCGTCCCGCTGCGGCACGGTCGGCAACACGGCCGTCGGCCAGTGCGGCGCGGACGGGCGAGGCTCCTGCATGTCGGACACGGCCGACATCTTGCCAGTTCACCCGGCCGCCGCAAGTTTCCGCTGTCCGGCCCTCACCACCGCACCGGCAGGCCGTCGAGGCCGCGCAGCAGCAGGCCGGGCCGCCAGCGCAGGTCCTCGGCCGGGACGTCGAGGCGCAGGTCCGGGTACCTGTCGAGCAGCGCGGTGAAGGCGATCTGCGCCTCCAGCCGGGCCAGCGGGGCGCCCAGGCAGTAGTGGATGCCGTGGCCGAACGCCAGGTGGTGCGAGGGAGGCCGGTCCAGGCGCAGCTCGTCGGCGTCCGGGTACTGGTCGGTGTCCCGGTTCGCGGACAGCAGCGAGACCACCACCGGGTCACCGGCCGGGATGGTGACGCCGCCGATCGTCACGTCCTCGGTGGTGATCCGGAACGTCGCGGTTTCGACGGGACCCTCGTACCGGAGGAACTCCTCGATCGCGCCCGGCAGCAGCCCGCGGTCCGCACGCAGGCGGTCCCATGCCGTGTCGCCGCCGGCGGCCCGCTCCCGCAGCAGCAGATAGATCCCGTTGCCGATCAGGTTGACGGTGGTCTCGTGGCCGGCCACCAGCAGCAGGAAGACCATCGAGGAGAGTTCCTCCTCGGTCAGCCGGTCCTCCGCGTCGCGCACCTGGATCAGTCCGGAGAGCAGGTCGTCGCCGGGCCGGGCGCGCCGCTCGGCGAGCAGCTCGTGGATGTACTTGACCATGGCCTCGATGGCCGGCGCCAGCCGCGGGCCGGCCTGCGAACCGGCCACCACCGCGTTCGACCACTCGCGGAAGTCGTCGCGGTCCTCGGCCGGTACGCCGAGCAGCTCGCAGATCACCTGGATGGGCAGCGGGAAGGCGAACACGTCGATCAGATCGGCCCGGTCCCGCCCGTCGAGCGCGTCCAGCAGCTCGGTGGCGATCTGCTCGATGCGGGGGCGCAGCGCCTCGATCCGGCGGCCGGTGAAGGCGGCCGAGACCAGGCGGCGCAGCCGGGTGTGGTCCGGCGGGTCGACGGCGAGCATGTGCCGGGAGATCGCGGCGCCGATGCCCGGCGCCATGTCGGCGGCCGGTGCCGCGCCGGCCGTCCGGGAACCACCGCTCGCCTCCCCGGACCCCATCGGGTACGCCCGTTTCGACAGCCGCGGGTCGGTCAGCGCCCGCCGCGCGTCCTCGTAGCGGGTGATCAGCCAGGCGTTCAGCCCGGACGGCAGCACGGCGCGGCGCACCGGGCCGGTCCGGCGCCAGTCCGCGTAGGCCGGATGCGGATCGGCCTGAAACGCCGGATCACCCAGGTCGACGATCTCCTGCGTCATCACTTTCCTCCCCGATTCACCGGTATCGACTGCCGACGATACCGGCGGGATTTCCACCCGGGCCTCCACCCGTGGGTGGCGGCGTTCCACCCGGCTCGATACCTACCTTCAGGGCATGGAAATCCTCACCGCGCTGCTGGTCGTCGTCGCTCTCACCTACGCCATGGTCCGCCGGTACCTCGGCGAGCCGCTCACCTCGCGTCGCCTGATCGTGCTGCCGCTGGCGCTCAGCGTGTACGGCGGCTTCGTGGTCGCCCAGACCGGCTTCGCCCACTCCACCGCCAACCTCACCGCCCTGGCGCTCTGCGGCCTGACCGCCGTCGGCGGCGGCCTGCTGCGCGGGCGGACCGTGCGGCTCTTCGTCCGGGACGGCCACGTCTGGTACCGCTACACGCCGGTCACCATCGCCGTCTGGGCCGGCCTGATCGCACTGCGCTTCGGCCAGGCGGCCGCCGCTGTCGCGCTCGGCGCCGACCGTGGCGTGCTCACCGCGTCGCTGCTGCTCGCCCTCGGTCTCAGCTTCCTCGGCGAGGCAGCGGTGGTCGGCCCGCGGGCGATGGCCACCGGCGTCCCGTTCGCACCGCGCCGGTCCCGGGTCGCCGCGACTCGCTGATCCCGATGACTCCGGCGGTTCGGCAGACTGGGCCCGTGCTCACCCTCGACCGGCAACGGCTGCTGCCCCTCTGGCGCCGGGTCCGCAACCTGATCCTCCTGGTCTTCGTCACGGTGGGGATCCTCCAGGACAACCGGCCCGGCGTCCGGCTGCTGACCGGTGTGGCGCTGGCCGGGCTGGGCGGGACCCTGCTGGCGCTGCGGATCCTGCCGCCCCGCCGGCACCTGATGGCCGCGTGCGTCACGATGGCGGCCGGGCTGTGGCTGATCGCCGTCGCCGGTCCCGGCATCGCCCCGATCTACCTGATCCTCGCGCTCGCCAGCTGCGCCGCCGTGCTCGACCTGGTGACCACCGGGGTGCTGGCCGGCATCGGGCTGCTCGCCCTGACCGTGGCGCTGGCCGCGCGGGACGTGCCGGTGGCCACCATCGCGATCTGGTGCGGCATCACCGGCGTGGTCACGCTGCTGGTGGTGCTGCGCCGGCAGCGGACGGCGGCCGCCGAGCAGGAGCGGCTGCTCGCCGACGAGCAGGCGCTGGCCGCCATGCTGGCCGAGCGGGCCCGGCTGGCCCGGGAGATCCACGACGTGCTGGCGCATTCGCTGTCGGCGCTGTCGGTGCAGCTGGAGACCGCGGCCGCGCTGCTCGAGCGGGACCGGACGGCGGAGGCCGCGGTGCTGGTCGACCGGGCCGGAACGCTGGCCCGGGACGGCCTGACCGAGACCCGCCGGGCGGTGAGCGCGCTGCGCGGCGACCCGCTGCCGGTTCCGGAGCTGGTCGGCGAGCTGACCCGCGGTTACGGGCGGGACCTGGACGCGCCGGCCACGTTCACCGTCGACGGCGAGCCGCGGGAACTGGACGCCGAGACCGGGCTGGCGCTCTTCCGGGCCGCCCAGGAGGCGCTGTCCAATGTGCGCAAGCACGCGCCGGGCAGCGCTGTCGAGACCCGGCTGGCGTTCGAGCCGGACGCGGTCGTGCTGCGGGTCCGCAACCACGGCCCGGCCGGTCCCCCGGTCACCGGCCTGTCCAGCGGGTACGGCCTGATCGGGCTGCGCGAGCGGGCCGAGCTGGCCGGCGGCACCGCGCAGGCCGGTCCGGACCGCGACGGCTGGCTCGTGGATGTCAGGATGCCGGGGTGAGCATCCGCGTGGTGGTGGCCGACGACCAGACGGCGGTCCGCGAGGGACTGGCCCTGATGCTGAGCCTGCTCGACGACGTCGAGGTGGTCGGCGAGGCGGCCGACGGTGACCAGGCGGTGGAGCTGGTCGGCCGGGAGCGGCCGGACGTGGCGCTGATGGACCTGCGGATGCCCCGCCGGGACGGGGTGGCGGCCACCGCGCTGATCAAGGCGCGGTTCCCGGCGACCCGGGTGGTGGTGCTGACCACGTTCGCCGACGACGAGCACATCCTCGGGGCGCTGCGCGCCGGCGCGGTCGGCTATCTGACCAAGGACGCCGGCCGGGTGCAGATCGCCCAGGCGGTGCGGGCCGCGGCGATCGGGCAGGCGGTGCTCGACCCGCTGGTGCAGCAGCGCCTGCTGGCCGCGGCGGCCGGTGACGCCCCGGCTCCGGCCGCGGCGCGGGAGCTGCCCGACGGGCTGACCGCCCGGGAGGCCGAGGTGCTGCGGCTGATCGCCGGCGGCCTGTCCAACCGGGAGATCGCGCGGCGGCTCCACGTCACCGAGGTGACAGTGAAATCACACATCAACCGGTTGTTCGCCAA
Organism: Actinoplanes oblitus; assembly: GCF_030252345.1. Lineage (NCBI taxonomy): Bacteria > Bacillati > Actinomycetota > Actinomycetes > Micromonosporales > Micromonosporaceae > Actinoplanes > Actinoplanes oblitus. The sequence continues at coordinate 1,118,280 of NZ_CP126980.1, read as the reverse complement.
GGCCGGGGTGCGGGATCGGGCGCAGGCCGTGCGATACGCCTACCAGCACGGCCTGTCGGCCTAGACCCGGCGCGGGGAGCGGGGCGGGCGGACCGGCAGGCGCGGCCGGCGAGGCATCGCGCGGACCGGGCGCTCCGGCCGGCAGCAATGACAGTTGGTGACCGCAACGATACGGGGATGCAGCGGATCTGCGCTGGCCACGGTGATGATTCCCCTTCCGGGCAGGGCTTGGGTATCCACTATGTGTCACCAGGATCGATTTACCCGGCCACTTGAGGTTCTTTTAAAGATCATCTCAGCGGAGGCTAACCTGGCTGTCACCACCTCGCCGGACGGAGCATCCGCAGCACCATGATTCCTCGCCTACGCCGTGCCCTCTGTGCCGTCCTCGCCGTCTCCCTGCTCGCGACGGCGGCCGGCTGCACGGGCTCCCGCCGGGGTGGTCTCGCCGACGCGCTGGCGCCGCCCGCCCCGACCACCGAGGCGGTGACCGCCAAGCGGCCGAACATCGTCTTCGTGCTCACCGACGACCTGTCGAAAAACCTGGTGCCGTACATGCCGGCGGTGCTCGCCCTGCAGAAGGCGGGCACCACGTTCACCAACTACACGGTGACCGACTCGCTGTGCTGCCCGTCCCGCGCGTCGATCTTCAAGGGGCAGTACCCGCACAACACCGGGATCTTCAAGAACCACGGCTCGGACGGCGGGTTCCAGCTCTTCCACAGCCGCGGCGAGGAGACGTCGACCTTCGCCACCGACCTGCGCGAGGCCGGGTACCGCACCGCCTTCCTCGGCAAGTACCTCAACGAGTACCAGCCCAAGGACGTGCGGTACACCGGCAAGCCGTACGTGCCGCCGGGCTGGGACGAGTGGTACGCCGGCGGCAACGCGTACCAGAACTACGACTACGCGCTGAACGAGAACGGCGTGGTCAAGCGGTACGGGCACGGGCCGCGGGACTACCTGACCGACGTGATCTCGGCGAAGGCGGCGAACTTCATCACCAGCTCGGCGGCGAGCGGCAAGCCGTTCCTGGTCGAGCTGGCCACGTACTCGCCGCACGCGCCGTACACCCCGGCGGCGCAGGACACCGGCAAGTACCTGACCGCGCAGGCTCCCCGGACCGGGGCGTACGACCGGGTCCCGGTCAACGCCCCGCACTGGCTGTCCCGCCACGCGCCGCTGACCAAGGAGCAGCGGCAGACCCTGGACCAGGAGTTCCGGCTGCGGGTGCGGGCCGTGCAGTCGGTCGACCGGATGCTCGCCTCGCTGCGGGCCACGCTGGCGGCGGCCGGCGTCGCGGACAACACCATCGTGGTGTTCAATTCGGACAACGGCTACCACATGGGTGAGTACCGGCTGACCTCCGGCAAGCAGACCGCCTTCGACACCGACGTGAACGTGCCGCTGATCGTCGCCGGGCCCCAGGTCAAGGCCGGTCAGACGGTCGACGAGGTGGTGGAGAACGTCGACCTGCGGCCCACCTTCGGCGAGCTGGCCGGGGCGAAGACGCCCGCCGACGGGGTGGACGGGCACAGCTTCGTGCCGCTGCTCACCGGCGCCGGCGACCCGGCCTGGCGGTCCACCGCGCTGGTCGAGCACCGGGATCCGGCCACCGACCCGGGCGACCCGGACTTCGAGAAGGACAGCGCCAACATCCCACCGGCGTACAACGCGCTGCGCACCAAGACGTTCACCTACGTCGAGTACGCGGACGGCTCGAAGGAGTACTACGAGCGGAGCCGGGATCCGCAGATGCTCAACAACATCGTCGGCACGCTCACCCCACAGCGGCTGGCCGAGCTGCACGCCGCGGTGGTCACGATGACCGCGTGCAAGGGGCAGGCGGCGTGCTGGACCGCCGGGCGCTCATTGAGCTGATCGGAACGGGGTGCCGCCGAACCGCGGCATGCCGGCCGGGCTGACCACCGGGTAAAGGCTGGACTGGACCTGCCAGGACGGCTCCGGCCGACGCTCGGCCGGCGCCCGGACCAGGGCCTGCAGCATGTCCCGCAGCGCGGTGAGCAGCCGTGGGTCGTCGATCAGGCCCTGCTCGTCGACGGTGCGGATGTCCAGCGGGAGGCGGACGCAGGCCGGCCGCAGCAGGCGCGCGCCGCCGTGCTCGAGCACCGACTCCAGCCCGGCCCGGGCGCCCTCGTCGCGGCCGGGCTCGACCACCGACAGCCAGGCGGCGGCCCGGCCGGTCAGCTCGCCGCCGTCGACCAGCCAGTCGAGCAGGTTCTTCAGGCTGCCGGGCAGGCCGCCGGCGTATTCCGGCGTGCTGAACAGCAGCGCGTCCGCGGCGGCCACCAGGCGGCGCAGCTGGGCGACCGGGGCCGGCGGCGGGGTCAGCCCCGGCACGAACGCCGGCAGCCCGGCCAGACCGGGATAGAGCGTGACGTCGAGACCGGGCGGGGCGAACCGGGCGGCGGTGCGCAGCGCGGCGCTGTGCAACGATCCGTCGCGCGTGCTTCCCGAGATCAGCAGGACGCGGGTCATGGCGCCGACGATACGTCCACACCCGCGGCGGCCCGCTCACCGACAACTGTCAGATCTTTGCCGCACAACGGGTGCGCCCGGGTGATCGTGGACTCGGTGAGGCTTGCGCCTCGTGAGCCTCCGTCGCTGGTGCCCGTCGTTTCTTCTGCTCGTCCTGCTGATCACCGCCTGTGACGCGCCGCGACCGGTGCTGCCCACCGCCCTGATCCGCGTCGACCAGGTCGGCTGGACCACCGGGGAAACCAAGATCGCGATGCTGCTGGCCCCCGGGGACGCCGCCGGGGTGACCGCCACCGTGCTCGACGAGGACGGTGACGCCGTGCTCACGGTCACCGCCGGCGCCAGCCGGGGCGCCTGGAATGCGCGCCTTCGCGCGATCAACCCCCTGGATCTCACCGGTCTGCGCCGGTCCGGGACTTTTCGGGTACGCCTGGACGACCGCTTCCACGCCGTCTCACCCCCGTTCCGGATCGGCCCGGCGGAGCGGCTCTTCGCGCCGCTGGTGACCGGGGCGGTGCACTACTTCCAGGCCCACCGCGACGGGCCCGACCAGGTCGAGGGGCCGTGGCAGCGCTCCACCGCGCACCGGGACGACCGGGCCGCGACGGTCTACCGCACCCCGGCGGACGACGACGCGTCCCTGGAGTCCACGGGCGTCACGGCCGACGTGAGCGGTGGCTGGTTCGACGCCGGGGACTACCTGAAGTTCACCCACACCACCGCGTACGCGCTGGTCGTCATGCAGCTCGTCGAGCGCGACGGCCCGGCGCCGGAGATCCTGGCCGCGGAGATCCGGCACGGTCTCGACTGGCTCGGCCGGATGTACCGCGACGGCGTGCTCTACACCCAGGTCGGGGTGGCCGGAAACGGTCACTTCCTCGGGGACCACGACGCGTGGCGGCTGCCCGAGGCGGACGACGAGCTCGCCGTGCACCCCGGTGACCGGCGCTACTACCAGCGGTACCGGCCGGTGTTCCGGGCGGCGGCGCCGGGCGAGCCGATCAGCCCGAACCTGGCCGGGCGGGTGGCCGCGGCGTTCGCCCTGGCCGCCCAGCGGGAGGCCGGCACCGACCCGGACCGGGCCCGGTCCTATCTGGACACCGCGGCTGCGATCTTCGACCGGGCGGACACCGATCCCGGCGGTGACCTGGTCACCACCGTGCCCCGCTCGTTCTACCCCGAGGAGAGCTGGGCCGACGACCTGGCGCTGGGCGCGACCGAGCTGGCCCTGGCCGGGACGGCGCTCGGCGACGGGCGGACCGCGGGCTGGACCGGGCAGGCGACGCGCTGGGCCGACGACGCCGGTGGCGGTGACGACGGGCTGACCGTCTACGACGTCGCCGCGCTGGCCGACGCCGAGCTGTACCGGCTGACGCCGGTCGCCTCGCTCGCCGCCGACCTGCGGCAGCGGCTGGACGGCGCGGTCGAGGCGGCGGGCGCGGACCCGATGGGCGCGACGTCCGGCAGCGGCGGGGCGGACTGGACGGCGCGGCAGTTCGGCTGGGCGGCGGCGGCCGGCCTGTACCGGCGGATGACCGGTGACGATCGGTACGCCGGGTTCGCCACCGCGCAGCGCGGGACGGCACTGGGCCGCAACGGCTGGGGGGTGTCGCTGGTGATCGGGGCGGGGACGGACTTCCCCAGGTGCCCGCACGACCAGATCGGGACGCTGACCGGGGTGCCGATGACGGGCGGTGTGGTGAACGGGCCGAACGCCGCCGACCGGGTGGAGTCGCTGGAGCAGGCGACGCCGGAGACGCTCTGCTCGGCGGGGTCCTACCCGGATTTCGACAGGCCGGACGCGCAGTACGTGGACGACATGCGGGTCTCGGCCACCAACGAGCCGTCCATCGACTTCACCGCGACCGGGATGCTGGCCTTCGCCCTCGTCCGCTGACCCCGGCCGTATCGGAGATGCCAGTGTTGCGCGCTCGGTGAACTGATTACTGAACGTAGGCGTATCCGGGTATGAGTCGCGTCGGCCGGGGATGCCCGGGACCGGTGGCGGCCGGACCGCCCGGCCCGGCGCGGCTCGTCAGACGACGAACGATCGGGAGTGATCCGCGATGGAGCGAACCGAACTCACCGTCAGCCTCGACAGCCCGGCCGACCCGGTCCGGACGGCCGAGTACACCGCGGCGATGTGCGGGGAGACCCTGGCCGGCGCGGCCTGGCTGGAGCAGCACGACGCCGAGTGTGACGATTACTGCAGCCGGGTGGCAGTCGTCTGCCTGAGCCCGCTGGACCGGGTGCTGATCACCGGCTGACGAGGCGAAACGGTCTGCTGGCGGCCGTGAGGCGATCCGGCCGACCGCGCACCCGAGACCGCGGCGCCCGGCCGGGAAAAGCGAAAGGGCCCCGGTCAAGGGGCCCTTTCGGATGTGGTGCGCCGCGTAGGACTCGAACCTACAACCCGCGGATTAAGAGTCCGCTGCTCTGCCAGTTGAGCTAGCAGCGCCCGCCAACGAGGAGAAACGTTAGCACACCCGCGGAGTCACCCCCGGGAGCGGGGGAGGCAGCACTTCTTGTACTTCAGGCCGGAACCACACCAGCACGCAGCGTTACGCTGCGGCGGCCACTCGACAGCGCCGAGGGCGTCGGCGATCTCGTCGGCGTAGGCGCCGTGGGTGTCCTCGGCGGCCGGATCGAGACCCTGGGCCTCGGCGAAGGTGAGCAGGCCGTCCACCGATCCGGCGAGCAGGCCCAGGTGGACGGTGCCGGACGCGGACCAGCCGGCCAGGGCGCGCTCCACTCCGGCCCGGTGCTGGTCCCAGTCCGCGTGGTAGCTGTCGGCGTGCTCCGGCCAGCGGGCGAGCAGCTCGGCGAACTCGGGCTCCGGCCAGAACAGCATCGCCCGGCCGCCCGCCGGGGCCGTGCCGTCGACCGCCGCCGCCATCTCGTGGTAGAGGTCGTCCAGGTCGTCGTGACCCAGCTCGAGCTCCTCGCGCACCCGGTGCCGCTCCTTGACCAGCTCGAACAGCTGCTCGACCCGGTCCAGGCCGGGATCGCGCTCCTCGGTCAGCGAGCGGACGGCGGCTGTCAGCCACTCCTCCGCGGCCTCGCCCAGGTCGCAGGCGGTGAGCGTCTCGGCCAGGTAGAACGGGGCCGCGGGATCGCGCAGCAGCTCCGGCCGGAGCGCGCCGAACTCGCGGCGCCCCTCGTCCGCCCGCCCCGACTTGACCAGCAGCTCGGCGCGGCAGGCGCGGGCGAAGCCGTCCTCCGGGGAGATCGCCACGGCACGCTCGGCGAGGCCCAGCGCGGCCGGCAGGTCGCCGGTCGCCTCGGCGATCTCGGCGGCCAGCAGCAACGCCTGCGGTACGTCCGCCGGGTCGGCGAGCCGGTCCCCGTCGACCGCCGCCACCAGCTCGGCGAGCAGCGGCGACGGGTCGTCGAGCGCCGCGGCCCGATCGGCGATGGCGTCCAGATCCTCGTGGGTGATCCTGGCTTCGGAAGGCACGGGCCACCCTAACCCGCGAAGACGACAAAGGCCGCGCCCACCGAACGGTGTCGCGGCCTTGATCGTTTGGTGCGTCGCGTAGGACTTGAACCTACAACCCGCGGATTAAGAGTCCGCTGCTCTGCCAGTTGAGCTAGCGACGCCTGGCAACGGAGAAAACGTTAGCACGACCTCGGAAGATCTTGGAAATCGCCAGGATCACGCCTTGAGGGGGGCCCGCGATTTGCTCCGGTGCGTCAGTATGTCTGCGCATAGAACTCCAGAACGGGGCTGACCATGGTTGACTTCCGCCGCTGCGTGGCCGCACTGCTGGCGCTGGCCGTGACCGCGCCGCTCACGGCATGTGGTGACGACGACAAGCCGGCGTACGCCGACCCGGCGGTGACCAGCAGCGCCGGCCCGGCACCGTCAGCGGTCCCGGAGAGCACCACCACCCCGGCGGCCCCGGCCACGCTCACCGTCACCCCGGCCGCCGGCAAGAAGAACGTGCCGACCAGCGCCGAGATCGGGCTCAAGGTCAGCAACGGCGAGGTGACCTCGGTCAAGCTCACCGACAGCAAGGGCAAGGCGGTCGCCGGCAAGCTCCGCGAGGACGGCTCCGCGTGGGTGCCGGCCAAGACCCTGAAGAACAGTGAGAAGTACCGGGCGGAGGTCACCGCGACCGGTGCCGGCGGCGCCACCACCACGGCGAAGACGACGTTCACGACGATGGGTGACGCGGCCCACCACACCGGCACCGGGCTCTACCTCTTCGACGACCACACGTACGGCGTGGCCATGCCGGTGGTGGTCGAGTTCCGCCCGGGGATCAAGAAGGCCGACCGGGCCGCCGTGCAGAGGCGGATGTTCGTGGAGACCGCCCCGGCCCAGCCGGGCACCTGGTCCTGGACCTCCAGCGGCACCCAGGCTTACTACCGCGCCCCGGAGTTCTGGCAGCCCGGCACCAAGATCAGCGTGCGGATCGCGATCGGTGGCCTGCCCACCGGCAAGGGCCTCTACGGCGACCGGGACCGGGCGGCGACCGCCAAGATCGGACGCAGGTTCGAGATGAAGGTCGACAACAAGACCAAGAAGATGACAGTGCTGAAGGACGGCACGACGGTCAGGACGATGCCGGTCAGCCTCGGCAAGCACAGCACCCCGTCGTCCAGCGGCACCATGGTGATCATCGAGAAGATGTCGCACACCGTCTTCGACACCACCGACACCGACCCGGTGAACGGCTACAAGACGCCCATCGACTACGCGCAGCGACTCACCTGGAGCGGTCAGTACATCCACTCCGCGCCGTGGTCCACCGGTGCGCAAGGTCACCGGAACGTGTCGCACGGGTGTGTCAATGTCTCGCCGTCGAACGCACGCTGGCTCTTCGACAAGACCCTGGTCGGCGACCCGGTCACGGTGAAGGGCACCGAGGACAAGCTGGAGTACGGCAACGGCTGGACGCCATGGAACGTGAGCTGGGAGAAGTTCGCCGCGGGCAGCGCCCTCCCGGTGCCCGCCGGGCTCGGCTGACCGGCATCGGGACGGGTCGCGATTCAGCGTTTCCCGCATCACACCGATAGGGAATCCAGTGACTCCCGGCACGAATCCGGGATTGGTCAACTGGCGATTTTGGAGCAGTATTGGGCGCCGGGGAGAAACGACGCCGTGAGGGGACCATGCAGATCGAAGGAGTCCAGCCGACGGAGCTGAGCCAGCCGGCCGCCAGCCGTCGCCGCCGGGTGCGGGCGACATTGGTCGCGCTGCTCGCGGGCAGCCTGCTGTTCACCGCCGCGTGCAGCGGCGGCAAGTCGCCGTCCTGGCAGGGCGGCAGTGACAACGCCGGCGGCGCGGCGTCCGAGTCCCCCTCCGCCGCCCCGCTGCCCAACACGGCCGAGGTCACCTCGCCGAAAGCGGCGGCCACCGGCGTCGAGGCCTGGTCCGACGTCAAATACACCAGTGACGACCCGGAGAACACCACCGTCAAGGTGACCGACTCCAAGGGTGACGAGGTCAAGGGCACCGTCGACAAGGACAAGCACGTCTGGCACCCCAGCGAGTCGATGGACTGGGGCAGCAAGTACACGGTGACCGTCACCACCCCGGAGACCGAGGGTAAGAACAACACGGTCTCCAGCACCTTCACCACCATGAAGAAGCCGGCCAACCTGGTGCGCGTCACCAGCTTCCTCGGCGACAACAACACGGTCGGCGTCGGCATGCCGCTGATCATCAAGTTCGGCCGCTCGATCCCGGAGAAGTACCGGGCCGACGTCGAGCGCAAGATGGTGGTCACCGCCACGCCCGCGCAGGAGGGCACCTGGCGCTGGATCAGCCCCACCGAGGTGCACTACCGCCCCAAGGTGTACTGGAAGGCGTACTCGAAGGTCTTCTACAAGGTCCAGCTCAAGGGCGTGAAGATGGGTGACGGGTGGTACGGCCGTTCCGACCTCACCGTCGACATGAAGATCGGCCGCTCGTTCGTCATGACGGTCTCCAACAAGACCAAGAAGATGACTGTCAAGCAGGACGGCAAGACGATCAACACGATCCCGGTCAGCCTCGGCAAGCCGAGCACGCCGTCGTCGAGCGGGACCATGGTGGTGATCGAGAAGAAGGAGCACACCGTCTTCGACACCACCGACACCGACCCCAAGGGCGGGTACCGCACCGACATCGACTTCGCCCAGCGGATCACCTGGAGCGGTCAGTTCATTCACGCCGCCCCGTGGTCGGAGGGCGTGCAGGGCCGGGCCAACGTGTCGCACGGCTGCGTCAACGTCTCCGAGGCGATGGGCGCGTGGCTGTTCAAGCGCACCATGATGGGCGACGTGATCACGGTCTCCGGCACCGAGGAGAAACTGAAGAACGGCAACGGCTGGACCGACTGGAACATGAGCTACGAGGAGTACAAGAAGGGCAGCTACCTCTGAGCTGATCGTTTCACCCCCGCTTCGGCACGGGCCCGGTCCTTCCGACCGGGCCCGCTGCTTTTTCCGGTACGCCCGGAGCCGCCCACCCACCCACGCGTCCACTCCCGGAGCCCTGCCCCGGCCGCTCCCCGCGTTCCGGGGACGGGGTGCGATGGCGGTCGTAACGTTCTGGGCGTGCACATCCGGCCGATCCATCAGGGGGACGCGCCGCGGCTGGCGGTGCTGCTCGAGCAGCTCGGTTTCCCGTCGAGCCTGCGGGACGTCCGGCACCGGCTCGGGTACTGGCTGGACGATCCGGCCAGCTTCCTGCTCGGCGCGGACGACGACGGCGTGCTGGCCGGGGTGGCGGCCCTGCACGTAACCCCGATCATCGAGGTGACCGGGAAGTTCGCCCGGCTGGTGGCGCTCGTGGTGGACGCCGAGAACCGCCGGCGCGGGGCGGGCCGGGCCCTGATGGCAGCGGCCGAGGAGCGGGCCCGGGCGGCGGGCTGCCTGTTCATCGAGGTGGCCAGCAGCCGGGAACGGCACATCGCGCATCGGTTCTACGAGAGTCTCGGCTACGCCGACACGCACGAACAGGCCCGCCGCTTCGTCCTCTCCCTCACCGGTCTCCCCCTACCCGGGCCCCGGGACGTAGCGTGAAGAGATGGCACGATTTGCGGGCTTTGTCGCGCTGACCCTGGTTGCCGGGCTGGCCGGTTCCGGCTGCGGTTCGACGACCCGGCCGTCGGCTCCGATCGCGCCGGGCACCGCCGGTGCCTCGGCGTCGGCCGGGCCGGGCGTGACCGGATCGGCGTCCGCCGGACCGAGCCCCGCCGCCGTCCCGCCCTCCCCCGGCCCGAGCGTGGCCGGCGGGCCGGCGCCGGTCGACGATCCACCAGGGCTGCTCACCTGCCGGGCGCTGGCCGCCGCGATCCGGGACGCGTCGCTCATGCAGCCCGGGGTGATCCCGGCGATCGTGGACGTCAGCGGGACGGCGGACGCCCCGGTCGCGGATGCCGCGGCGCGGCTGGCCGAGGCGTACCGGAAAGCGGTGGCCTCGCAAGGCACGGCGGGTGAGCCGGATGCGGTCGCGGCGGTCAGCGCGGCCGCCGCCGACATGTCGCAGGTCTGCGCGGACAGCGGCTTCGCCGCGACGAACTGACCGGGCGGGGGCTGCTGCCGTACCGGAAAGCGGCGGTCGCCGGCGAAGCGGACCGCGACCAGTCGCCGGCGGGGATGGGAAGTCCGGCTCAGCTCGCGGTGAAGGCCCCCGTGACCTCCACTTTCTGGTCTCCGGCCGAGACGAACGCGCCATACCGGTCGGCGCCGGTGGCGCGTCCCGCGGCGGCGTGCTCGTACTGGGCGGCGAAGACGTAGGCGCCGGCGGCGAGGGTGCCGCCCGGCTTGAGGGTGAACCGGTAGATCAGCGCGTCCTTCTCCTCGGTGACGCCGATCGTGATCATCTCGGTGGGGATGGTGCTCCAGCTGCCGGTGCTCCGCACGCCCTCGGTGCGCGCCACGCTGATCGCCAGGTCCAGCGCCGTCACCTCCTTGGCCGTGGTGAGCGTCACGTCGCTCTGCGCCCAGACGTCGGTGGAGTGCGGGTCGAGCACGCCGGTGGTGCTGACGAAATCGGACACCGGCCGGTAGGCAGACGAGGACTGCGGAGCGCTCGTCCGGTCACCGTGCGGCCGGGCCGGATCGCCGCCGGCGTGCTTCGGCCTCCCGGCCGGGGACGACGACGTGGCCGGCGGCAGGGGCGACCGGGCGGGCGGCGACGCCGAAGCGGTGTTCGTCGTCGCGGTCGGCGTCCGGTCCGGCTGGTCAGCGGTCAGGATCCGGATGCCGGTGAACCCGGCGACCAGGGTGGCCACCACCGAGGCGGCCGCCGCGACCGGCCGCAGCCCGGTGAACCACGGGAAAGGGCGCGGCGCCCGGACCGGCGCGGCCGCGAACCGCCCGCGGTTGATCCGGTCGAACATCGCGTCGCTGTCCGGCACGTGCCGTCCGGCCTCCCGGCGCAGCACCGCACCCAGGTCCTCACCCATGGTGACCTCCTCCCGTCATCAACGGCATGTCCCGCAGGAACTCGCTCAACTGGGCGGCGCCCCGCGAGGTGTGGCTCTTGACCGCGCCCACCGAGATGCCGAGGATCGCGGCGACCTCCTTCTCCGGCACGTCGAAGGCGTAGCGGAGGATCACGCACTCGCGGCGGCGCAGCGGGAGCCGCCGCAGCGCCTCCCGCACGTCCAGGATCGCCGGGGTGTCGGTCTCCCCGCCGCGCTCCCGGCGCAGCAGGCCGAGCCGGAGCAGACCGGCCCGTTCCCGGGTCTGCTTCTTGATCCACTGACGGGCCAGGTTGGTCACGATGCCGCGGGCGTACGCGATCGGGCTGTCCGCCGCCCGCACTCGCTCCCAGTGCCGCCAGACCTCGACGAACGCGTCCGACGCCAGGTCGTCGGCCACCTGCGTCTCGCCGGTCACGAGGTAGGCGAGGCGGGACAGGTCGGTGTGGTGTTCGTCGAAGAAGCGCCGGAAGGCGCGTTCGACGTCGTCGTGCTCCGGCACGCGGCTCTTCCTGACCGTGGCGGGCCCGCAGGCGGACCGGGTTAGCTGATCTTCACCGAGTACGCGCTGGTGTCGAGCTGTCCCGAGCCGGTGAAGACCTCGGTCCCGGCCTGCACGCTGGACAGATACTTGGTCTTGTCGAGCCATCCCCGCCCTGCCAGGTGGTTGGTGAAATCGGTCAGGTTCAGGTCGGCGGAGGTGGTGTTCGAGGTACGCACGAACGAGTACACGTTCCAGCCGATGTCGCCCTTGTAGAGGTCCCAGGTGGTGCCGCCGACCGTGACGGTCGCCTGCTTGGTGCCCACCGGGCCGGCCCCGCCGGACCTGTAGAGCCAGACCATCACCTCGTCGGTGGGCTGGTCCTGCCAGTCGGCGTCACCCTTGGCGTGCAGCCACAGGTCGTAGGAGACGTTCATGGTGTTCGACGTCTTCTGGGTGACCGCGAAGTTCCAGTTCGCCCGGACCTTCTTGCCGGCGCTGAGCTGGATCGGCAGGCCGGTGCCGGTGGCCTTCCAGCCCCAGTGCCAGCCGAGCACGGCACTGGCGTAGGACTTGACCTTGGTGGTGTCGCCGGACCAGGTCCAGCTGGTGCCCCAGCTGAGGTTGTCGCCGGAGAGGCCGTTCTCCCAGACGCACTGGGAGCCGGTGCCGTCGGCCTTGCCCCAGACGTTGTTGTTGATCCAGTACTTGCCGCGGGGCAGGGCGGCGTAGTCGGTGCAGTTCTCGGGACCCTTCGCGGCGGTCTGCGAAGCGGTCGGCGACGCTGTCGCGGTCTTCGAAGGGGTGGTCGGGGCCGCTGTCGCGGTCTTGGCAGGGGTCGGGGCCGCTGTCGCGGACTTCGAGGGGGTCGGGGCCACTGTCGCCGTTGTCGTCGCGGACCCGCAGGTCAGCCCGTTGAGAGTGAACGCGCCCGGTACCGCGTTGCTCCCACTCCCCGCTCCGTTGAACCCGAGCGACACCGTCGCCCCGGCCGCGATGCTCTTGTTCCACCCGGCGTCGGTCACCGTGACCTTGGCCCCCCTCTGGGTCCAGGTGCCGTTCCACCCGGAGGCGAGCTTCTGCCCGGACGGGAAGCTGAACCCGAGCGTCCACCCGTCGATCGCCGACGACCCGGCGTTGCGGATCCGCACGTCGCCGGTGAAACCGCTGTTCCACTGGCTGGTGACGGTGTAGGTGACGGCGCAGTTCGAGGTCTCGGCGGCGTCGGCGTTCAGGACACCGAAGACCGCGGCGCCGGTGCCGACCGTCGCCACCGCGAGCGGCACGACGAAACGCTTGACGAGCATCAGGGGGACTCCCGGGGAAGGCACGAAGGTTGATCACCTCCCCAGTGGCCGCGGAGGCCGGAAAGGTTGCGCGCTCCGGGAAAAATTCCACCGCGCACCGGGACGACCGGGCCGCGACGGTCTACCGCACCCCGGCGGACCGGACGCCCCCGAACACGAAAAAGGCCCGGTCCGAGGACCGAGCCTTTCGTTACATGGGGTGATCGACGGGACTCGAACCCGCGACCCCCTGGACCACAACCAGGTGCTCTACCAACTGAGCTACGACCACCATGCCCACACGGCGAAAGCTTCCCCGTGGTGCCGGCTAATCATAGCCGCCCGCCCCGGGGGGCCGTCGAGCGGGTTACCTCAGAGCTCCGCGGCGATCGCCTTGGCCGCCTCCACGTCCGGGCCGGGCTGCGGGACGAAGACGGTGCGCCGGTAGTACTCCAGCTCGCGGATGCTCTCCCGGATGTCGGCGAGCGCGCGGTGCGACAGGCCCTTGGCCGGCTGCCCGAAGTACACCCGCGGGTACCACCGGCGGCACAGCTCCTTGATCGAGGAGACGTCGATCATCCGGTAGTGCAGGTGCGCGTCGAGCGCCGGCATGTCCCGGGCCAGGAACCCGCGGTCGGTGGCGATGCTGTTGCCGCACAGCGGAGCGGTCCGCGGGTTGGGGACGTGCTCCTTCACATACGCCAGGATCCGCTCCTCGGCCTCGCTCATGGTGAGCGCCGAGCGGCGCACCTCCTCGGTGAGGCCGGACTTGGCGTGCATGTCCCGGACCACCGGGGGCATCGCGTCGAGCGCCGCGTCGTCGGCGTGAATGACCAGGTCGACACCCTCGCCGAGAACGTTGAGTTCGGGATCGGTGACCAGCGCCGCGACCTCGATGAGCTTGTCCTTGCCCAGGTCGAGACCGGTCATCTCACAGTCGATCCACACCAGAAGATCCGCCACCCGGACAGCGTACGCCGCAGGCGACGCGGTTGTTCGACGCGAGTGTCACCACAGCGAACATTCACGTTGTTTGTCCGGTTTAGGGGGCTGACTTCCCACTTAGCCGATTGAGGGGGTAAAGTGAACTTAACGGACGAAGCCCCCCTTCGGTTACTCCGTTCCCCCCGGTAAAGGGCCCTCCGTGTCGGCAGCGCGGAGGGCCCTTCGGCCTACTCGGCCAGCATCACGCGCGCCGGCGACCCGGCCCCCGCTCCCCCGTCGCACCGATGCTGGGTACCGCGCGGCTCGTCAGCATCGCCGACGCCAGGAGCGGTTGCGGGCAGTTCCCGTCCGCAAAAGGCGGCGAGGACCACCCCGGTGTTCGGGTGGCCCTCGCCGTCGCTCGTTCGGTACGCCGGTCAGCTCTCCTCGGTCTTCGGGCGGCTGCGGGGTGTCGGGCGGCGGCGTTTGCGTTCGGTTGCCGCGGCCAGCAGCTCCGCGGCCTCCTCCCGGTAGCTCGGAGTCCGCGCCGCCTTCTCGGCTTCGGCCGAATCCGCCTTCTTCTCCGCGGCGGTGCGGGTGGTTTTGGTCCGGGGGCGGGGCTTGCGGGCCGCCGGAGCTTCCTCAGCATTTACGGTGGCCTCATCGGCCGCCGCTTTGCCGGCCGCGGTCTTGCTAGCCGCGGTGCTCGCTTCGTCAGCGACGGTGACCGCTTCACCAGCCGTGGCGACCACCGATCCGCCCTGTCCAGCCGCCGTCGTCGCGTCCGCCGGGGCCGTCGCCTCGGCGGACGGCGGCGTTGAGCCGGTCTGGGTGGCGGCGCGCGCCGCCACCGTTTCGGCGGCCTTGAGCCAGGCGGCGGGAACCTTGCGGCCGGCGGTCGTGCCGCCCTGACGAGCTGCACCGGTGAGCCGGTCCTGCGCCCGGGACAGTGGCCGGTTGGATTCAGCGGCTCGCTTCGCGGCGGTCTTGGTCTGCGGCTTCGAGGTCTGCTCGGCGGTACCGGCCTCCATCGCGTGCATCGAAGGCCGTTCGTCGGCCTTCTGCTCCTCGGCCTTCTGCTCCTCGGCCTTCTGCTCGTCGGCTTTCCGCTCGTCGGCTTTCCGCTCGTCGGCTTTCCGCTCGTCGGCCTTCTGCTCGTCGACTTTTCGTTCGCCGGCCTGCTTGGGCATGAGCGCCCGCGTCGGTCCGGCCATCGCGGCCGCCTTCACGGGTTGCCCCGCCTCAGCCTCATGAATCGACGCCCGCTTCGCCTCGTCGTCAGCCCTCGGTTCCACCGCTACCGGCCCCGCGACCTTGTCCGAGTCCGCGATCCCAGCCGGCTCCGCTACCTTGTCCGGTCCCGCGATCCCAGCCGGCTCCGCGATCCCAGCCGATTTCGCGGGCACGTCCGATTCGGCGGCCCGGGCGGTCGGCACGGGATGGGGCGAAGCGGTCGGCTGACGAGTCGGGAACGGCACGATCGGCGGCTTGGGCTCCCCCCGCGTCTCCGTTTCCGGAGCCGAGTCATCCGCTTCCTTCCCCGTTCCGACCTCGTCTGCCACGTGCTCATCCTTGAGCTGCTGATCCGTGGTCGCCTCGGTCTCCCGCGGTTCGGTGGACGCCGCTTCGTCGCTCGTCGTGGCGGCGTCATCGACCGGCTCGCTCCCGGTCGCCTCGGTTTCGAGGCCAGCGGCAAGACCGCCCTCCGTCGGCTGCGCAGCCGTGCTGGGCCGGTTCTCGTTCGGCTGCGTAGGCGCATCCGGAGCCGACTCTTCCGCGGCCGGCTCGGTCGACGGCCCGGCCTCCGGCTCGACAGCCGGCGCGGGGTTCTCGATGCTGGTCGACGCGGTGGCAGTTGACTCGCCGACTCGCTGCCGGCCCGGGGCCTGAGGGCTCGGCTTCTCGCCGGCCTCCGCGAGCGCGGTCGTGGCGATGCCCTGTGCGGCGGCGACCTTGGCTGCTCCTGCTGCCGCGGCCACCCGGGCAGCGCCGTGCGCCGCCGAGGTGGAGGGCACCGGCTGCTTCGGCCCGGGCTGCGGAGCCGGTCCGGCGGGCTTCGACTCGGAAACGGCCGGACCAGCGGCCGTCGCCTTCTCGCCCATCGTGGCCACACCCGGTGAGACCGCGTTTGCGTCGCCCGACGGAACCGAGTTGGCCGCGCCCGGCGAAACTGCCTCGGCGTTGCCCGACGGGACCGGGTTGGCCGTGCTCGGCGAAACTGCCTCGGCGTTGCCCGACGGGACCGGGTTGGCCGGGCTCGGTGGAGTCGACTTCGGGGACGGGCGGCTGCCCATCCGGGTAAGGCCGGTGGCGGACCAATCGGTCGCGCCCGGCCCGGTGAGCAAGGCCACCCGGCGCGGAGCGGGAGCCGGCCAGATGCCGCCCTTGCGGTTCCCGTCGCCCTTCTTCTGATCCCGCTGTCGCGACTCGCCACTGTCCCTCTCGGGCTTGCCGACGGAGGCTGTCTCCTCGGACGAACCGGTCGCATCCGTCGCCACTGCCGAACTGGCCGAATCCGTCGCCACCGGCGAGCTGACCGAATCCCGGGCCGCCGACGGGCGGGCCGAATCCGTCGCCACCGGCGAGCTGGCCGAGTCGGACGTCGCCGAGGAGCCGGTCGGGTCCGGGGCCGCCGGCTGGGCCGACATCGCGGAGGCCTGCTCCCTCACAGCCGAAGCGGGATCGCCGGTGGGCTTGGTGGTCCGGTTGCGGGCGGCTTCGGCCAGGGCGGCGGCGGCTTGGGCCTCGGTCTGGCGGGCGCGTTCCGGGGCAGTCTGCGCCACCCAGGCGCCGACCGCGGTGGCGTGGAACTCCGGCAGGTCGGTCGGCGCCGGCAACCGGCGACGTCCGGGGCGATCCGGGCGCGGCGGAGCGCCGGGCAGGTCGGCTCCCGCCGGGGTGGTCCCGAGCAGACTCAACGGCCGGCCCGGCACGGGCGCCGCCGCACCGGTTCCGGAACCGACGATCGTGTCGGCTCCGGCTGTACCCGGGTCAGCGACAGCGCCGGCGTGGGACGCGCCGGGCGAGGCCGGCTGGTGCTCGGGCGCGGACTGGCCGGCGCCGGCCGGGGACGGGATGGGAAGTGCGCCGGGTACCACCGGGGTCGTGCCGCCGGGGAGGATGCCGGTGTGCGCTACGCCGGGCGCGGCTCCCGCACCGGCGACACCGGACGGGACACCGGCGACGGTGGCCGGGGCCGGGGCCGGTTCGGCGGTGGGCTTGGCGGGAGCGGTGGGCGTACCGGAAGAAAGCGGGAGTGAATCGCCTCCCGGACCACCGGGGTGTTTCGGTGGCCAGGCGAACTGCGGCAACGCCGGCGGGCGGACCGGCTGGGCGTCGGCGAGCGTCCGCGGGCGGTGCGCCCCGCCCTGACCGAGACCACGGCCCCCGCCGTGACCGAAACCGAACAGCCCTCCGCGCCCACCGAGCGCCCTGATCGAATCCTGATCGAAACCGGCCAGCGCGGCGTCAGACCCGGCCGACCCAGCGCCAAAGCCAGCCAACGCAGCTCCAGAACCGGCCAGCGCAGCTCCAGAGCCAGCCAGCGCAGCTCCAGAGCCAGCCAGCGCAGCTCCAGAGCCAGCCAGCGCACCTCCAGAGCCAGCCAGCGCACCTCCAGAGCCAGCCAACGCAGCTCCAGAACCGGCCAGCGCGGCGTCAGAAGCGGCCAACGCGGGGTCGAACCCGGACAGCGCCGCATCGAGCCCCGGCTGCGACGGGCCCGAGCCGGGCAACGCGCGGCGGGCCCCGCCTTCGAGGCCGAGCCGCGGGAGCGGGGCGCCGATGGCCAGCATCAGGTCCGGGACCTGGCTGGGCTCGACGATGTAGACCACCTCGCGGCGGCGGCCCGGCACGGCCAGCGTGATCACGCCGGCCATCGCCAGGAGGGCACCGAGGGAGAGCAGGCCCCAGGCGGTCGGGTCGAGCCAGCCGGGGCGGACCTCCACGGTGCCGTTGAGGCGCAGACCCTGGGCGCCCGTCGCGTTCATGATCACCAGGCTGTAGCGGCCGGACAGCTCGCCCGGGGTCCAGCGCAGCGCGCCGCCGCCGGTACGCGTCCAGAAGTCCTGATGTCCCGGGGCGGACGGGAGCCGCCGGTCGCCGTCGACGCGGGCCGCGCTGATCGGCAGTTCGCCGGTGCCGACCTGGACGCCGCGGACGTCGGTGTGTGGCACGTCACGCAGATAGCCCTCGACCGCACCGGCCGGGGCCAGGCCGACGAAGGCCGGTCCCTCGGCGGTGAGCGCGGTGACCCGCAGCTCGGTGCCGCCGATCCGGGCGAACGAGGCGTCGTCGCGCAGCAGGCGGCCGACGTCGGGGACGACGATCGCGTACCCGGGCACGCTGAGCCGCTGCAACTCGGCGCTGAACGCCCCGCCGGCGTCGCGGTGCCGCAGCGCCGCCCACAGGCACCCGCCGGCCAGCAGCGCGGGCAGTCCGATCGTCAGTAGCAGCATGCCGAGGACCGGCCGGAACAGCCGCATCGTTAATTCCCCCTTCTCGGGCCCACTGCGCGCACCATACCGAGGCAAATAGCCCCAAAATGGTCAAACGAGCAGGCAGCCCTCGACAGATACGGCAACGGCCCGATCCGATACGGAACGGGCCATCGCGTTTCCGGGGGTCAGGAGATCTTGGCGGTCATGGTGAACGTCGTCTGATCGATGTCGGTCGTCCGCGCTGTGAACTTGAACGTCCACTCGCCCGCCTGCGGCAGCGCGATGTCGCCGATCGCGTGGAAGTCGGTGATCCGCAGCAGCGGGATCTCGATCGGCTCGATGCCCTTCGCCGGCAGCGCCGCGGTGGCCTTCCACTCCACCACCGGCAGCGGCTTGTTGTCCGGGGTGTACGCGTACAGGTGCATCGAGTTGTTCCCGACCGTCGCCGGATAGATGTCCACCTGCAGCGACATGGTCTTGTCGGTGAGCGTCTGGGTGACCGTCTGACTGGTCTCGGTGATCTCCGTCGCCTCGGCGGTCCGCGGCGGGGCGATCTGCACCAGCGCCGCCGTCACCCCGAGCACCACCGCGGTGATCGCCAGCTCGGCGAGCACCACCCGGCGCAGCCCGCGCGGCGACTCCTCGGCGGCCCGGTCCTTCACCAGCTTCCGGGAGTACGCCGCGGCCCCGATCACGATCGCCGCCAGTCCCACCTTGACCAGGATCAACCGTCCGTACGTGCTGTTGAACAGGCCGTCCAGGGTGGCGACCTCGATCAGCGCCTGCACCACGCCCGCGAAGATCAGCGCACCGACCGCGGTGGCCGCCCAGCGCGACCAGATCGGCAGGATCGCGCCCAGCTCCCGGGCGCTGGCCCGGGGCAGCAGGAACGCGAAGAGCATGACCAGGCCACCGAGCCAGACCGACATGGCGGCCAGGTGCAGCGCGTCCAGCACCACCGACACGCCGGGCACCGGGGACGCGGTCGGGTGTCCGGTCAGCGGCCAGGTGGCCAGCGCGGCCACCCCGAGCACGCCGAGCAGCGCCAGGTCGAGCCGCGACTCGCCGCCGGCGCCGACCAGCAGCGGCCGGAGCAGGAAGGCGGCGGCGATCACCACGGCCAGCCGGACCAGCATCACCGCGCCGAACGTACTGCCCAGCACGTCGCGCAGGTCGCCGACCCGGACGTCGAAGAGGCCGGTGCCCAGCGTGTACGGCGCCTGCAGCCAGAGTCCGAGCACGGTGCTGCCGGCGACCAGCCCGATACCGGTCCAGATCACCCGGCCGGGGCCGCGCCGGGACAGCCGCTGCGGCCAGAGCAGCGCCAGCACGAGCACCGGGCCGACCAGCAGCACCAGACCGGCGTACCCCAGATATTTGCCCACCGGGATCAAGGCCCGGACCAGCGGGTCGACCTTGACGTCAGCGGTCTCGTCCGCCGACGGCGGCGTCGAGGCGGCGCCCACCGAGTAGCTGACCGTGCCGCCCACCGGGTGGCTGTCCGCCGAGATCACCCGGAAGGTGACCAGGTACGTCCCCCGGGCACCGCCGGAGCGCAGCGGGATCGCCACCCGCCCGCCGTCGACCGTCGGATCGCCCTGGTCGGCGCGGGAGCCGTCCGGAGCGATCACCCGGATCTTCCCGCTGATCAGCTGCACCGACTCGCTGAAGGTCAGGGTCACCTTGTTGGGGGCGTCCGGCACGATGGTGCCGTTGCTCGGATCGCTGCTCACCAGCACGGCGTGCGCGCTGGCCGGAACGGCCGACAGCAGCACCCCGAACATGCCGATCAGCAGCCCGAGCAGAACTGTCGCGCCCCGGCGTCGGTCAACGGTCATGACGGCCATGCTCTCTGATCACGCTCCGTTCGACCACATGCGGGTAGTCGCCGGTGGCCTTCGGCTGGTTCCCGGCCCGGGCGGTTCGCGTACGATGCCGCTCGTGACGGCTGGTGAGCAGGAGACCGACGAGACCACCGCGCTCGCGCTGGCCGCCCGCGACGGCGATCCGGCCGCGCAGGCCGGGTTCGTGCGGGCCACCCAGGCCGAGGTGTGGCGGTTCACCGCCGCGCTGGTCGATCCGGGTGCCGCGGACGACCTCACCCAGGAGACGTACCTCCGGGCGTTCCGGGCGCTGTCCTCGTTCGAGGGCCGGTCCACGGTCCGCACCTGGCTGCTCGGCATCGCCCGGCGGGCCTGCGCCGACCACCTGCGGGCCGTGGTGCGGCGGCGCAGGCTGAACACGCGGCTGGCCGTGCAGGCCGCCACCGAGGCGCCGGCGCCGGACCCGGCACACCGGCTGAGCAGCGCCGACCTGCTGAGCCGGCTGAGCGACGAGCGGCGGACGGCGTTCGTGCTGACCCAGGTGCTCGGGTTGTCGTACGCGGAGGCCGCCGAGGTGGAGTCGGTGCCGGTCGGGACGATCCGGTCCCGGGTGGCCCGGGCCCGCGACGAGCTGATCACCGCGGTGGCGAAGGCCCGGGCGAGTTAGGACCTTGTGCCCTCCGGTGTGACGTGTCACCGAGCACAAGATGATCGGGAACCGGAACCCGATCAACTCCGTCTAACGGGACGTGACCATGGAAACCATCACGCGGCCGGCGGTCTGGCCGTGGATCTCCACGCTGGCCCGGCTCGGGCTGGCCGCCGTCTGGCTGGTCGCGGGCGCCACCAAGGTCGGTGACCTGGCGGCGTCGGCGCGGGCAGTCCACGCCTACCAGCTGATGTCCTACGACGTGGCGAAGGTGATCGGGGCGGTCCAGCCGTTCCTGGAGATCGCGCTCGGCCTGCTGTTGCTGGCCGGCGTGGCCACCCGGCTCACCGCGGCGATCTCCGCGGTGCTCCTGGTGATCTTCATGGCCGGGATCGTCTGGGCCTGGGCCAAGGGGCTGCGCATCGACTGCGGCTGTTTCAGCTCCGGCGGCGAGCTCGGCGCCGGGCGGAACACCGAGTACGGCCTGGACATCCTGCGTGACCTCGGTTTCCTGGCACTCGCCGGAATTCTGCTGTGGCGGCCGCGGACCCGGTTCTCCATCGATGGCGCGTTGCTGGGGGAGTCGTCTTGAGCAAGGGAAACCGGGACCGGGCGGAGAAAGCCCGCCGGATCGTCGAGCAGCAGAAGGCCGCCGAGCGGCGTCGCCAGGTGACCATCTGGACCTCGGTGGCGGTGGCCGTGGTGCTGGTCATCGCCGGGTTCGTCGGTTACGCGACGCTCGCCGGCCAGGACCAGGGCAAGCTGGTCACGCCCGGCGTCGCGGTCGACGAGGGTACCGCGTTCGCGGTCGGCACCGGGCCGGTCACCGTCGACGTCTACGAGGACTTCATGTGCCCGAACTGCAAGAACTTCGAGACCAGCAGCGGCGGCACGCTGCGCCAGATGGCCACCGCCAACAAGATCACCCTGCGGTACCACGTGGTGTCGATCCTGGACCGCGTCTCGAACGGCACGAAGTACTCGACCCGGTCGGCCGGCGCCGCCGCGGCCGCCGCCGAGGAGGGCAAGTTCCCCGAGTTCCACGACGCCCTCTACGCCAACCAGCCGGAGGAGGGCAGCGACGGCCTCACCAACGCGAAGATCATCGAGCTGGCGAAGTCCGTCGGGGTGACGAGTGACAAGTTCGCCGACGCGGTGAACGGTGGTACCTACGAGCCATGGGTGACGCACGTGACCGAGGTCTTCTCCGAGCGCCACTTCAACGCCACGCCGACGGTGGTGGTCAACGGCACCCAGATCCCGTCCCCCTCGCTGGCGAACATCACCCAGGCCATCGAGAAGGCGGCCGGGTGAGGCGGGTCGTTCTGAGCTTGTGTGTGGCCGGCGCGACGATCGCGCCGGCCACACCCGCGTTCGCGCACGGCGGCGAGGGGGCGAACGTCACGTCGTACCGGACCACCGTCACCGGGATCAGCGCCCCGATGGACGGCCTCACCGTGCGCACCGTCGAGGGCGGCGCCCGGCTCGAACTGACGAACGACACCGGCCGCCCGATCGAGATCCTGGGCTACTCCGGCGAGCCGTACCTGGAGGTCCGCCCGGACGGCGTCTACCAGAACGCCGCCTCCCCCGCCGCCTACGTCAACCAGACGCTGGCCGGCGACACCCCGGTCCCGGCGACCGCCGACGTGACCACCGCGCCGACCTGGCAGCGGATCTCCACGGGCACCACGGTCCGCTGGCACGACCAGCGCACCCACTGGCTCGGCGCGGCCCGCCCGCCCCAGGCGGTGGCCGATCCCGATCACATCCACCGGCTGCGGGAGTGGGCCGTCCCGCTGCGCGACCAGGTGAGTGTCTTCGAGATCCGCGGCACCCTCGACTACGAGCCGGCGCCGGTGACCTGGGCGTGGTGGGCCGGCACGGCGCTGCTGGGCTTGGCCTTGACGGCCCTGGTCCGCTTCCGCCCACGGTGGATCGCGCCACTCGCGGTCCTCGCTGGCCTGTCGGTCCTGACGTACGCCGTGGCGCGCGGCCTGGACGGCGCCGGCTGGTCCGGAGTGCTCCTGCTGACCGGCGCCCTGGCCCTCGGCGCGGCCTGGCGGCACCCGCCGTTCTACCTGGCGCTGTCCGGTTTCGTGCTGGCCGCCTTCGCCGGGTTCGGCAGCTCGGACGCCTTCCTGGCCGCCGTGGTCCCGGCGGCCGGCCCGGGCTGGCTGTCCCGCATCTGCGTCGCCGCGACACTGGCCACCGGAGCCGCCCTGGCCCTGACCGGTCTGCTCCGGATGCGCGCCGCCGTCCCCGCCGCTCCGGAGCCGTCCCCCGCCGAGCCGGTGCGCGACTAGCCGATCGCGATGTCGTCCACGTTGACGTTGACGGCGATGACGCGCAGGCCGTAGCCCTGCACGGCCTCGGTGACAGTGGTCTGCACGGCATCGGTCACCTCGGCGACCACCGTGCCGGCGGCCAGCACGACCACGATGTCGATGGTCGCCGTGCCGTCCTTGATCCGGGCGGAGACGCCACGGCTGGCGTCGCCGACGGTGTCCAGGCCGACCTTGTCGAGGACGGTGTTGAAGAAACGGGCGACGTCGCCGCCCAGGTCAGCGACACCGGGCACGGTGCGTGCCGCGGCGGCGGCGATCTTCTCCACCACCTCGCTGGAGACGGTGGTGCTGCCGTTCGCCGTGGTACCGCCCGTGGGTGCCGTCATGGCCCTGATCTCCGCTCTCGACGCGTCTGCCCGGGGAGCGTACTGAAGATCCGCGACGGCCCGCCAGACCACCGGCGAATTGTCCGTAGTGGAACACCGGAATGCGCACTGTCCACCGTGTCCGGAATACGGAAAGCGGCGTTTACCGGCTCACCCGAAACGGAATCGCCACATGCCCTCCACCAGCGAAAACGTTGGCACATCCGGCATCTTCAAACGCCGGTAACGTACGTTTCACAGCCCCGGGAGGCGTCATGGAGAATGACCACTACGGCGATGAGCTGACCCTCCGGTTGTCCGGCATCGCCGACACCACAGCGCTCGACGACGATCAGGCGCTGACCACCTTCATGCGCGATCTGGTCGCCCGGATCGGGATGACGGTGATCGCCGGTCCGCTGGTGGCCACCGAGGGCGGCCCGCCGGAGAAGTCCGGCAAGTCGGCAGTGGTGATCCTGGCCGAGTCGCACGCCGCCATCCACACCTACCCGCACCTGCGGGAGATCTTCGTCAACGTCTTCTCCTGCAAGCCGTTCCGCGAGGCCGATGTGCTCGCCGAGTTCCGCCGGCTGGTCGGCGACTACGAGATCACCGAGCACACCCTGCGCCGCCGGGGCGAGGAGTGGCCCCGCGACCTGCCCGCCGCCGAGCAGCTCTGGAGCAGCCGGCGGACAGCCGCCTGAGCACGACGGGCGCCCCGCCGGCGACTGTCGGCGGGGCGCTCCCGGGCCCGGCACTATCGTCGGTCCCATGACTGACAACGTGCGTCTCAGCGCCGGCGACGCCGCGCCCGACTTCACCCTCACCACCGACACCGGCGAGAGCCTCGCGCTCAAGGACCTGCGCGGACGCAAGGTCGTGCTGTACGCCTACCCGGCCGCGATGACGCCCGGCTGCACCAAGCAGGCCTGTGACTTCCGCGACTCGCTCGCCTCGCTGCAGGCCGCCGGCTACGAGGTGGTCGGCATCTCCCCGGACAAGCCGGAGAAGCTGGCGAAGTTCCGCGAGCGCGACGCCATCACGTTCCCGCTGGTCAGCGACGTGGACAAGAGTGTGCTGAGGGCGTACGGCGCGTTCGGCGAGAAGCAGCTCTACGGCAAGACGGTGACCGGCGTGATCCGCTCCACGTTCGTGATCGACGAGAACGGGGCGATCGAACGGGCCCTCTACAACGTCAAGGCCACCGGCCACGTCGCCAAGCTGCGCCGCGACCTCGGACTGGACTGATCGGCCCGGAGATCGGTCACCGCCCTCACCGCGATCGTCCGAATCCCGGGAAAGTCCGCAAGTCCGGGCCTTCCGCGCCGATCAGGAGAGCAATTCCCCCAGCGGGACCCGGACTCACGGCGGTCGTCATGCGGTACCAACCCGCAAGGCGGCCGCCGTGCACATTCCCCGGCGAACCCGGTCGCGCTTCCGGATCACCCGCGATGGCCGCCGAACTCGTCGGCCAGCAGCACCGCGCCGTCCGGGTGGTCGCTCCCGCCGTGGACCCTTCCAGTCTGAGCGGCTGCGCGAATTGACGATCAAATGCCCGATTACTCGGATCCGCGCTGATCACCGATCGTCGCTCCCGCCAGGGACCCTTCCGGTCTGAGCTGGCCGCTGCGCGTCCAGAACGCTCAGCCCGCAAGGGCGACGCCCGCGGGTGGTCACGACCCGCCAACCCCAGAGCCGGAAGCGCCAGGCACCACCACCCGCCTCGACCCCAACGGCGACTGAATGCCACGCAGCACCGCCCACCCCGACCCCAACGGGGACTGAATGCCAGGCACCACCGCCCACCTCGGACCCGATGACATCCGGGCGCCAGGCGCTGCCTCGCACGCCGGCGCCTGACGGGCTGAACGACGGCGCTGGACGCTCGCGGCCGGTGAGGCACGGTGTGCGACGAAAGGAAATGCGGTGCGCACGGTCGGTAGCGGGACGGCGGGTATGAATGGCGCATCACCTCCACGGGCGGAACCGAGGCGCCATGAACAGGGGCGACCGTTTAGACTCCACCCAACGCTTTGCTCTTGATGGGCAAAACGGGCGGGAGTGGCGAAATTGGCAGCCGCGCGGGTTTTAGGTGCCCGTGCCCGAGAGGGCGTGAGGGTTCGAGTCCCTTCTCCCGCACAACTTCCCGACAGAGCACGCCGTCGACAGGTCATGGCAGCTCCGCCGGCGGGGCGTGCTCCACGCCCCTGATCCCGATCGGCGCGGCGTTTCCAGGCACCCGACCCCGGCGAGCGCGGAGTGCTCCACGCACGCGGTCGTATCGCCGCGGAGTGCTCCACGCACCCACACGGAGTGCTTCTCACACCCGGGCCTGGTCGGCACGGGCTGCCCCACACACCCGGTCCTGGTCGGCGCGGACTGGTCCACGCGCCTGATCCTGGTCGGCGCGGACTGGTCCGCGCGCCTGGTCCCGCAACGGGACGGGTTATCCACAGGTTGTGCACAAGCTGGTGCGCTCGGGTCCGGCATGGGGTTTGGCACGTCGTCACCACCCGCGGACGTCGCCCTTGCGGGTCGGGCGTTCTGGACGCGCCAGCGTCCTGCCCGGCCCGGAAGGGTCCCTGGCGGGAGCGACGATCAGTGATCAGCGCGGATCCGAGTCATCAAGCATTTGATCTTGATTTGATCGTGAACCCAGGACTACGGCATCCGGGCGGTGCTCGCCGTCCCGGTCGCGTGCGGCAGTCGGCAGCCCCGCCGTTGACGCCGTGGCGGGGCTGCCTTCTGGGGGGACCGGAACTGAGGCCTCGGGGAGCGGACTCGCCTGGGGAGCGGACTCAGTGGGGACCGGGATCGGTAGCGGGCGCGTGGAGGAACTGGATCAATCGCAGGTCGTCTCGCCGGCGGCCAGGGCGACCAAGGCGTCCCCGGTGGTGCTCGGGGCGGCGGCAACCGACGCGGGCAGCGGGGCCACCGAGGACGCCGGCGGGGAAACGGTCGCCGGCTTGCTGGGTTTGGTGGTGGGCTTGCTGGTGGGGGACGACTTCTTGGCGGTGGGCGTCGGTGACGTGGCCTTCTCGACGACCCGGGAGCCGCCGGTGAGGGTCTTGGACGTCTTCTGCACCGCGCCCGGGTCCAGGTCGATGCCGGTGACCGTGGTGCTGTTGCCGTACACGTCGGTGATCTTGATTTTGTACGGGCCGGAACCGGCGCCGCCGTCGATCAGCCAGTAGTTGTAGTCGGTGCGGTGAGCCGACTTGAAGCTGCCGCCGGGGCCGGCCACCTGGACGGACGACAGCAGGTTGCCGTGGTTGTCGATGCGGGCGGCGAACCAGTACTTGGAGGCGCCGTCCTTGAGCTGCACGGTGATCGGGCCGGGCGTCGACGGGTTGGTGACCAGCCGGTACTTGATCGAGACGACCCCGGCGACCTCGGCGCCGATCTTCTTGAACGCGGTCCGGCTGAGGTCCAGGTGGCCGGGCTGGCACTCCGGGCAGGAGTCGAAGACCTTCACCCGGACCTTGCCCTTGGGGCCGGTGACGTCGAGGTAGGCGCCGCAGGACGCGCCCTCGGCATACTGCTCCGGGCCGAGCGCGACGTACAGGTCGTCGGCGGGCACCTCGAACGAGCAGTTGCCGGTGGTGCCACCCAGCTCGTAGAAGGTGGCCTTGCCGGTCTTGGTGCTGGTGCTCGGTGGCGCGGCGCAGGCCGACCCGCCAGTCTGCAGCAGCAGCGCCACGCCGATGATGCCGGCGAGAGCCGCGGCGCCGCCTGCGGCGAGCCATCGGGTCGGGAACGGGCGTCGATGAGCACTCACGCTCAGCGATACTGGTTCGGCCGGACGCCGGGAGCAAATCTTCTAAGACACTCCTAAGACACGGGTACCGCTAATGAGTGCCGCGTCACTCCATCGGTGTCACCGCGTCGCCGATCCGCAACACCGCGGTGACCCCGGCCGCCAGGTCCGGGATCAGGTTGACCGCGAACATCAGGCCGCCGTCGATCCGCCGGTGCCGGCCGAGCACGCGCAGCGGTTGCCGGCCGGCCTCCCCGGTCTCCTGGTCGATCGTGGTGACCCGGCAGCGCGCGCAGTGCTTGGCCACCCGGAAGGTCAGCTCGCCGATCCGCAGCCGCCCGCCCAGCCAGTCGTCCTCGGCCCAGGCGGGCGCGCCCTCGACCACCAGGTTGGGCCGGAACCGGTGGATCGGGACCGGGTCGTCACCGTCCTCGGCCAGCCAGTCGTTCACCGCGTCCAGGGACGCGGCGTTGGCCAGCAGCACCGGGTAGCCGTCGGCCAGGCTGACCCGGTCGGCGGGCAGCGCGAACTCCGGGATGGTCCGCCCGGTCGGGTCGGCCTGCCAGACCAGCCGGGCGTCGCGGCCGAGGAACTCGGCGCACCACGCGCTGCCGGCCACGCTGAGCCGGGCCGGGACCTCGGGCTTGTTGCGGAACACGTGCACGCCGACCTTCGGCCCGTCGACCGGCTCGTCCAGGTCCAGGCCGGGCAGGCCGGGAGCGGTGAGCCGGAGACCACCGGGGCGCGGGTGCACGGCGAACTGGGTGAGGCGCGCGGTGTCGCGCTGGGTGATGCCGACGCCGTCCGGGTCGATCATCATCCAGCGGCGGTCGCCGGTCAGGCCCCACGGCTCGACCACCACCTCGTCGTGGTCCAGCCGGTGACCGCCCTTGACCGGGTACGTGTGCAGCTCAGCGATCCGCATGCCGCCCACCCTTTCATGCCCGCCGGCCGCACCCGACGCCTCTTTCCGGTAGAAGCGATGCACGCGTCTGGCGGTGTGAAATTCCTCATGCATAGGCTGTGCCGGTGACTGGGGAGCGGGTGCTCGACCTGTTTCAGGGAGCGCGCCTGACGCCGACGCAGCGGCGGATCGCGCAGATTCTGGTGGAGCATTCCGGGAAAGCGGCCTACCTGTCGGCGGCCGAGGTGGCCGGGCTGGCCGGGGTGAGCCAGCCGTCGGTGACCCGGTTCGCGATGGCGCTGGGCTACCCGGGATATCCGGCGTTGCGGCGGGAGCTGCGGGCCCTCGCCGCCGGGGCGCCGAGCGAGCCGGCCGGGCGGAACGGGATGCAGCGCGCGGTGCTGGCCGAGGCCGAGCACCTGCGGCGGCTGGCGGAGGACCTGGGGCAGCTGGATGACGTACGCGAGGCCGCGACGATCCTGGCCGCCAGCCGGCCGTTACCGGTCCTCGGCCTGCGGGCGGCGGCGCCGCTCGCGGCGTACTTCGGGTACTTCGCGGCGAAGGTCTTCCCGGACGTGCGGCTGCTCGACGGTGGCGGCACCGGGCTGCTGGACCGGCTGGACCAGGCGCGGGCCGCGGGCGCCTCGGCGCTGCTGGCGATGGTGCTGCCGCGGTATCCGCGGGAGTCGGTGACGGCGATCCGGGAGGCGCGCTCGGCCGGGTTCACGGTGGTGGCGATCACCGACTCGGCGGTCAGCCCGATCACCGAGGTGGCGGACTTGGTGCTGCCCGCTGTGGTCGGCACGCGTCTGGTGTTCGACCTGCACACCGGGCCGATGACGATGGCCATGGTGCTGCTCGAGGCGATGTGTGACACCGCACCGGAACCGGTGCACCGCCGCCTGGAGGAGTTCGAGGCGGCGGCGGCACAGCGGCATCTGTTCGTGGCGTGAGCCGTCAGCGGGGCAGTTCCTTGGCGATCACCTTGGCCAGCTCGCGGAACGCCTTGCCCCGGTGGCTGATCGCGTCCTTCTCGGCCGGGCTCAGCTCGGCGTTGGTGCGCTCCTGGCCGTCGCCGACGAAGATCGGGTCGTAGCCGAAACCGCCGTCGCCGCGCCGGGAGCGCAGCAGCCGCCCGGTCTGCCGGCCCTCGACCAGGTGCTCCCGCCCGTTCGGCAGGACCAGGGCGGCGGCGCAGACGAACGCGGCGCCGCGGTGCTCGTCGCCGACGTCACCGATCTGGGCCAGCACCAGGTCCAGATTGGCGGCGTCGTCGCCGTGCGCGCCGGACCAGCGGGCACTGAACACGCCGGGCATCCCGTTGAGCGCGGTGACCGCCAGGCCGGAGTCGTCGGCGACGGTCGGCAGGCCGGTACGCTTCGCGCCCTCCCGCGCCTTGATCAGCGCGTTCTCGCCGAAGGTGAGGCCGGTCTCCGGGACGTCCGGGTAATCCGGGAAGTCGCCCAGGCCGACCAGCTCGATCTGGTGCATGCCGAGCGCGGCGTCCAGGATGCGCTGCAGCTCGACGAGCTTCTTCTTGTTCGCCGTGGCGAGCAGCAGACGGGCGCTCACTGGGCCAACGCCTTCTGCTGCGCGATCGCCAGCTCGGCGCAGCCGCGCAGGCCGAGGTCGAGCATGGCGTCCAGCTGGGCGCGCTTGAACACGCCGTTCTCCCCGGTGCCCTGCACCTCGACGAAGTCGCCGGCGCCGGTGCACACCACGTTCATGTCGACCTCGGCGGCGACGTCCTCCTCATAGGGCAGGTCGAGCCGCGCCTCGCCGTCGATGATCCCGACGCTGACCGCCTGGATCGAGGAGTGCAGCACCTTCTCCGGCTTGCCGGCCAGCGCCTTGCGGCCGGCCAGCCAGGTGACGGCGTCGTGCAGCGCGACGTAGGCCCCGGTGATCGCCGCGGTCCGGGTGCCGCCGTCGGCCTGCAGCACGTCGCAGTCCAGGACGATCGAGTTCTCCCCGAGCGCCTTGAGGTCGATGCTGGCGCGCAGGCTCCGCCCGATCAGCCGGGAGATCTCCTGGGTCCGCCCGCCGACCTTGCCCTTGACGCTCTCCCGGTCACCGCGGGTGTTGGTGGCGCGCGGGAGCATCGCGTACTCCGCGGTCAGCCAGCCCAGGCCGGAGCCTTTGCGCCAGCGGGGCACCCCCTCGGTGACGCTGGCGGTGCAGAGCACTCGGGTGTTGCCGAACTCCACCAGGACCGAACCTTCGGGATGGATACTCCACCGCCGGGTCAGGGTCACCGGTCGCAACTGGTCGGCCGAACGGCCGTCGGGACGCGCCATGACTCCAACCCTATGCGTAACGGGGTGCGCCGGCTTCGTCCGCCCCGGGCTCCCGCAACAAACGCGGCCGAGGGACCGCCGGCCGGATCAGCGCGGGCGCCTCCACCGGCACCTCGGCCGGCTGCACGTCGTGCGCCCGCAGGAAGCCGGCCACCGATCGGGCCCAGCCGAACTGCTCGGCCCGGGCCCGGGCCGCGGCCCGGCGCTCGTCGCGCGGCCGGGCCATCAGCTGGGAAACACCGTCGGCGAACGCGTCCGGGTTGCCGGCCACCGCGACGCCGGCGTCGCCGATCACCTCGGACAGCGCGCTCTGCTCGTCGACCACCACCGGGGTGCCGCAGGCGAGCGCCTCCAGCGCGGAGAGCCCGAAGGTCTCCACCGGGCCGGGCGCGACCACCACGTCGGCCGAGGCGAGCAGCGCGGCGACGTCCTTGCGCTCGGAGATGTGCCCGGCGAACCGGACCGGCAGCCGGGCGGCCCGGTAGGCGAGGGCGGCGCGCCGGGTGCCGTCGCCGGCCACCACCAGCACGGCCGGGACCTTTCCGGTACGCAGCGCGGCCACCGTGTCCACCGCCAGCTCCGGCCGTTTCGCCGCGGACAGCCGGCTGGCGTAGACGATGAGCAGTTCCTCCGGCCTCGCGTACCGGGAGCGGACCCCGATGTCGAGCCGGCTCGGGTGGAACACGTCGAGGTCGACGCCGAGCGGCACCTCGACCAGGTTGGGCACGCCCAGCCGGCGGAACTCGGCGGCCGCGTACGCGGTGGTGCAGACGATGGTGTCGAACGCCTCGGCGGTACGCCTGTTCAGCCGGTCGGCGAGGGCGTCCCGTTTCGGCATGCCCCAGACGCCGAGCAGGCCGGCCAGGCTCTCGTGCGAGACCATCATCGACCGGACCCCGCGCTGCCGGGCCCAGTTGCCGGTCCAGCGCAGCGTGGTGCGGTCGGAGACCTCGATCCGGTCCGGTTTCAGGCTGTCCAGCAGCTTGGCCAGCTCGCGCCGGCCGGCCAGCACCCGGTGGCCGCCGGTGCGTGGGATGGGCGCGCTGGGCAGGGTGATCACCCGCCCCTGGCGCAGCTGCCGGTCCTTGAACTGCCGCCCGGGGATGATCAGCACGGCCTCGTGGCCGGCTCGCTGATAACCCTTGCCGAGCTCGCGCAGGGTGGTCCGCAGGCCACCGGTATGGACCGTGACGAAGTTGGCCAGGCGGACTATGCGCATGCAACAACTCCAAGATCACGACACGTGGCGCACCGGTGTTAGCCGATCCCACCCCGTACCGGCTCAGAGATCGTATCTGGCCCCCGGGCGGACGACTTCGACCGGTCCCGCGTACGCCGCGCCGGCCGCCTCGACGATAGCCGCCTCGCTGGCCCACGCCGGAACGAGATGGGTCAGCAGCAACCTGGCCACATCCGCCTTGGTGGCCGCCTCACCCGCCTCACCGCCGGTCAGGTGCAGGTCCGGCGGGTTCGGCACGCCGTCCATGTAGCTGGCCTCGCAGAGGAACAGGTCGGCGCCGGCGGCCAGGCGCAGCAACGCCTCACAGGGAGCGGTGTCCGAGGAGTAGGCGATCACCCGCCCGTTGTGCTCGATCCGGACGCCGTAGGTCTCGACCGGATGGTTGACCCGATCGACGGTGACCGTCAGCGGGCCGATCGGGAACGTGCCGGGCTGCAAACCGTAGAACGTGTAGACGTCGTCGACCGGCTCGCCCTCGGCGCTGTACGCGGCGGCGATCCGCTCGGCGGCACCCAGCGGCGCGTACACCGGCAGGGGCGGCAGCGGGCCGGCCGGGTCGTACCGCCGGACCACGACGTAGGTGCACGCGTCCAGCATGTGGTCGCAGTGCAGGTGGGTGAGGAGAATGGCGTCGATCGACCGCATGTCCGAGTACCGCTGCAGGGCGGAGAGCGCTCCCGACCCGAAGTCGATCAGCAGGCGGAATCCCTCGGCTTCCACGAGATAGGCCGAACAAGCCGACTCGGGGCCGGGGAAACTGCCGGCACATCCGAGAACGGTTAGTCGCATGCGGGTCCCTCTGACTCACACTGGGTCGGCCACCATCGGGTCGTCCACCCTCGGCCCAACCGGTCCGCGCTGGACATGTCAGACCAGTCAATCACGGAGCGAAGCGTACGCGCTGACCACTGCCTGACGTTAACAACTGATCGATTTGTCGCTAAATCGACAACGCACATCACAGACCCTGTGACCTCGGTCGTCACCATTTCCACCGTCACGTCCGGTAAGCCCTTTGCGTTGCTCTCGGTGAGCACGTGAAAGCGATCCGATGGAGGCGACGTGACCGCGGTCGAGCCGGCCCGCATCTCCCGCACCGCGTTACCCGAAATCGTCCCGTTCGAACCGTCCTGGGATCCGGAACCGCCGATATTCCGGTTCCCCGCCGAGGACGACGAGACACCCGGGTCGACCCGGGTGCTGACGATGGCGGGATATTCCGCGATGCTCGGGCTGACCGGCGTCGGGGTCGGCCTGTACGCGCTGCTCGCGGTCTTCCGCGGAGCGCCCGGCTGGTACCTGCCGGCGCTGGCGATGCTGACCATGTTCAGCGTGGGGCTGGCGGTCGGCGCGGTCCTCTCCGTCCACCAGCGCACCCTGCCGTGGATCCTGTTGCTGGCAGCGGCGCCGCCGATGCTCGGGGCGCTGCTGCTAGCCGTGGCCTACTAGGCCCACAGCTGCCCTTCGAGGGCCTCTTCGGCGTCGTTCAGCGTGCCGCCGTAGGCACCCGTGGACAGGTATTTCCAGCCGCCGTCGGCGATCACGAAGGCGACGTCGGCGCGCTTGCCGGCCTTGACCGCCTCGTGCGCCACCGCCAGCGCGGCGTGCAGGATCGCGCCGCTAGAGAAACCGGCGAAGATGCCCTCCACCTCGACCAGCTGACGGGTCCGCAGCACCGCGTCCCGGGTACCGACCGAGAAACGGCGGGTCAGGACACTGGCGTCGTACAGCTCCGGGACGTAGCCCTCGTCGATGTTGCGCAGGCCGTAGACCAGCTCGCCGTACCGCGGCTCGGCGGCGATGATCTGGATGCCCTCGACCTTCTCCTTGAGGAACCGGCCGGTGCCCATCAGGGTGCCGGTGGTACCCAGGCCGGCCACGAAGTGCGTGATCGTGGGGAGGTCGTGCAGCAGCTCGGGACCGGTGGTCTCGTAGTGCGCGCGGGCGTTCGCCGGGTTGCCGTACTGAAAGAGCATCTTCCAGTCGGGGTGCTCGGCGGCGATCTGCTTGGCGGTGGCCACCGCCTGGTTCGACCCGCCGGCGGCCGGCGAAAAGATGATCTCCGCGCCGTACATCCGGAGGAGCTGGACGCGCTCGGCCGACACGTTCTCCGGCATCACGCAGACCAGCCGGTAACCGCGCAGCTTGGCCACCATGGCCAGGGCGATGCCGGTGTTCCCGCTGGTCGGCTCGAGGATGGTGTCGCCCGGGCGGAGATGCCCGGACTCCTCGGCCTCGCGCACCATGAAGAGCGCGGCACGGTCCTTGATGCTGCCGGTCGGGTTGCGGTCCTCCAGCTTGGCCCAGAGCCGCACCGGCGGCGCCCCTTCGGGCACCACCGGGGAGAGGCGGGGCAGGCCGACGAGCGGCGTGCCCCCGCACGCGTCCAGCAGGCTCTCGAAGCGAGCCATGGCGATTAGCGCCCGAAGAAGGCGGCGGCCGCGGCGAAGCCCAGGGCGCCACCGGCCACGGCCGGCAGGATGGTGATCGAGTCGCCGTCGTTCAGCTTCGCGTCGAGCGCACCGAGGAACCGGACGTCCTCGTCGTTGACGTAGATGTTGACGAAGCGGTGCAGGCCGCCCTCGGGGGTGATCAGCCGGCCCTTGATGCCGTTGTGCTTGGCGTCCAGGTCGTCGATCAGCGCGGTCAGGGTGTCGCCGGCGCCCTCAACGATCTTGGAGCCGCCGGTGTAGCTGCGCAGGATGGTGGGGACGCGAACTTCGATAGCCATGATTGTCATGCTCCTCAGGAATGTGCGGGCAGGGTTGGTCGTCGTCGGGTCGCGGAACTAGCGACAGCGACACTCGTAGACGACCGACACCGGGCTCTGCCCGAACATGTACGACTGCACGGCACTCACCTTCACGACTTCACCGTCGCATCCACGATGTTGACCTCTTCCTCGGTCACCACTCCGTCCACGATACGGAACGAGCGGATCTCCTCGGAATCGGGCTCACGGGTCGAGACGAGCAGATAGTGCGCGCCCGGCTCGCCGGCGAACGAGATGTCGGTCCGCGACGGGTACGCCTCGGTGGCGGTGTGCGAGTGGTAGATGACCACCGGCTCCTCGTCGTTGTCGTCCATCTCGCGCCACACCCGCAGGTGCTCCATCGAGTCGAACTCGTAGAACGTCATCGACCGCGCGGCGTTGTCCATCGGGATGTGCCGGGACGGCACGTCACTGCCGATCGCGCCGGCAACCACACCACAGGCCTCGTCGGGGTGGTCCCGGCGGGCATGGGCGACGATCGCACGCACGATCGAACTGTCGATGGTCAGCACGGCGTTCACATTACCGAAGTATTTCGCCACCCCGCGCGTGGCGAGGCACACACTCACGGCCGCTACTTGATCTCCGGCAGCGCGTTGAGCAGGGATTCCTGCAGGTAGCCGAGGTACGCGTAGACGGACAGCTGGAACACCCGGCTGGAACCCGGATCCTCCAGCACCGCGTCGTCCAACTCCTCGGCCAGGTCGGTGTCCGCCTGGATGTCGAGCCGGGTGCCCATCGCCAGCCGGGCGTCGTTGATCGCCCGCAGCCAGGCCTCGGCGGCCTCGCCGTCCAGGCGCACCTCGCCCTCACCCTCGTCGGGGAGCGCGGCCAGGATCGCGCCGGCCTGGTCGATCTTGGCGGTTTTCAGGTCACCCTCGGTGTACAGCCGGAACTCCTGCGAGTCCTCCGGCCGCTCCGGATAGATGTCCGGGAAGAGGCGGCCGACCACCGGGTCGGTGTGATCCATCCCGTCGGTCAGCAGACCCACCACCTCGGCGGCCACCTTCCGCAGGACACGCACCTCGTCATGGGCGAACGTGGCCACACACTGACCGCCGCTGCGTCGGAACATGCTCTTCCCCACCCGCTTTGTCAGGCTCGGTCCACAGTTGCCCAGAGACCGTATCCGTGCAGTTGGTTGGCGTCCATCTCCATGCGCTCCCGGGCGCCGGTGGAAACCACCGCCTTGCCCTTGGTGTGCACGTCCATCATCAGCCTCTCGGCCTTTTCCTTGCTGAATCCGAAGAGCTTCTGGAAGACCCAGGTCACGTACGACATCAGGTTGACCGGATCGTCCCAGACGATGGTCACCCACGGCCGGTCCTCGGCCGGTACTTCCTGGATCTCCGGCGTCTCGACGGGAGCAACCTGAGGCAACGCCATGCCCACCATGGTGCCACCGGTTCGGCCGTACCTGTGAACCGGAGCACCGAACGGCAGGTCGCGACGCATGCCGGAGGTACGCATTAGGGTAGGTCCCGTGAATACGACCGGGCCGGCTCTGATGACCGATCACTACGAGCTGACCATGATCAGCGCCGCCCTCAAGGACGGCACCGCGG
The DNA here is from genome assembly GCF_030252345.1 of Actinoplanes oblitus. Classification (NCBI taxonomy): domain Bacteria; kingdom Bacillati; phylum Actinomycetota; class Actinomycetes; order Micromonosporales; family Micromonosporaceae; genus Actinoplanes; species Actinoplanes oblitus. Next base: position 1,082,570 of record NZ_CP126980.1, on the reverse strand, counting down.
ATCGGCAGTGCGTCTTCGAGGTCTTCGCCCGCCGCCTGCCCACCGGCCGGCGGTACGGCGTGGTCGCCGGCACCGACCGATTGATCGACCTGATCGCCGGTTTCCGCTTCGACCCGGCCGAGATCGACTATCTGCGCTCGTCCGGCGTGATCGACGAGCCCACCGCGAAATGGCTGGCCGACTACCATTTCACCGGCGAGATCGAGGGGTACGCGGAGGGCGAGCTGTTCTTCCCCGGCTCACCGATCCTCACCGTCTCCGGCAAGTTCGCCGAGTGCGTGGTCCTGGAGACGCTGATCCTCTCGGTGCTCAACCACGACTGCGCGATAGCCGCCGCCGCCGCCCGGATGGTCACCGCCGCCCGGGGCCGCCCGATCATCGAGATGGGCTCCCGGCGCACCCACGAGCACGCCGCGGTCGCCGCCGCCCGGGCCGCCTACCTGGCCGGCTTCGCCTCCACGTCCAACCTGGCGGCCGGCCGCGCCTACCGGATCCCGACCACCGGCACCTCGGCGCACGCGTTCACGCTGCTGCACGACGACGAGCCGGCGGCGTTCGGCTCCCAGGTGGCCGCGCTCGGGAAGAACACCACGCTGCTGGTCGACACGTACGACATCAGCCAGGGCATCCGCAACGCGATAGCGATCGCCGGGCCCGACCTGCGCGCCGTCCGGATCGACTCCGGCGACCTGTCGGTGCTGGCCCAGCACTCCCGCGAGTTGCTCGACTCGCTCGGCGCCACCGAGACCAAGATCATCGTTTCGGGTGACATGGACGAGTACTCGATCGCCACGCTCGCCGCCGAGCCGGTCGACATGTACGGCGCCGGCACCGCCGTGGTCACCGGCTCCGGCGCGCCCACCGCCGGCCTGGTCTACAAGCTGGTCGAGGTGGCCGGCCGGCCGGTCGTCAAGCGCTCGGAGAACAAGGCGACGGTCGGCGGCCGCAAGACCGCGGTGCGCCGCCACAAGCCCACCGGCACCGCCACCGAGGAGATCATCGTCTCCCAGGGCGTGCCCGACCACCAGGCCAACGACCGGCTGCTGCAGCGCACCTACATCGCCGCCGGCGAGCCGCAGCCACGGCCCACCCTGCAGGAGTCCCGCGACCACCTGCGGCAGTGCCTGATCTCCATCCCGTGGGAGGGCCTCAAGCTCTCCGCGGGCGACCCGGCCATCCCGGTCGTCATCATTCCCACCGCCTAGGGGGCCACCATGTCTCGCGCGCTGATCATCGTGGACGTGCAGAACGACTTCTGCGAGGGCGGCTCGCTGCCGGTCGCCGGCGGCGCCGCCGTCGCCAAGGGGATCTCGCTGGTGCTGGCCAAGGCCGGGGAGCGCTGGGACCACGTGGTCGCCACCAAGGATTACCATGTCGACCCGGGCGCGCACTTCAGCGCGCACCCGGACTACGTCGACTCGTGGCCGGCGCACTGCGTGGCCGGCTCGTCCGGCGCCGACTTCCACCCCGAGCTGGTCACCGACCGGGTCGAGGCGATCTTCCACAAGGGCGCGCACCAGGCGGCGTACTCCGGCTTCGAGGGCCACACCGAGAGCGGCGACGATCTCGCCGGGTGGCTGCGGGCCAAGGGGGTCACCGACGTCGAGGTGGTGGGCATCGCGACAGACCATTGCGTACGCGCGACAGCGCTCGACGCGGCCGCCGCCGGCTTCGCGACGACGGTCCTGCTGGAGCTGACCGCCGGGGTGGCCCGGGCGACGACGGATGCCGCCCTCGCCCAGTTCCGCACCGCCTCGGTCGCCACGACGGGCACCCCGATCGTCGCCCCGGCCTGATTCCCGGCGTCACCCCGGCCTGAAGCCACCGCACGACCCCGCACGCCCGAAGCCACCGCGCCACCGCATGTCTGAGGCCACCGCTCTGTGCGGCAGCGTCGCGTTGGTCCTGCCGAGCACAGCCGCGGCCGGGCCCCGGCCGGTCCGCGACGGCCCCGCGCCGCGACGGCCAGGGGCTCCCGCGAACCAGCCAGGAACAGATCAGCCGAATCCGGTCACCGGACGATGTCGGCCAGGATCTCGATCTGCCGCGGGTCATCGCCATAGCAGTACATGACCAGCTCATCCGCGCCGAACTCGCGATAGACGGCGACCGTCTCGGCGATCCGCACCGGATCGGTCAGCGGCGCACCCCACCCGGGCCGCCCGGTGAAGGCGTAATAGTCGGCCACCGCCTGCCGTCCACGCGCGATCATCTCGGCGTCACCGACCGCGACGTTGATCTGACAAACCAGTCGCGGCCGGCCGTCCCGGCCCGCTTCCGCCCACTGTTCTTCCACGGTACGCACCAAGCCCCCGGCCCAGTCCAACGGCGCCGCGCAGATGAACCCGTCCGCGAACCGAGCCACCCGCCGCAACGCCGCGGGCGCGAACCCACCGATCAGAATCGGCGGCCCACCCGCCTTGACCGTCCGCGGCCCGATCCACGCCCCGGAGCCACCGGCCCAACTCCCCCGCTGCTCATCGTCCCGGCCGCCCCGCCCGACGCTCCCCCGCTCGTCGTCGCCCGGCCGGCCACCGCGATGGGACTCGCCCACCACGCCGCCCGGCTGTGCGTTGCGGCTGGAGTCGCCGCCCACCACATCGCCCAGCCGCGCGACAGGAGCAGAGTCGCCGCCCACCACGCCGCCCAGCCGCGCGACAAGAGCAGAGTCGCCGCCCACCACATCGCCCAGCCGCGCGACAGGAGCGGAGTCGCCGGCCGACTCGTCGCCCGGCCTACCGCCGCGATGGGGCTCCTCGCCCACCACATCGCTCGACTGCGCGTTGCGGCCGGGGCCGCCGGCCGCTGCGTCGTTTGGCTCCGGGAGGTGACGGGGCTGGCCGGCAAGTGCGGCACGGTAAGGCTCGCCGCGCCAGATGGTGCGCAGGTCGGTGAGTTGGGTGTCGAGCAGGCGGCCTCGCTCGGCGATCGGCACACCGGCCGCCGCGTGATCGTCCTCGCGCCCGCCGATCCCGATGCCCAGGACGAACCGCCCCTCCGACATCCGGTCCAGCGTCGCGACCTGCTTGGCGAGCAGCGCGGTGGACCGCAGCGGCCCGAGCAGCACCTCCGTCTGCAGCCGGATCCGGCTTGTCGCGCCGGCCAGCACGGCGAGCGCGGTCAGCGGTTCCGGGTTGTCGTAGGCCAGGCGGTCCAGCAGCGCGACCGTGGCGAACTGATGTTCTTCGGCGAGCCGAGCCCACTCCAGCAACCGAACCGGATCACTGACGGGCAGCCCAAGGCCGATTTCCATGAACGTCTCCTCGAAAGACAGGCAGCAACAACTGACGTCGCCACCTCCTCCCCGCTCACGGCGAGGTCCCCAGGCCCGTCTGCGACACGTATCCAAGGCCCGGAAATTCGGAGTTCCGCACAGAAGCTACCCGCCGAGCCCACCGCCACCAAACGATTTATGCCAGCCACTCTCCGGACCAGCCCGCCTCCAGAAATCGACCGCAGCAGCCGGCCCGACACAAAGCGGCGCAGACCGCGAAAGACCCGGCGAGGAGAAAACGCAGCACCGCAGCGGCGGCACCACCGAGCCGCCCCAGCAGCCGAGCAGTGCGCTGCGGGCAGTCGGCGCGGTCGAGCAGGGCCGGCCGGAGATCCGGACGGCCGAGCGGCAGACGGCAGGCGCCAAGCAGCCCGGGCGCAGGCGGCAGCCCGGGGGCAGCCGGGACAGCCGGCAGCTGGGACCGCCGGGACAGCTGGGACAGCCGGGACAGCGGGCAGCCAGGACAGCAGACGGCAGACGGCAAGCAGCCCGGGGCAGGCGGCGGGCAGCAGGCAGCAGCCAAGCAGGGGCTGGCCGGAGATCCGGGGCAGCCGAGCGGCCCACCTCGGTCAGGTCAAGTCAAGAAGCGCTCGACCTGGCCGAGGTGAGGAACGGTCAGTGCGCCCCAGAGGCCGCGCCCGAGGCGGGCTGGGCCGAGGCGAGCTCGACATCGCGAGCGGTCTCCGGCGGCGACGGGACGCCGGCGGGCACCGCGTCCGGGCCGTCCGGGACCGCAGGGGTGTCGCGGCGGCGGCGCAGCTCGGCGGGGAGGACCAGTAGGGCGACCAGGACGCCGACGGCGCCGACGGCGGTGAAGCCCCAGGCCGGCCCGAGGGAGTCGATGGCCAGGCCGGCCAGGGGGCCGCCGAGGGCGACGCCGACGGTGAGGGCCGAATTGTGCAGGCCCATCGCCTCGCCGCGGGCCGCGGCCGGGATCATCCGGCTGATCGCGGAGGAGCTGGCGGTGATGGTCGGGGCGCAGAGCGCGCCGGCCGGGATCAGCAGCAGGGCCAGCAGCCACCAGTGTGAGCCGCCCAGGCCGACCGGGATGGTCAGCATCGCCATCGGGGCGAACAGCGCCAGGACCGGCAGGCCGCGCCGGACAGTGCCATAGGCGAAGCCGCCGATCAGGGAGAACAGCGCCCAGAGCGACATCACCAGGCCGCTCCAGCCGAGCTCGCCGGACTCCCGGAGCACCGCGACCACCGACACGTCGGTGCCGGAGAGCACCAGCGTCGCGGCCATCGTGACGGCCAGGACGGCGACGAACCGCGGCTTGAGCCACTCGCGCCGGGCGACCCGCTCACCGGCCGAGACCGGGGCCTCGTGCTCGGCGCGAGTCGGCGGGTTGAGCAGCCAGAGGCCGAGACCGGCCAGCAGGATGCCGCCGGCCAGGGTGAGCATGGCGACGCGCGGGCCGGCCGGACTGGTCGCGATCAGCACGCCGAGGGCGGGACCGGCCATGAACGACAGCTCGGTGGTCATCGAGTCGAGGGCGAACGCGGGCAGCCGATGCGACTCCGGGGTGAGCGCGGCGATCGACTGCCGGGCCACCGAGAACGCGGGCAGCGCCAGGAAGCCGCCGACCACGGCGACCGGCAGCAGCGCCCAATAGGGCAGGGCCTGCGCCACCAGCCAATAGATCACCTCGGCCACGGTGGTCAGCACCAGCACCGGGCGCAGCCCGCGCCGGTCGATGAGCCGGCCCATCAGCGGGGCGCCGAGCGAGCCGCCGATGGTCGCCGCAGCGCCCACCAGGCCGGCCGCGCCATAACCCCGATCCAGGTCGGTGACCACGTGCAGGGTGAGCACCACGGCGGCGGCCGCGATCGGGATGCGGGCCAGCGTGGCGACCACCAGCAACGACGGGATTTTGGGCAGCGCGAGGGTTTCCCGGTAAGGCTTGAGCAACATGACGATCCTGACCTCCGCCGCCGATCCTCCCGCAGGGGTACGACAGAAACCAACGGCTTTAGTACAGCTCACGTCAGCGACCGGCGACAGAACGACCGGCGACGAGGCGCCAGGCGACGGAACGACCGGAAAAACCGGCCACCGACGACGCGACCGGTAGCAGTGACGACAATCCGGCGAGCGGCGCCACCTCCGGAAAACGAAGCGGCCCGCACCCCCGAGGGGATGCGGGCCGTTTGCGACGGGCTCAGTTGTCCTTGTTGCTCGCGACGTCCTCCCGGTAGGTCGCCCCACCGTCGGACTCGTGGGTCAGCACCCGGGCGCCGCCCTCCGGCGGACCCGCGATCGACTGGTTGTCGCCGGCCGCGAGCTCCGGGAACTTCAGGTCGAAGGCGGGCCGCTCGGAGCGGATCCGCGGCATCCGGTCGAAGTTGCGCAGCGGCGGCGGGGTGGTGGTCGCCCACTCCAGCGAGTTGCCGTGGCCCCACGGGTCGTCGGCCGTGGCGACCTTGCCGACCTTGTAGGACTTCCAGATGTTGTAGAGGAACGGCAGCGTGGCCAGGCCCAGGATGAACGAGCCGATCGTGGAGACCGTGTTCAGCGTGGTGAAGCCGTCGGTGGGCAGGTAGTCGGCGTAACGCCGGGGCATGCCCTTGGTGCCCAGCCAGTGCTGCACCAGGAAGGTGGTGTGGAAGCCGACGAAGGTCAGCCAGAAGTGCACCTTGGCGAGGCGGTCGTCCAGGTACCGGCCGAACATCTTCGGGAACCAGAAGTAGATGCCGGAGAAGACCGCGAACACGATGGTGCCGAAGAGCACGTAGTGGAAGTGCGCGATCACGAAGTACGAGTCCGACACGTGGAAGTCGATCGGCGGGGCGGCCAGCAGCACGCCGGAGAGACCACCGAAGAGGAACGTGACCATGAAGCCGATCGCGAACAGCATCGGCGGCTCGAAGCTGATCTGGCCGCGCCACATGGTGCCGATCCAGACGAAGAACTTCATGCCGGTCGGCACGGCGATCAGGAAGCTCAGGAAGCTGAAGAACGGCAGCAGCACCTGGCCGGTGACGAACATGTGGTGCGCCCACACCGACATCGACAGCGCGCCGATCAGCAGGGTCGCGGCGACCAGGCCCTTGTAGCCGAACACCGGCTTGCGGCTGAACACCGGGATGACCTCGGTGATGATGCCGAAGAACGGCAGGGCGATGATGTACACCTCGGGGTGGCCGAAGAACCAGAAGAGGTGCTGCCAGAGCATCGGACCGCCGGTCTGCACGTCGAAGACGTGCGCGCCGAGGACCCGGTCGGCGGCGAGAGCGAACAGGGCGGCCGCCAGGAACGGGAAGACCATCACCGCGAGCAGCGCCGTGACCAGCATGTTCCAGGTCATGATCGGCATCCGGAACATGGTCATGCCGGGCGCGCGCAGGGTCAGGATCGTGGTGATCAGGTTCACCGAGCCGAGGATCGTGCCCAGACCCGAGATCGCCAGGCCGACCACCCACATGTTGCCGCCGACGCCCGGCGAGTGCAGCGAGTTGCTCAGCGGGGTGTAGGCGAACCAGCCGAAGTCGGCCGCGCCACCGGGGGTGAGGAACCCGCCGATGGTGATCAGGCCGCCGAACAGGTAGAGCCAGTACGCGAACGCGTTCAGCCGGGGGAACGACACGTCGGGCGCGCCGATCTGGATCGGCACCACGTAGTTGCCGAAGGCGAACACGATCGGGGTGGCGAAGAACAGCAGCATGATCGTGCCGTGCATGGTGAACAGCTGGTTGAACTGCTCCGGCGACAGGATCTGCATCCCCGGCCGCGCCAGCTCGGCCCGCATCAGCAGGGCCATGAGGCCGCCCAGCAGGAAGAACACGAAGGCGGTGACCATGTACATGATCCCGATCTGCTTCGCGTCCGTCGTGCGCAGGATTCGGGCCAATGCCGAACCCTTGACCTGCCGCCTGACCGGATATGGACGGGTCGCGATCGGCGACGGCGCAACGGTCGTCACGAAATGCCTCCGTTGTCTCGTTCGTCCCACTCGGCACACCCTGAAGATCGGGCGTACCTCGCTGGCAGAATAGTCCCCCGACGACCTCAGGCCATCGCGGGGTGACCAAAGGGCCACCTAGGACGAACTCGGTGTGTTAAACGGGGGCGGTCAGAGCCTTGTAGTGATCGGTGAAGATGCGAAGGCCGCGGCGGCGCAGCATCGGGTCACGCAGCGCCGGCGGCACGTCCCTGGTCCGGTCCCGCTCGCGGGTGCGATCGCGCACCTCGGCGCAGCGCGGCCGCCGCCGCTCCTCGAAGGCCCGCAGCGCGCCCGCGATGTCGGCCTCCGCCCGGCGCAGCTCCTGCCCCAGCACGTACCCGTCCTCGAAGGACATCGCCGCGCCCTGGGCCAGGGTCGGCGCGGTGGCGTGCGCGGCGTCACCGACCAGCACCACCGGACCGCTCGACCAGGACGGCAGGACCACCTCGTCGGTGCGGGCGACCGACACCTTCTCGATCCGGTCGAGGATGGCCGGGACCGGCCCGCCGAACGAACCGAACACCTCCTGCAGCCGGGCACGCGGGTCGGCCGGGTCCGGGGCGTCGGGCGCGGTCTCGTCGGCATAGCAGTAGATCCGGCGACCGCCCATCGGCATCGCGACGAACTGCGCCCGCCGGCCCAGCACCGCGGTCCAGTCGGTGAGCGGCGGGCCGCCGGAGACCACGGCGCGATAGACGATCTGCCCGGTCGGGGTGGGCGGCCCGCCCAGCCCGATCCGGTCGCGGATCGTCGAGCGGCGGCCGTCGGCGCCGACCACCAGGTCATACTCCGCCATCGCGCCGGAGGCGAACTCGACCTTGGCGCCGCCCTCGACGATCTGCAGATCACGCACCCCGGTGTCGTAACGCACCTCGCCGCCGACGCCGGTGAGCAGCACCTGCTGGAGATCGGTGCGGGACAGCGCGCGGGACTCGCCGACGCCGGCCCAGAGACCGGCCACGTCCATCTCGAACAGTTCGCGGCCGCGCATGTCCAGGAAGACCTGCCGGAAGATCAGGTCACCGAGCGGGCGCAGCGGGACGTCGAGGCCGAGCAGGCGCAGCGCGCGGGAGGCGTTGCCGGGCAGATAGATGCCGGCGCTGGGATTCATGCTGGCGGGCAGAGCCTCCACCACATCCGGGCGGAAGCCCGCGACTCGCAGCCCCCGGGCCGCTGCCAGACCGGCGATGCCGGCGCCCACCACCAGGATGCGCAAGGTCATCGGCCAACGCCTTCCTGTCGATGGATACGCGTCGGAGCCAGAACACTACCGCGCGCCACCGTGGCGGGAAACCCACGATCAACATCGAATCCGATTTGCACTGCACTCGGCGTTTCCGTCGCCTTTGGCATCACCCCGGCGAGTGAATCCACAGTGGCGAACGCGCGACCGGCCCGGGCGAGCGCGACGGCCCGGCGGGCCCGGATCACGCGGCGCGCGAGCCGCGGCGGAACAGTGATCCCCGTCATGGCCGAACCCAACCATCGGGGTATGACAATTCCCGGCGCCGCGGCGGCAGAATCGGCACATGCCGGACCGCCTGCACGAATACCGCCGCAAGCGGGATGCCGCCCGCACCCCCGAGCCGGTCCCGCCCGAGAGGGGAGGACCGGAGCGGCAGCCGGAGGAGGAGAATCCGGCCCGGCACCGCTTCGTCATCCAGCAGCACCACGCCCGCAGCCTGCACTGGGACGTCCGCCTGGAACGCGACGGCGTGCTCGTCTCGTTCGCCGTCCCGCGTGGCCTCCCCCGTGACCAGGCCCGCAACCACCTGGCCAAACACACCGAGGACCACCCACTGGAGTACCTCACCTTCGCCGGCGAGATCCCGGCCGGCGAGTACGGCGGCGGCCGGATGACGGTCTTCGACCGGGGCACCTACGAGACCGGCAAGTGGCGCTCCGACGAGATCAGCGTCACCTTTCACGGCGAACGCACGAAGGGGCGATACGTTTTCTTCCAGACCGACGGTGCGGATTGGATGGTCCGCCGGATGGACCCGCCGGAGCCCGGCTGGGAGTCGATGCCCGGCGACCTGCGGCCGATGCTGGCCACCCCGGCCACCGCGTTACCCGCCGACGACGCGGCGTGGGGGTACGAGATGCGCTGGAACGGGCAGCGCGCTCTCGCGTACGTCAATGGCGGACGCGTGAGCCTCAGCGGACCCGGCGGCGAACCGCTGATCTCGGTGTTTCCCGAGGTCCGGGCCCTGGGGCCGGACCTCGCGCCGGTCGAGGCGATCCTCGACGGCGAGCTGGTGGTCCTCGACGGCGCCCGGCCCGACCCGGATCGGCTGGCCCGGCGCGGCGGGGCGCGCAACCCGAAACGGGCGGCCGGCCGCGATCCGGTGCAGTTCCTCCTCTACGACCTGCTCTGGCTGGACGGGCACCGCACCACCGAACGGCTCCGGTACGCCGAGCGCCGCGAGCTGCTGGACGGCCTGGCGCTGGCCGGCGAGCACTGGCAGACCCCGCCGTTCTTCCCGGGCGGCGGACGGTTCGCCCGGGGCGCGGCACGTTCGCAGGGCTTGTCCGGCGTGATGGCGAAGCGGTTGGATTCGCCCTACCTGCCCGGCCGGACCAGTCGCTGGTGGCGGGAGATCGACGTGAACTGAGGTAACCCCGGTTTCGGCGTCCGGCGCGGTGCTACCGAAGATGCAACCGGCAGTTCGTTCAGAAACACCGTGGCGCGCCCGATGGCGGGGGTTCAACCGGCGACCGCAGTGGAAAGGGCCTCGAGTCACAGATGCAGCCACACCCGCCCGCGTCCCCGGTCGCCGTCGCCGACCCGTCCGCCGAACTGTGGCAGTCCGCGGCACGCGTGCTGGACACCAACTGGTCCGGCGACCACACCGTCCCGTCCCGTCGTCTCTATCCGCACCAGTGGAGCTGGGACGCCGCGTTCATCGCGGTCGGGCTGGCCTACGTCAACCCCAGCCGGGCCTGGCGTGACCTGCGCAGCCTGTTCGAGGCGCAGTGGCCGGACGGCCGGGTGCCGCACATCGTCTTCGACCCGGACACCGCCGAGGAGGACTACTTCCCCGGGCCGGGGATCTGGAACGTCCCGGCCTACGCCGGCCGCCGGGCCCGCGGCAGCACCGGGCTGGTCCAGCCGCCGCTGCACGCGCTGGCCGCGTGGGAGGTCTACCGGCACGCGTCGGCGCACGGGGCGGCCTGCGTCAGCGAGGCCCGAACCGAGCTGGCCTGGCTCTATCCCCGGCTGGTGGCCCAGCAGGACTATCTGACCGAACGGCGGGACGCGGGCGGCACCGGGCTCGCCTCGATAGTGCACCCGTGGGAGTCCGGCCTGGACGACAGCCCGGCCTGGGACACCGTGCTGGACGCGGTGCCGGCCGACCTGACGCTGCTGGACCGGCACCCGCGCCGCGACCTGCCGGTGGCGGACGCCACCCAGCTGCCCACCGATCTGGACTTCGCCCGCTACCTCGGGCTGGTGCTGGGCTACCGCGACGGCGGGTACTCGGACACCGAGCTGGTGCTGCGACACCCGTTCGTGGTGGAGTGCCCGGCGTTCAACAGCATCCTGGCCACCGCCGAGCTGGCGCTGGCGCAGATCGCCGGCGTGCTCGGGCGGACCGGCGACGCCGGCCGGCACCGGGACCGGGCGCGGGAGATCACCGCGGCGCTCGCCCGGCGGCTGTGGGACCCGGCCACCCGGTCGTTCCGCGCCCGTGACGCCCGCACCGGCCGGCTCAGCCCGGCCCGCTGCGTCAGCGGCCTGCTCCCGCTGATGCTGCCGGACCTGCCGGCCGACCGGGCCGACGCGATCATGGCGGAGATCCGGTCGGAGCGGTTCGGGCTGCCGGCGCCGAGCGCGGACCGGACCGCACCGTCCTTCGACGCCGGCCGGTACTGGCGCGGGCCGGTCTGGATCAACGTGAACTGGCTGCTGCGCCGCGGGATGCAGGTGCACGGGCACCACGGCGAGGCGGAGCAGCTGCGCCGGGCGATGCTGCGGCTGGTGCACGAGCACGGGCATTACGAGTACTTCCACCCGGAGACCGGGCAGGGGCTGGGGGCGCCGGCCTTCAGCTGGACCGCGGCGTTGTGCCTCGACCTGCTCGCCGACCGGTCGGCGCCCGCCTACGCGCGATGAGACCGGTAACCGCTCGGCCTCAGAGAACGACGACCGAGCGCAGCACGTCGCCGGTGTGCATCTTGGCGAACGCCTGCTCCACCCCGTCCAGCGGGATCTCCTCGGTGACGAACGCGTCCAGGTCGAGCCGTCCCTGCCGGTACAACTCGGTGAGCATCGGGAAGTCCCGGCTGGGCAGGCAGTCGCCGTACCAACTGGACTTGAGCGCGCCGCCCCGGCCGAAGATCTCGAGCAGCGGCAGCTCGATCCGCATCTCCGGGGTCGGCACGCCGACCAGCACCACGGTGCCGGCCAGGTCACGGGCGTAGAAGGCCTGCTCGTAGGTCTCCGGCCGGCCCACCGCCTCGATCACCACGTCGGCGCCGAAGCCACCGGTCAGCTCACGGACCCGGGCCACCACGTCGTGCTCGCGGGCGTTGACCGTGTGGGTGGCGCCGAAACCGCGCGCCCACTCCAGTTTCCGGTCGTCGGTGTCGACCGCGATGATCGTGGTGGCCCCGGCCAGCGCCGCGCCGGCCACCGCGCCGTCGCCGACCCCGCCGCACCCGATCACCGCCACCGCGTCGCCGCGGGTCACCCCGCCGGTGTTGATGGCCGCGCCGAGACCGGCCATCACGCCGCAGCCGAGCAGGCCGACCGCGGCCGGCCGGGCCTGCGGGTCGACCTTGGTGCACTGGCCGGCGTGCACCAGCGTCTTCTCCACGAACGCGCCGATGCCCAGCGCCGGGGCGAGCTCGGTGCCGTCCTCCAGGGTCATCCGCTGCTTCGCGTTGTGGGTGTCGAAGCAGTACCACGGCTTGCCCTTGGCGCAGGCCCGGCAGGTGCCGCAGACGGCCCGCCAGTTGAGCACCACGAAGTCGCCGGGTGCCACGTCGGTCACCCCGTCGCCGACCGCCTCCACCACGCCGGCCGCCTCGTGCCCGAGCAGGAACGGGAAGTCGTCGTTGATGCCGCCCTCCCGATAGTGCAGGTCGGTGTGGCACACCCCGCACGACTGGACCCGCACCACCGCCTCGCCGGGACCCGGGTCGGGCACCACGATGGTGGCCACCTCGACCGGCTTGCCCTTCTCCCGGGCGATCACGCCTCGTACCCGCTGACTCATACGCACGCACCTTTCGCCATTGACCGGTAGCTCGAGCCTACGGATTTCTCAGCAGCGCCTCCGCCAGCCTGCCGAGCTGACGGGCCTGCGCCGCGGTCAGCCGGTCGAAGATCAGCTGCTGGACCGCCTCGGCGTGGCCCGGCGCGCTCGCCACCACCTTGGCGTACCCCGCGTCGGTGAGCACCGCGATCTGCACCCGGCCGTCCAGTTGGTCGCGCTCCCGGCGCAGCCAGCCCTGCTGCTCCAGCCGGGCCACCACGTGGGAGAGCCGGGACAGCGACGCGCAGGCGCGTTTGGCCAGATGGCTCATCGGCAGGCGGCGGTCCGGATGCTCGGAGAGGGTCATCATCACCAGGTAGCCCATGTGGGTGAGGCCGGCATCCCGCTGCAGCTGCGCCTCCATCGCCGCGGGCACCTTGACCAGCACTTCGACCAGCCGTCGCCAGATCGCCTGCTGCTCATCGGTCAACCAGCGGGGCTCGTCCATGGTGGCAGGCTAGTGGCGTTCGGACAGTCGGATATAGGCCGGGTGGACAGCATTCCACGGCGCGTCACCGAATCGATCGACTTACGTGAACCTCAGCGAGTACTCTGTCCGAGGACTTTCTACCCCGCCACGGCGCCGGAACCGGCTGGCTGGGGGGCCTCGGCCGGTTCCGGCGTCGTGTGCCTCGGCTTGGGCGCAGGTGCTCAGGCGCTGCGCAACCGCCCGGGGACCACCGGCGACGGGCGACCGATCAGATATCCCTGCACGTAATCCACGCCGAGTTCGCGCAGCATCCGCAGCGTCGCCTCGTCCTGGACGAACTCCGCGACGGTGTGGATGCCGTACGCCTGGCAGACCTGCACCAGGGCGCGGACCAGCACCTGATCCTGCGGGTTGTCCACCAGGTCCACCACGTACTCCCCGTCGATCTTCACTAGGTCGATCGGGAACAGCCGCAGGTAGCGGAACGACGCGTACCCGGAGCCGAAGTCGTCCAGGGCCAGCGAGCAGCCCAGGTCGCGGATCCGGTCGGCGAACCGGCGGGCCTCGCTCAGGTTCCCGATCAGCGCGGTCTCGGTGATCTCGAAGGTGAGCTGCTGCGGGTTCACCTGGTACCGCGTGAGCAGGCGCTCCACCTCGTCGGTCAGCCGCGGGTCGCCGACCGAACGGCCGGACAGGTTGATCTGCAGGCACATCCCGGGCTGCTCGACGGCGAGCCGCATGGCCCGCTCCACCACCCACAGGTCGATGTCGAAGACCGCGTCGAGGCGTTCCGCGGCGTCCAGCACCTGGATCGGCGACTGCGGGCCGTCCGCCTCGTCGAGGACCCGCAGCAGCAGCTCGTGCCGGGTCACCTGGTTGGTCTGCAGCTCCAGGATCGGCTGGGAGTAGAGGGTGAACCGGTCGGTGCCGAGCGCGTCGGCCACCCGGTTGCGGTACGACCCCTGCCGGTCCCGGGCCGGCACCGGATGCGCGACGAGGGTCAGCGGCCGGTCCGCCTCCCGCGACTGCCGCCAGGCCTGCTCGGCGTCGATCAGCAGGTCGTGGCTGCCCGCCTCGGCGTCCGGCCGGAACCGGACCAGACCGCACCAGACCCGGGCCGCGGACTCGGCGCGGACCGCGTCGACCAGCTCGGCCGCCTGCTCGCGGGCGGTCGCCCAGTCGGTGGCGGCGAGCAGCACCGCGATCTCGTTGGTGCCGACCCGGCCCAGCAACCGGTCCGGGCCGGCCAGCGACTCCAGCATCCGGGCGGTGCGGTGCAGCAGCCCCTCGCCGGCCTCCTCGGCCTGCACCCGCAGCACCAGCAGCGCGCCGGCCGCCCGGCGCAACGCCCTGTCGATCTCGTCGGCGAACCGGGCCCGGGTCAGCAGGCCGGTGACCGGGTCCGGCTCGACCAGCGACGCCTGCACCGTCTCGCCGCGGCGGGTGAGCCGGGCGTCCTCCCGGCGGGCCCGCTCCCGGGCGGTGACGTCGCGGACCGTGCCCCGGATGCCGCGGACCGTGCCGTCCGGGCTCATCATCGGCTCCAGCCGGCAGTCCACATCGAACCAGCCGCCGTCGGCGCGCATCAGCCGGACGGTGATCCGCACCGTGGTCCGGCTGGTCCACGCCTCGGTGATCGCGCCGAGTGCGCCGGCCAGGTCGTCGCGGTGCACGTAGCGGGCCAGCACCTGGCGGGTCATCTCGTGCTGGGCGGGTGGGCGGCCGAGCATCGCGGAGAGCGCCGCCGACCAGACGATCTGGTCGCTGGCGGTGGTGTACGAGAACCAGGCGGCCCGGTCCTCGGCCGGCGGGCGCGGCTCGGGCAACGGGGTCACCGGCGGCGACCAGCGCTCCCGTTCCTCGGGCACGGTCATCCGACGGCACCTCCCCCCTTGCACACGGCAGCTCCCCCCGCCAACCAGACCCCTCACCTATTACGACCTGTCACCGGGCCGTAGTAACAGTGGACGTCACAGTCAAAGTTTTGACGTATCCGCGAGCAAGGCCAGGAGCAGGGAATTATCGCCCATCCAGAGTAACGAAACAACCGAACGGCGGACCGCTTACCCGCTCAATTCCACCGAAAAAGCGTCGTCGACTCCATGACGGACAGTCACTGCCAGTATCCGTATTAAAACCTTCTGCGATTTCTTACCCGGGTGCCACCGTCCACATGCACACCACGTTCCGACAACCTAGCTTTCAGTCACCGACCGGGCTGATCTCCAGCTCCGCGATCCGCTGCCAGACCGGGCGCATCGCCGCCTCCGGCTCGCGGGCGAAGACACTGCCCCGGATCCGGACGAACACGCAGTTGCCGACCCGTTCCAGCACCGCCTGCCGGCGCATGTCGCTCTCCCACCGCTCCGGACCGTGGTAGGCGTCGCCGTCGCACTCGACAGCCAGCCGCCGGCCGTCCGGCGCGTTCAGCACGAAGTCGATCCGGTAGCCGCCGATCCGGAACTGCGGGATCGGCCGGTAGCCGCGAATCGCCAGCCGGCGCAGGACATCGCGTTCGAAGTCGCTCTCACACCGGGCCGCCAGGTCGGTCGCGGCGGTCTCGGTGGGCAGATCCATCGCGTACGACAGGAGCAGCGCCCGCGCGTCGTCGGCGAGCAGCGCGCTCGGCCGCACCGAATGGTAGATCCACAACTGATCGCGGGCCCGGGACGCGGCCACGTTGATCCGCCGGTGGTAGTCGCGTTTGGTGAAGGCCGCGATGCGCTGATCGTTCTCAGACACCACCATTGACACCAGTACCACGTCCCGCTCGTCGCCCTGGAACGTGTACGCGTCACCGACCCGCAGCCGCCGCGCCTGGATCTCGTCCTCGCCGATCGCCTCACGGATCTTGGTGAGCAGGTAGTTCGCCTGCCCGCCGCTGCTGAGCAGGCTGATCACGCCGAGCGTCTTCCCGTCGTACCGGGGATCCGCCACGATCTTGGTAACGCGGCCGACCAGCGCGTCCGCCTCGTCGAGGTTGACGTCACCGAAGCCGGCCAGGCTCTGCCGCACCCCGTCGGGGCAGTACACGTTCCGGATCGGCAGCAGCGCCGGCCGGTCCGCGCGCAGCGGCATGATCTTGCCGTCGTAGTAGTGCCGCGAGGAGAACTCGATGATCTGCGGCACGCACCGGAAGTGCTCGGTGAGCAGGATGCGCTCCGGCGAGCGGCGTACCGCGTGATCGTAAAGGGACGACTCCGGGTCGAAGTGCTCGGCCGACGGCACGTCGGTGAGGTGCCGCTGGATCAGACCCCGCACCGAGCCGACGAAGCTCAGCTGCGGGCCGATCTGCTGGTCGTCACCGACCACCACGGCCCGTTCGGCCAGCGACAGCACCGGCAGCGCGAACAGGTCGGCCTGGGAGGCCTCGTCGACGATCACCACGTCGAACGTCGCCCCGCCGGCGAACTGCTCGATCGCCCGGTCCACCGACATGACCCAGACCGGCACGGCGGCCACCGCCGACTCCATCGCCCGCTGGGCGTGCGCCTGCCACATCGCGGCGCTGCGCCCGGTGCCCTTGCCGATCTTCCGGAGCGCGGTGGTCCAGTCGGCGAGCGCGGCCCGCCGCCGGTCGTCCAGCGCCCGGGCCACCTCCAGCCAGGCGGAGGCCACCACCAGCTCACCGGTCAACCGGCGGATCCGGGTGCGGGCCCGCTCCACCCGCCGGCTCAGCAGCGCCGGATCCACGTCGCCGACCATCTTGTCGAACCAGGTCTGCGCCCGCCGCCACTCCCAGGCGTCCAGACAGGCCTGCCCGGAGACGACCGGGTGCTCCCCCGTGGCGATCTTGGCGGCCCACTCCGGGGCGGCACCCGCCAGCCGGTCGTGCAAGGCGTGGAAGCGCAGCACATCCGGCTGCAACAGGGCCACCCGGCGGACCTCGGCGACCGCCTCGTCCCACCCGTCCAGACTCGCCCACGCCTCAGCCAGCTCCGGCCACCGGGCCAGCCGCTCGGCGACCGCCCGCTCCTCGGCGAGTCCCTGATCCACGACGAAGACCTCGGCGGCGCCGTCCAGCAGCCCGGCCACCGCCGCCAGTCGCCCGCCGTCCAATTCAAGATCGATTTGGGGTACGCGCGCCGTCACCCGCTCCACCAGCGTGGGCCAGCGCCGCAGGTCGAACTCGAGCGACTGGGCGGCCTCGGCGAGCAACGCGCCGGCCCACACCTCCGGATCGGTCCAGCCGCCGGTCGGCTCGTCGATCCGCAGCCGCTCCACCCAGTCCGCCCACACGTCGCCGAGCCGGCGGTGCGCCTGGGCCCGGCGAACCCGGGCGGCCACCAGGTCGACGTCCTCGACGGTGCGCATCGGCTCGCCGTCCACCCGGATCTCCTCGGCGATCCGGAACAGCCCGGCCTGCAACAGCCGGCTCAGCCCCTTGCCCGCGGCGAACCGGAGCCGGATCTCGGCCAGCCTGGTGAGCAGCAGTTTCGGCTCGGCCAGCAGGGACTCGCCGATGACCACCCGGTGCCCGGCCTGCTGCTTGGCGCCGGCCGCCAGCTCGTCGAGCAGCCCGGCGACGGTGGCCACGTGATCGGCCCACATGGTGCGCCAGTGCTGGTCGTCCATCAGCCGGCCGAGCCGGTCGGTCCAGGTGCCCTCGCGGCGGCGCAGCCAGGACACCGCCTCCGCCAGGTCGCTCATCAGCTCGACGTGTGACGGGCGCTGCTCACGGCGTACCGAAGAAAGATCGACGCCCTGGTCGGCCAACCGGGACAGACGCTCCCGCGCCGCGGCGATCTCGGCCCGATGGGCCGCCACCGTGGCGGCGTCCGGCAGGTCCATGATCTCCGGCAGCGGCCGCATCGCGGCCGCCCGATCCTCCGGCGTCAGCCGGGCCGCGAGTTTCAGCAGCGTGCCGAAGTCCTCGATGGTCAGCGGCGGCGGACCGGCGACCGGGTCCGGGATGCCGCCGTGCGCGGCCGCCCGCTCCCGCAACCAGGCGCCGACCTCGGCCGGCAACAGGCTGACCCCGCCGATCTGATAGGTCGCCGCCTCGCTCTCGGCGATCAGCCGCAGCCCGGCCAGCGCGGCGGCCAGCTCACGCTCGGCCTCCTCCAGGTTGCGGGTGAGCCGGTCCACCCGGCGCGCCTCGGCGTCGGAGTCCAGCGTGGCGGCCCGGTCGGAGAGCTCCCGGGCGGCGAGCTGCAACTGGACCAGCTGGTCGGTGCTGCGCCCGAGAACCGCGAGGCAGAGCGCCCGCACCTCCTCCGGCAGGCCGTCCCGCAGCACCCGGAGCGGCTCCTCCTTCTGCGCCACGACCAGGACCCGCTTGCCGTTCGCCATCAGGTGGCAGATCAGGTTGCGGATGGTATGCGTCTTGCCGGTGCCCGGCGGGCCCTGCACGACGACGTTGCGGTGCTGGGCCAGGCGGCGGGCGATCGACTCCTGTGCCGCGTTGGTGGGCAGTGGCATGAGCAGCCGCTCGCCGACCCGGTGCCAGGTCTCCGGGTGGTCGTCGGGCATGGCGAGCCGGCTCGGCTCGTGAGCCAGGATCGCGGCGAGCGCGCCGACCCCCTCGGTGGCCCGGCCGGCGGTGAGCCGGTTGCGCAGGTTCTCCAGGAAGCCACGCAGCTGGCGCTGGCGCGGACGGGCGAAAAGCACAGCGGTGTCCCGGACGAAAGCGGTCGCGGGCCGGTCGTCGCCGGCAGCCACCACCACGCGGTCGTGACCGAGACGGGTCAGCGCGCGCTCGAAGAACTCCCGGCGCTCGAACTCGTTCCACAGGTCGACCTCGACCACCCCGCCCGGGCCGGCCAGCCCCTGGAGCTGGGCCAGGTGCCGCTCGTCGAGACCGTGCAGCGCGTCGGTCTGCAGCCGGGACGGGCCGGCCGGGGAGACAGCGATCAGCGCGCGATCCGGGTCGTACTCGATCAGGACCGGGGTGGCGACCAACGGGTAACGGACCCGGGTGCCGTCGACGGTGGTCTCCAGGATGCCGTGTCCCCAGACCAACTCGGTGGCGGCGGCCATGTCCAGCTGATGCATCCGGTCGAAGAGCTTGCGGTGCAGGTCACGGGTCTGCTCGGCGGCGGCGGTGAGCAGCGACCAGGGACGCCAGGTCTGATCCCGCCAGACCGTGAAGTCGTCCGGCGCCGCCCCGTCCACGCTCGCCCGCCCGTTGTCCCCGGCCGCGCCGGCCCCGTCCCCGGCCTCGCCGGTCCCGGCCCCGGTCGCGCCGGCCCCGGCACCGGCCGGCCCGGTCCCGTCCCTGCCGGGTGCGCTCGGTCCACCGACGCGTCCGGCACCGGCCGGCCCGGTCCCGGCCTCGCCGGAGCCGCTCCTGTCGAGGTCGCCGACGGCGCTCCGCCGGGGCGGGCCGCTCTCGGTGGCCGGTTCGGCGGTGGCGGTGATCTCGCCACGCAGGCGGCGGCGGAGGGCGGCCGGGACGGTCACCGGAGGCGGTAGCTCGGGACGGCCGACGCGCAGCCAGGACGTGCCGTCCGCGCCCGGACCGAGCCGGCAGTCCGGATGCGCCGGCAGCGCGTCGAGCCAGTGCGCGTCGGCGGGCACGGTGCGGGGCGGGCGGTCCAGCTGCGCGCGCACCGCGAGCAGGTAGTCGGCGACCGCGACAGCCCGGTCCCGGATCGTCGTGGGCGACTCCATCCCGTGAAGTCTAGAGCCGCCACCGCCAACCGGTGAGTACGGTTCGCCGCGCCTTTTCGCCGCCGGTCACGGCATCCCGGAGCCCCGCCGGTCACCGGCATCCCGGAGCCCTCCCGGTCACCGGCATCCCGGAGCCGCCGGTCAGGCCTCCTCCGGATCGCGGCCGACCGCCGACCGGCCGCCGTCCAGCGGAATGATCGCGCCGTTGACGAACCCGGCCGCCTCGGAGACCAGGAAGGCGACCACCTCGGCCACCTCGTCCGGCCGCCCCATCCGCCCGAGCGGCTGCAGCCGGCCGATCTCCCGGTGAAAGGCGAGGCGGTCCGCCTCCGGCAGATTCCCGAGGTACGCCGCGGACCGCTCGGTGGCGATCGACCCCAGTGCCAGGGCGTTCACCCGTACCCCGAACTGCCCGTAGTCGACGGCCAGCGCCCTGGTCAAGCCCTCGATGGCGGCCTTCGCCGTGGCGTAGGGCAGGGCGCCGCGCACCGCCCGCTGCGCCTGGTGCGAGGAGATGTTGACGATGGCGCCACCGGTGCCGGCGGACAGGAAGGTGCCCAGCGCCGCGGCGCAGCCGGTGAGCGTCAGGTCGAGGTTGCGCCGGATCAGCCGGCTCACCTCGACGGCCGGGGTCTCGTGCAACCAGGCCACCGGGAAGACCGCGGCGTTGTTGACCCAGCCGCGCAGCGGGGCGGCCGAGGCCGCGGTCCGGGCGGCGCGCTCGGCGACGGCCTGGTCGGTGGCGTCCCCCAGCACCGGGATGATTCGCGAGCCGCTCGGGTGCCCGTCGATCCAGCCCAGGGCCGCCGGGTCGCGATCCAGGACGACCACCAGGTCGCGGTCGCCGAGCAGACGGTCGGCGACCGCCCGGCCGATGCCACCGCCACCGCCGGTGACCACGAACGAAGAGACCGCTGTCATCGACCATCGCCCCCGAGTCGTCGGCTCGTACCTCCGCCAACCTAGGGGGTGGCACGGCCGGCCGCTGGGCGAGAGGAGACCACGCACGAGACGGAACCGGTGGACGCCGCCCAGGGCGGGCGGGCGGCATCCACCGGGCGGCTCCGGCCCGCCGCTGGCGGAAGCTCAGAGCGAACGGCACCCCGCGCGAGCGACGCCCGATCGGCGGCGCCCGGCTCGCTCAGGGGAACTGCATGCGCCGAGGTCGCGGGATGACCGGAGGCGGCAGCGGCAAGTCGTCGAGGTGGCTCCAGTTCAGCGTCCCGTTGTCGGTGGACTTGACCTCGCCCAGGCAGGCGCGGAGCAGGCCCAGGTTGGGCGCACCCGCGTAGCCCGCGATCACCACTTCCGGTTTGGGCTCGATCCGGGCGATGGCCGCGCAGATCTTGGCGACCTCCCGCTCGTCGACCGAGTCCAGCGGGAGGGGTGCCTCGACCGGCGAGCGCCGCCACGGCGGCCCGAACCGGCCGAGCAGCTCACGGGCGAGCCGGCCGAACGAGCGGCCCACCTCGGCATCGGCCATCGAGAGCCGCGCCGACTGGCCGTAGCACCACGGGACCACGACGTGCCCGTTGATGAGGACCAGCTGGTAGACCGACTTGGGGACGCTGATGATCTCGGCACCCGGCAAGGTACCGAGGAAGAGCACGAGTTCCTCATAGGGCAACGCCCAACGCGGATTACCCAGCACGCGCTCCACGGTCTGGGTCATGGCCGGGCGTGCGTGCACCTCACGGTCGATAGCCGTGCTCAGGGCCTCTGGCACCCGAGTCCACAGCTCGTCGGCGATCCTGTCGCCGAACTGGTCGACCAGCCAATCGCTCGGACCGACGAGAACGTCTGGACGCATTCCCCACCACCACCGTCCGTGATGTCGACGTCACTGCTGGCTAGAAGAGTTGCACTTCCGATGATCGACTGGAAGGGGCCGCAACGAGATCAATAAAAATCAACATGAATGAAATCGCGCGCATCGATCAAAGGTCGGCCACCGCGCCGGGGCATCGAGCCGAGAGGGGGCGAAACCTGCAACTTGCGCGGCGAACCGCACGCGCAAGTTGCAAGACGGTTTCCCTATTCCTCCGTACCCGATATTGAACCTCGGGCTTATTTCCGATCCGTGACAAAGCGGCGAACACTTCCGCATCCGCATGATCAAACACTTCACGACCTGCGGCCCCGCCGGATCGACGGCCAACGGGTCGCGGGCTCCGCCGAGGAGCACCGGGCTGCAAGCCCGTTCCAGGGATCGCCTCCGCCTTGCAGCTAGATCCACACACCCGGTCGGCGCGGCGCGCAACCCGGCAAACCCCCGACCTCCGCGCAACTCGAGACAGCCAACTGTCGGATACCCGTCAGAACACCTGTTCGGAGATCAAAAAGCCGCCGGACGGCCTCTGCGATCTCGGCGCCTCCCCGCGACCGCGACGCCCGGCTCACCCGGACGCCGCCCGCCGCGGGAAAGGAACGAGAACGCCGGCGGGAAACCTCGGCGCGGCCCACGAAAAAGCCCGCGGGGACACGCCCGGAAGAATGGGAGAGCAGCGGAGAACCGAGCCGGAACAAAGGGCCGGGAAAAGCATAATGGAAACGGACCGTGACCCGTCGATTCCCGATCCGGGACCGCGCCCGGGCGAAGCTGGCGGCTGAACCGAATAAGCGCGGAATCGCTCCCTGCACCCCGCAGGCACGCAGCCTGCACCGATACTCCTCGGCGTGCACCATCCGTCCGGATTGCCCCAGCTCGATAACCCGGTGACTGTCCGTTCATCGGCGGTCCGGCAAAGGGCTGGAAGATCCGCATTGGCGGCGACACCGAGAGGCTGCGCGCACCGCCCGTTCCGGCACCAACGGCTCCGCCGATCAGACGGCCGGCACACACCGATCGACCAGTCCGGACAATCGTCGCGCCTAACGGCCCCGGAATACCGTTCCCAGGTCAGCCGGGGTCGACGGTGTCCCAGGAATAGGCGAAACCGTCCGGCGGGAGCCGCCACTCGCGCAGCACCGCGAGCAGCTCCGACTCGTCGGCGGCCTCGGCGCGCCGCAGCCGGATCACGCCGAGATCCTCGTCGTAGCCCTCCAGGCGGTCCGCTTCGTACTCCCACTGGGTGATCAGGAAGCTGCGACCGGCGTCGCTGCGCGCCGCGCCGTCCCGGAGCGCGGCCTCGTCGGCCGGCCCGCCACTGGGCACGATGTGCACGAACGACCAGCGGTGCGGCTGGGACGCCGGAACCAGCACCGCCAGCCGCCGGCCGAGCCGCAGCGCCGCCAGCTTGGCAATCGGCCAGGTCCAGTCCGGATGATCCATGACAGGACGCAGCGTACCGAGCGAAACACCCGGCCGGGAGCACGAGCTGTCCGGCGAAGGCCGGCGGCGTCCGGCGACACCGGGCACGACCCCGCCGGACGGGTTCTGTCGGTGGGCCGCGCTACCGTGCCGGGGTGAGTTCGATCAGCCCGGCCGAGGAGGCCGCCACCGTGATCGCCGCGGTGCTCGGCGACCTCCGCTCCGGCCGGCACCGGGGCGTCGTCGTCGACTCGCCGCCCGGCGCCGGCAAGTCGACGCTGGTGGTCCGCGCGGCCGGCGAGCTGGCCGCGACGGGCGCGCCCCTGATGATCGTGGCGCAGACCAACGAGCAGGTCGACGACCTGATCGAGCGGCTCGGCACGCGTTCGCCCGAGGTGACCGTCGGCCGCCTCTCCGCTGTGGACTATCAGCGCACCGACCGGGTCAAGGAGCACCCCAACTGCCGGGTCGCGGCCAAGGTGCCCGATCTGGCGTCTCCGGCGATCACCATCGGCACGGCGGCGAAATGGGCCACCGTGGCCGAGGGCAGCTGGCCGTGGGCGATCGTCGACGAGGCTTATCAGATGCGGTCGGACGCGCTGCTGCGGGTCGCGCCACGGTTCGAGCGGGCGCTGTTCGTCGGCGATCCCGGCCAGCTCGACCCGTTCTCCACCGTCGAGGTGGACCGCTGGACCGGCCTGTCCTGGGATCCGATGCAGAGCGCCGTGGCGGTCCTGCTGCGGCACAACCCGGAGCTGCCGGTGCACCGGCTGCCGGTCTCCTGGCGGCTGCCGGCCTCGGCCGCGCCGGTGGTCGCCGAGGCGTTCTACCCGTTCACCGGCTTCCGCTCCGGCACCGGCCCGGGCGACCGCGCGCTGCGCTTCGAGCGGCCCGCCGAGACCCCGCTCGACGAGGTGCTGGACACCGCCGCGGCGACCGGCTGGGGCCTGCACGAGCTGCCCGCCCGGTTCACCGTGCGCACCGACGCCGAGGCGGCCGCGGCCTGTGCCCGGCTCGCCGCCCGGGCGCTGGCTCGTGGCGGGGTGACCGAGTCGGAGGCCGGCATCGGCTCGCTGACCACCACCCGCATCGCCATCGGCGCCGCGCACCGCGACCAGGCGGCGGCGATCCGCGCGCTGCTCCCGCCGGAGGCGGCCGGCGTCACCGTCGACACCGCCAACCGTCTCCAGGGCCGGGAGTACGACCTGACCGTCGTCCTGCACCCGCTCTCCGGCCGGCGCGACGCGACAGCGTTCCACCTGGAGTCCGGGCGGCTCTGCGTGCTCACCTCGCGGCACCGGCACGCCTGCGTGGTGGTGGCCCGTTCCGGCATCCCCGAGCTGCTCGACGCGCACCCGTCCACCGAGCCCGTGCACCTGAACGTCCCGGTCAAGTTCCCGGACGGCTGGGAGGCGAACCAATCGATGCTCGCGCATTTATACAGCGTGTAACTCACCGGCAACCGGCAATCCGGTTACCGTGGGGCTATGACGCCCGACGGGGCTTATCGACCGATTCTTCGACCACGGCGCGGGGAGTTCGCGGCGCTCGCCCACCTCTCCGCCGACGAGGCCGGCCGGGTCCTGCCGATCGTCGAGCTGAACCCGGCGATCAGCGTGCTCGCGCTGCTCCGCGAGCTGCCGCCGCGCACCGAGATGCTGGCGCTGGACTTCGGCCATGTGCCGGAGCCGCCCGGCCCGGTGCAGCAGCCGCTGTCCCTGGCGGATCGGCTGGCCCGGCTCGGCGTGACGATGGTGCCGGTGCTCCGGCCGTACGAAAGCGGTAGCCGCCTGGTGGCCCACGGCCTGGCCGCGCGGATGCACCGCAAGCGGGCGATCCCGCGGCTTCAGCCGCACGCCGACGCGGGGAATCCGGACGCTGCCGGCCCGGTGAAATCGTCGTACGCTTGTTCTAATGTCGCTCACGGCTGCCCTGGCCTACGCCCGGCACGGCATCCCCGTCCTGCCGGTGCACACGCCTGACCGGAGCGGTGTCTGTTCCTGCCATCGAGGAGCGCGCTGCGACAGTCCCGGCAAGCATCCGCTGCTGCGGCACGGCGTGACCGAGGCGAGCACCGACCCGCACCGGATCCGGCTCTGGTGGGCGCACTGGCCCCGGGCCAACGTCGGCCTGCGCACCGGCGTGGTAATGGATGTCGCGGACGTCGACTCGGCGGAGGGCTGGCACGGGCTGCGCCACCTGCTCGGCAACGAGATCCCGCCGGGCCCGCAGGTGCGCACCGGCGGGGGCGGCCGTCACCTGTGGTTCCACCCCACCGGTTACGGCAACCGGGTGCGTCT
>NZ_CP126980.1:300000-452500 GCF_030252345.1 Actinoplanes oblitus | reverse complement strand
CAAGGACGGCCAGGAGAAGAGGAGAGACAGAAGGTCAGTGGATGGCCGGTGCCGCAGCGGCGGGAAGCCAGGATGGCGAGGCAGAAGAAGGGAAAGCACCTGACCGATCGGGCCGGAAATAGCCGGATAACGCGGTACTCCGTCCGCTTCGCGAAGTTCGCGGCCTGCACACCAGCCGGATGAGTGTCACTCATACTTTCGGCTAGTCTTCCGTCAGACATCAGGCTAGGGTGGTCCCAACTGAACGGACAACCATGCGCGGGTGTCGCCGAATGATTAGGTGGCGTCGCCCGTGGGTAAGGACGCCCGACCGAACTGGGTCCAGTGCAAAGTGGACCGGCTCTCCGGAAAGGTGCCAGGGAGGACCTCGCATGACCGTCATGGAGACTTCGACTTCGACGACCGTCGCACCGTCGACGGCTGCCAGCGCCGAAAGCCCCGTGGACAGCGCTGCGGAACTGCTCAACGCGATGGCCGCGATGCCGGCCGGGCACCCGTCCCGGGCCGCCCTGCGGGATCAGGCGATCGAGGCTTGGCAGCCTCTCGCCCGTCACCTCGCCAACCGTTACTCCGGTCGCGGTGAGCCCACCGACGACCTGGTGCAGACCGCCATGGTCGGCCTGATCAAGGCGGTCGACAAGTTCGACCCCGAGCGCGGCGTCGACTTCGCCGGCTACGCGATCCCCACCATCATCGGTGAGATCAAGCGGCACTTCCGCGACCGCACCTGGTCGGTGCGGGTTCCGCGCCGGCTGCAGGAGCTGCGCCTGGCGATCACCGAGGCGAACAGCACGCTCACCCACTCCCTCGGCCGCTCGCCGACGGTCCCGGACATCGCGGCCCACCTGGGCATCAGCGAGGAGGAGGTGCTGGAGGGCCTGGAGGGCGCCCGCGCCTACAACGCCACCTCGCTCTCCACCCCGATCAGCGCCGACGGCAGCACCGAGCTGGGTGACACCCTCGGCGGCGAGGACTACGAGTACGAGCTGGCCGAGACCCGCGTCGCGCTGGGCCCGGCGCTGGCCACCCTGGACGAGCGGGAGCAGCGGATCCTGACGCTGCGCTTCTACGGCAACCTGACCCAGTCGCAGATCGCCGACCAGATCGGCATCTCCCAGATGCACGTCTCTCGGTTGCTCACCAAGGCGCTCGCCAAGCTGCGCAACCAGCTGGCCGCCGACACGATCTGATCCCGTGTCCTGACAGCCCCGGTCCTTCCCGGCCGGGGCTGTTCGCATCAAAGGTCTGACGCACAGGTCCGTGCGACCCACGTCACCAAGTCCAGCTACCGTAGGGCCGATGCCACCTTCAGCCGAGCTTCCCGGGTTCCTGCACAGCGTCGCCCCGATCCTGGACCGCTGGGGATACCTGGCTCTCGCCGCGGTGATGGTCGTGGAGAGCTTCGGGGTGCCCGCCCCCGGCCAGACGATCATGGTGGCCGCCTCGATCTACTCGAGCACCGGCCGGATGAACATCTACGTGGTGGCGCTCGTCAGCTTCGTCACCGCGGTGGTCGGCGACAACATCGGGTACTGGATCGGCCTGCGTGGCGGTCGCAAGGTGGTGCACCGCTGGGGCAAGTACATCTTCGTCACCCCGGAGCGGCTGGAGAAGGCCGAGCGGTTCTTCGCCCGGCGCGGCAACCGGATCATCGTGGTGGCCCGGTTTATCGACGGGTTGCGGCAGCTGAACGGCGTGATCGCCGGGATCACCAAGATGCCATGGAAGACGTTCCTGCTCTACAACGCGATCGGCGCGGCGCTCTGGGTCGGCTGGTGGACCACCATCTCCTACCTGCTCGGCGCGAACCTGGTGACGATCATCGACCACGCGCATCGGTACAAGTGGCCGGCCATCGCGCTGGTGGTGCTCGCCGTCGCGACCTATGTGGCGCTGCACGTGCGGCACATCCGCCGCCGCCGGGCCCGCGCCTCGGCCGCCGCGCCGGCCGAGGAGAACCCGGCGTAGCTGTCACTCCCGGTCGGCGGTCCGCCGCCGGCTCCGCTCGCTTTCCTTCCGGTACGCCCGGGGCACCGCTCTCCTGGGCCGGCGGAAGCGCCGCCCACAGCGGGAACCGTCCCTGACGATCAATCGGAGGCGGTGGCCGACGGCTGGGTGGTCTGCCCACCCGGCCGGTCCGGGCCGTTCTGGCCGGGTCCGCCGCCCGGCTGTCCCGGCAGGTCACCGGGCGCGGAGGAGCCGTGGTCCCGAAGGAGCGCCGCGGTGATCCCGGCGCCGACCCCACCACCGGCCAGCGCGGCCGCGACCAGGGCCGTGACCAGCGCCAGTCGCGGACTCCTGCGGACCGGTGGACAGTTCTCGGCGCGCGGCGGGGCGTCCCGGTGGACGGGTGCGCCGACCCGGGACGGCGGTATCCCATCGTTGCCCTGTGCCCAGGTGGCCGGCGAGTTGTGGTCGAGGCCGCTGCTGGCGAACTGGCCGACATGCCCGGCCGGGTCCCACCCGCAGTGCTGGGCGTCGCCGTGGCCGGTGGCTGGCCGGGAGGCGCCCTGCTCCGGGGTGGCGTGCGCGTCGCCCGGCGGGTACGCCGGACCGGGCTGGTCGTCGGGGTCGTCCGCGGTCATCGGGCTCCTCGGTGGGTCACGTCGATGGGAACAGCCTGGCCGTTGTTCCTGTGCGGCTCCTGTGCGACCGGTAAGGGCCGGTTGCCGGGCGGTACCGGGATAGTCTCCGGGGACGGCGGCTCACCCCAGGAGGCTTCACGGTGCGACGGTTCACCTTCGCGGGGCGTACCTGTGTGATCACCGGAGCGGCCGGTGGGATCGGTGCCGCGCTCGCACTCGACCTGGCGAAACGGCGGGCGGTGCTGGTGCTGGTCGATCGGGATGCCGAAGGGCTGGCGCGGGTCGCGGCGATGGCGCGCGAGCTGGGCGGGGCGGACGTCTCGACGTACGTCATCGATCTGGCCGACGGCGAGGACCGCGGTGATCTGGCCGCCGAGGTCGCGTCCCGGCTCGGCGGGGCCGACCTGCTGATCAACAACGCCGGGGTGACGTTGTCCGGCACGTTCGAGCAGAACGCGCTCGCCGACGTCGAGTGGCTGCTGGAGATCAACCTGCACGCGGTCATCCGGATGACCAAGGCGTTCCTGCCGCAGCTGCTCGCCCGCCCCGGCTCCCACCTGGTGAACGTGTCAAGCCTGTTCGGCCTGATCGCCCCGCCCGGCCAGGTGGCGTACGCGACGAGCAAGTACGCGGTGCGCGGGTTCACCGAGGCGCTGCGGCACGAGGTGGAGCCGCGCGGGGTCGGGGTGACGGTGGTGCACCCGGGCGGGGTGCGCACCAACATCGCGCTGAACGCCCGGCTCAGCGGTAGCGACCCGGCCGGCGTGCAGGCGGCGGAGAACCGGCGGTTCCACGAGACCGCGCTGACCCTACCCCCGGAGGAGGCGGCCCGGCAGATCGTGGCCGCCATCCAGTCCCGCCGTCCGCGCCTGGTGATCACCAAGGCGGCGCGGGCCGCCGACCTGCTGGCCCGGGTGCTGCCCGCCCACTACTGGACGATCAGCGAGGCCGTCGCCCGCCGGCGCAAGCTCACCTGACCGAGCGGCGCCCAGCAACGTGCCAGTCCCCGCCCACCCAGGGGGGCCTGCCCTGTGCCAGCATGACGCGCATCGGCGATCTTGGACGGCAGCCCTGTGGACGACGCGCTGGTGTGGACGACGTGGCGACGTGACTAGGTGTGATGACTTGCAATCGGGTGATGGGTGCCAGCTCGCCGATCGCGGTGTGGGGTCGGTGGTAGTTGTAGTCGTGCGGGAACCCGGGTAGGGCAGGCCCTTTTCGCTGGCGTGAAGCTTGGCGAAGGCCCAGCCGTGGCCGGTGTGCGGTGGACGCGTTCGATCTTGCCGGTGGTCTGTGACCGGCAGGGGGGTCACGGCCCAGAGCCGGGATTTGTAGGCCGAGCCGTTGTCCGACAGCACCCGTCGGATGGTGACGCCGGGTACGGCGTACCAGGCAACCGCGCGTCGCAGGACGCCGACGGCGGTGGTGGCGGGTTCGTCGTCGGCGACGCGGCCTTCACCTGTTCGCGAGATGGATCAACCGCCCACAGATCGAGTGGTCAGACTTCCTTGGCCAACGTCCCCGGACGTCACAGCTAGCCCGTGTTTCGGAGTCCGACCGGGGCTGCGGCGTGGCCCAGAGCGCGCCTGGCAACGGCGGACTCCGAAACACGGGCTAGGACCGCGTGAAGGCGACGAAGTGGGGCTGCGGGCGGCCGTCGATCGTGGTGAAGTCGCCGCCCGCCTCCAGGGTGGGCGGGGTGGCCCCGGTCGCCACGGCACGGACTCCGATCACGCCGTTGGCCGGCGGGTTCCAGTCGGTGAGCCGGCCGTCCGGGGTGATCGCGGCGAGCTTGACTCGAGGCAGGGCGCCGTCCAGGCAGGCGCCCTGCGGGCCGTTGCGCGGGGTGCGGCAGGCCCTGTCGAAGTGACCGCCCACATAGGTCACCCCGGCGGCCGCGGCGATCGCTGTGGCGTCCCCGTCGAAGACCCGCTGCCAGCGCATCCTGCCGTCGAAGGCGTAGGCGACGGCCCGGCCGCCCTGCCCGCCGGTGGCCGCGTAGACGCCGGCGCCGTCCACGGCTATCGCTGTCACCTCGGCCACCGGGTGCGGCTGGAACCAGGGGTCGATCGCCCCGGTACGCCCGTCGGCCACCGCGAGTCGCAGGGTGCCGCGCATACCGTCCACAGTGTGGAACCCGCCGCCGAGATAGATCCGGTCGCCGCTGGCCGCGAGGGTGTGCACCCGATCGTCGGCGGCCGGCTGCCAGGTCTCGTCGAGACGGCCGGTGGCCAGGGAGAACGCGGCCAGGTTGGCGCGCGGTTCGCCGTCCACGCCGGTGAAGCTGCCGGCCAGGTAGAGGCGGCCGTTCGCGACGGCCAGCGCGTACGGCGTCCCGTCCACCTGATGGGCGAACGGGGCGAGCCGGCCGGCGCCCGGGCTGAGCCGGGCGACAGCGTCACGCCGCCGGCCGGCGACGGTGTGGAAGAACCCGGCCGCGTAGATCCCGTCCAGGGTGCCGGCCAGCGCGCGTACCGTGCCGTCGGCGGGTGGCGCCCAGCTCAGCAGTGCTCCGGTGCGCGCGTCGTAGGCGGCCAGCCGTTTCCGCGGATAGGTCCGCCCGGCGGAGGTGGCGCTGGTGAACTCGCCCCCGACGTAGACCGCCGTGCCGCGGTGGGCGATGGCGTAGACGCTGCCGTTGAACGTGGGCGCGGCCCGGAGCAGCGGCGTGGGCGGCAGCGCGGGGCCGAGCGGCCGAGTGGCCGGGGCGGCACGGACGGCGGGCGGAGCGGGCGGAGCGGGCGGAGCGGCGATCTCCGCTGCCGCCGGCGCCGCGGTCAGCGGCAGAACCACGGCGAGCAGGACGATCGTCAGATCACGCAGGCGCACACCGGACTAACCCTCCCGGGTCGGGGAAAGTCGCGGTGACCGGTTGCGGTCCAGGTCCTCGACGTGGATCGGCTCGCCGGCGCCGACCGCGGGCCGGGCCGCCTCCCGCAGGCCGAGCAACTCCAGCCACTCGACCAACTGGCGGTGCACCGCGTCCGGTCCGTCCAGGTCGGCGGTCACCGTCCAGGCCGCCGGGTGCACCAGCATCGCGTCGGTCTGCCAGCCGCCCAGGCCGCCGTGCGAGCCGACCAGCTCCTCGAAGGCGGCGACCTCCTCGGTCTCCGGATCCACCGAGCTGATCACCACCAGGTCGCCGACATGTGCTGCCTCCTGGTGACGCAGCAGGTCGGCGCGCGCCTGCGGGCCGTACGGAAGCAGTGGGTCCTTCCCGGACACCTCGCCGTCCCGCAGCCGATGGCTGCCACCCGGACCGAAAGCGATCGGCCCCTGCTCGTCACCGACCACCACCAGGCCGATCCCCGGATGGGCGGCCAGCCCGGCGATCAGCCGCGGGTAGGTCCGCTCGATCTCGGCGCGCAGCACCCGGTGCGGGCAGCGGGTCAGATAGACCAGCGACAGGTTCCCGGACGACAGGACCAGCAGCGGGGCCGCCGCCGGGCTCGGGTCCGGTTCCCGTTTGCCCTGTTCCTCGGCCGGTTCCCGGGGTGCGGCAGCGGTCTCGGCGGTGAGCCGCTGCACCACCTGGTCGAGGGTCTCGCCGTGCCGCTGCCGGAACGTGGCGCCCTGGCTCTGCCCGTGGTCGGAGAGCACCACCAGGTGGTAGCGCCGGGCCGCCTCGGGCGACAGCCGCTCCAGCACGCCGAGCACCCGGTCCAGGCTCTCCAGTTGCCGCATCGACTCCGGCCGGGCCGGGCCGGCGTGGTGCGCCACCTCGTCGTAGTCGACCAGGTCGCAGTAGATCACCGGGACGCCGCGGGCCATCTGCTCGGCGACCAGCGACGCGTTCACGTCGCGCAGCAGCATGGCGGCCGGGCGCAGCGCCAGGTAGGCGCCGGAGCGGCTGACCCGGGGCAGCAGGTTGCGCCGGCGCTGCAGCCGGGCCTGGTGCAGCTCGGTGACGACCTCGGCGACGCCGAGCACCAGGGCGCGGGTGAAACCGTAGGGCGAGGCCATGAACGCCGCCCAGCCGCGCGCCGACCGGCCGGGCAGCGCCGCGTGGCTGACCGTCAGCAGGTTGGTGGCGGCGTCCCCGCCGAACGCGTTGCCGATGCTCACGCCGCCGTCGCGGAGCAGGCCGCGGCCGTCGCTGAGCCGGCGCTCGATCACCGCGGCGTCCCGGGGCCGGTTGGCGACCAGCACCTTGCCGGACTCCTTCTCGAACCAGCGGAACGCCGGGATCTGCCGGGACGCGCCGTGCAGGATGCCGGCCTGCGACGCCGGGGTGGTGGACGGCAGCCCGGTGTGCCAGCGGCGCAGGGTGTGGCTGCCGGAGCGCAGCCAGTGCCCGAGGACCGGCAGGTTGCCGGCCCGGATCGCCCAGCGCAGCACCGGCTCGGCCACCCCGTCGAGCTGCACCACGAGCAGGCCCGGCTCGGTGCCGGGACGCGGCCGGCGGATGGTGAACAGCGGCCCGCCGGCACGCCTGGCGGCCCGGCGCCGGACGCCGCGCATCAGCCGCCGCGACTCCCGGACGAACGTGTCGTCGCTGCCGGCGTCGACCATCCAGTCCAGCAGGGCGGCGAAGACCACCGCCAGGATCGCCGCGATGACCAGGGTGGGCAGGCCGCTGATCCGGTTCGCCGGATCCAGGTCGAGGGCCACCACCATGACCGCGACCTGGGCGACCACGCCGAACAGCATGGCGCCCCAGCCGCCCAGCGCGGTGACGCCGAGCAGCAGCAGCGGCCGCAGCACCGCGCCGACCACCGCGACCAGCACCACCAGGCTCAGCGTGTCCAGGATGTCGGCGCCGGCCACGCCGGGCATGAGCCACAGCGTCACGGTCACCACCACGAAGGTGATGAGCGCGCTGCGGAGCACGGCGCGCGCCCGGCCCAGGACTCGGCGCCAAGCGAATACGGCCACGGCTCGACGATCGCACAGCCGGGCTCGGGCCGGGTCGCGGCACACGATAGGGGGAACGTGGGGCCGATCACCCGGTTCGGCGGCTACTTTCGTGCCGGTGCGTGCCTTCCTCGCTCTGACTCTCCTGTTCCTGGCCGCCTGCTCGGCCCCGGCCCGCCCGGCGCCCCGGGCACCTGACGGGCCGGTGGTGGCCGGGTACTTCACCGAGTGGGGCGTCTACGGGCGCGGCTTCCGGGTGTCCGACGTCCAGGCCGCGCGGCTCACCCATCTGCTGTACGCGTTCGGCAAGGTGGATCAGGGCCGCTGCGCGGTGGGTGACGCGTGGGCGGCGTACCAGAAACCGGTGACCGCGGCGAACAGCGTGGACGGGGCCGCCGACGCCGCCGACGCCCCGTTGCGCGGGAACTTCGGGCAGCTGCGGAAGCTGAAGGCGGCCCACCCCGGGCTCAAGATCCTCTGGTCGTTCGGCGGCTGGACCGGGTCGGCCGGGTTCACCGCGGCGGCCGCCGACCCGGCGGCGTTCGCGAAGTCCTGCCACGACCTGGTCACCGATTCGCGCTGGGCCGGGCTGTTCGACGGCATCGACGTGGACTGGGAGTACCCGAACGCGTGCGGCCAGACCTGCGACACCAGTGGGCGGGAGTCCCTGGCCAGGGTGCTCGGCGGGCTGCGCGCCGCCTTCGGCCCGGACCGGCTGGTCACCGCGGCGGTGCCGGGTGACCTGCGAAAGCTCGCGGCCACCGACTACTCCGCGGCGGCGGCGCAGGCGGACTGGCTGGGCGCGATGACCTACGACTACTTCGGGGCCGGCGGTGCCGACGCCCGGACCGCGCCGCACTCCGCGCTGACCGATTACCCGGGCATCCCGCGGGCCGGGGCGAGCACCGAGGCGACGGTGTCCCGGCTGCTGGGGCAGGGGGTGCCGGCCGCCAAGCTGCTGTTCGGGGTCGGCTTCTACGGGCGGGGCTGGACCGGTGTGCACAGCCCGGCGCCGGGCACGGCGGCGACCGGGCCGGCACCCGGCAAGTACGAGAAGGGCATGGAGGACTACAAGGTGCTGGCCTCCCGGTGCCCGCCGACCGGCACGGTGGGTGGGACGGCGTACGCCAGGTGCGGGACGCAGTGGTGGTCGTACGACACCCCGGAGACCATCCGCGGCAAGGTGGCCTTCGCCCGGAGCCGGGCGCTGGGCGGTGTCTTCGCCTGGGAACTGTCCGGCGACACCCCGGACGGCGCGCTGCTCACCGCCCTGGCCGGTTAGCCGATGCGTACCCAGACGTTGTCCAGGGCGCCGTTGAACTGGTCGTTGTCCCGGTAGGCGCCCTTGCCGCCGATGCTCAGCGGGCGGTTGTTGGCGACCGCCAGGCCCGCCGGGATCCGGGTACGCCCGCGCAGCACGTCGTCCACGTAGATCTCGAACCGGCTGCCGGCCCGCTCGCAGCGCAGCCGGTGCCAGCGGCCGTCGGCGGCCGACACCGAGCTGCGGACCATCCGGATGCCGGGGCGGCGGACGTCCACCAGCACGCAGCTGGGCTGGCCGGCCGTACCGTCGATCTGCAGTTTGTACTGGCTGCTGGTCTTGGAGTAACCCTTCTGCACGACGTTCTGCCCCTTGCTGGTCTCGGCCGGGGCGAGCAGCACGTCGGCGCCGTACGCGAGGTCGCGGGCGCCCGGATTCAGGTCGGCGGTGCCGGGGCTCTGCAAGGCCACGTGCGGGCAGACGGTCAGCTCGCAGTGGGCCGGGAAGGCGACGGCGTTGCCGGTGCCGTGCACCACCAGCCGGACCTGGCCGCCGTGCCCGGAGACGATCCGCAGGTGGTGCCCGAAACCGGAGTCGTCGAGCACCAGGCCGTTCTGGCCGTTGAAGTCGTACCGGGCGATGGTGATCGGGACCGGGGTGCCCATCGACAGCCCGGCGCTCATCATCAGCATCGACAGCAGCATCAGGTCAACCGAAGAAGTTCTGCACCTGGGTGAGGGTCAGGTAGCCCTGCTCGGCCAGTTCCCGGGGCACCGACGGGAGCGCCTTCTCGATCACCGGCAGGTCGTCGCGGCCGTGCTGCGGCGGTGGCGCGGGCTCGGGATCGGGCGGCAGGTCGGGCAGGGCCATCGCCTCTCGGATCACCTCGAACATGGTCCGCACCTCGGTCACCGCGCGCCGCATCAGCTCGGCGTCCGAGCAGGCCGGCGGCAGCGCGCAGGTGAAGTTCGCGCGCAGCTGGCCGCCGACCCGGCGGATGTCGGCGCTCGGGCGCAGGTGGTCACACCCCTCGGTGACGATGCCGAGCTGGCACTCCGGTATTCCGCTGCGGTGCCACCACTGCTGCCAGCGCGGGTCCGCGTCGAGGGTGTGTACGGCGTGCTGCAGCGCGATCAGGTAGTGCCGTGGCGCCCGGCCGTCCCGAGTTGCCGTCCCCAGCCGCGGGTGGAGCCAGAACTCGTCCATGTTTCGCATGGTCCCAGGCGACCCCCGGGCCTCGTGGGGATTCCGGTGCCGCGCGTCGGAGTGTAACCAGGTGCCTACCCGGCCAATACATAAGCAGATGATGTAAATTTGGCCCATGCTCGCCGTGGATCATCCGCGCTACAAGTGGGTCGCGCTCTCCAACACCACACTCGGCAACCTGCTGGCCACGATCAACTCGTCGATCGTGCTGATCTCGCTGCCCGCCATCTTCAAGGGCATCGACATCAACCCGCTCGCCCCGGGCAACGTCAGCTACCTGCTCTGGATGCTGATGGGCTACATGCTGGTCACCGCGGTCCTGGTGGTGACGCTGGGCCGGCTCGGCGACATGTACGGCCGCGTCAAGATCTACAACGCCGGCTTCGCGATCTTCGCGCTCACCTCGATCATCCTGTCCGTCGACCCGTTCCACGGCTCGGGCGGCGCCCTCTGGCTGATCGGCTGGCGGGTGCTACAGGCGATCGGCGGCGCGATGCTGATGGCCAACTCGGCCGCGATCATCACCGACGCGTTCCCCGCCGAGCAGCGCGGCATGGCGCTCGGCGTCAACATCGTCTCCGCGCTGGCCGGCTCGTTCATCGGCCTGGTCGCCGGCGGCGTGCTGGCCGAGTGGGACTGGCGCTCGGTGTTCTGGGTGAACATCCCGCTCGGCATCGCCGGCGCGGTCTGGGCGTACCGGTCGCTGCACGACAGCGGGGTCCGGCGGCCGGCGAAGATCGACTGGTGGGGCAACGCGACGTTCGCGATCGGCCTCACCGCGGTGCTGGCGGCGATCACCTACGGCATCCAGCCGTACGGCGGGCACACCCAGGGCTGGACCAACCCGTGGGTGCTGGCCGGCCTGATCGGCGGGGCGCTGGTGCTGGTCGCCTTCGGGATCATCGAGACCCGGGTGGCCGAGCCGATGTTCCCGCTCGGACTGTTCCGCGACGCCGCGTTCACCGGCGGCAACCTGGCCAACCTGCTGGCCAGCGTGGCCCGCGGCGGCCTGCAGTTCATGCTGATCATCTGGCTGCAGGGCATCTGGCTGCCGCTGCACGGTTACGACTACGAGCAGACCCCGCTCTGGGCCGGCATCTACCTGGTCCCGCTGACCATCGGCTTCCTGGTGGCCGGCCCGCTCGCCGGGTTCCTCTCCGACCGGTTCGGCGCCCGCCCGTTCGCGGCCGGCGGCCTGCTGGTGATGGCCGCCTCGTTCGCCGGCCTGCTGCTCGTCCCGGGCGACTTCGGCTACCCGGTGTTCGCCGCCCTGATCTTCATGAACGGCCTGGGCGGCGGCCTGTTCTCCGCGCCGAACACCTCGCTGCTGATGTCCAGCGTCCCGGCGAACATGCGCGGCGCCGCCTCCGGCATGCGGGCCACCTTCATGAACGCCGGTCAGGTGCTCTCCATCGGCGTCTTCTTCTCGCTGATGGTGGCCGGCCTGTCCGACTCGCTGCCGGGCAGCCTGCACGCCGGGCTGACCGCGCAGGGCGTGCCGGCGGACGTCGCCGCCGACGCCGCGCGGATCCCGCCGGTCGGGACCCTGTTCGCCGCGTTCCTGGGCTACAACCCGATCGCCGAGCTGCTCGGGCCGTCGGTGCTGGGCACGCTGCCGCCGGACAACGCGGCCACCCTCACCGGCCTGGAGTTCTTCCCCGGCTGATCGCCGATCCGTTCCACGACGGCCTGGTGGTGGTCTTCTGGATGGCGATCGGGATGGCCGTCCTCGGCGCCCTGGCCTCACTGGTCCGTTCCCGCTCGGGCGGCACGCCGACCGGCGGCGACTTCGTGGCGCACGAGGCCGAGGTGAGCGCCGAGCTGGCCGACGCGTCGCCGCTGGCGCCCGCCACCCGGATCGCCGAGCCGCTCGACCAGCCCGCGAGGGACTGAGAGCAAAACCAGTTTCCGGTACGGGTGGGCGTACCGGAAAGTGGCGGCGACGGACCGGCCGCGGCCCGCCGCGTGCCGGCGGTCGTCAGGCGGTGGCGGCGTCCAGCAGCGCGGCGGCCATCAGGCGCGCCTGCTCGGCGGCGGCGGGACCCCGGTCCTGGCGGGCCCCGACGGTCGCGCCGTCGTAGAGGATGACCAGCTGCCCGGCGAGCGCGGCCGGGTCCGGGGCGCCGGCCGCGCGGGCCAGGTCGGTGAAGAGCTGGCGGGTCCAGGCGCGGTTGGCCGCGGCCTCCTCGCGCACCACGCCGTGCGGGTCGGCCTCGGCGCCGGCGTTGTAGAAGGCACAGCCGCGGAACCCCGGCTTGGCGGCCGACTCGGCGAGCGCGTCGAAGACCGCGAGCAGGCGCTCGCGTGGCTCCTCGTGCTGCTCGACGCGGCGCAGCACGCGTGCCCTGCGCTCCTCGTGCCGGCCCTGCAGATAGGCCCGGACCAGGCCGTCCTTGTTGCCGAACGCGGAGTAGAGCGAGGCCTTGGCGACGCCGGCCCGCTCGATCACCCGATCGATGCCGACGGTGTGCACGCCCTCGGCGTAGAACAGCTCGTCCGCGGCGGCCAGCAGGCGCTCGCGGGCCGACCGGCGGGGTGACGCGACTGACATGCGTTTGACGATAACAGACAGGTCTGTCTAGTGTCGGTTCCAGCAACTAGACAGACCTGTCTGTTCAATCACTGGGGGAATCCTCATGACAGTCGTCGCCGAGCGGGCCCCGGCAACCCGGCTGAGCCGGCCCGCCGCCTTCACCGCGATCGCCGCGATCCTGGTGACGTTCGCCGCCGCGTCCGCCGTCCCGTCTCCGCTCTACGTCGTCTACCAGCAGCTCTGGGGCTTCTCCCCGGCGATGCTGACGGTGATCTTCGCGGTCTACGTGGTCGCCCTGATCGCCACCCTGCTCACCGTCGGCGCGCTCTCCGACCACGTCGGCCGCCGCCCGATCCTGGCCGGCGCGATAGCGCTCGAAGCGGTCTCGCTGATCCTCTTCCTGGCCGCCGGTGACGTGTCGGTGCTGCTGGTGGCCCGGGTCGTGCAGGGCGTGGCGACCGGTGCCGCGCTGAGCACGCTGGGCGCCACGCTGATCGACCTGAACCCGGCGCACGCACCCGGCCGGGCCGGGCTGATCAGCGGCATCGCCCCGGTGGCCGGGCTCGGGCTGGGCGCGTTCGGCGCCGGCGCGCTGGTCAAGTTCGCGCCGTTCCCCACTCACCTGGTCTACGCGGTGCTGCTGACCGGCATGGTGATCGCCGGCCTGGCGGTGGCCTGGATGCCGGAGACCGCGCGGCGTCGCCCGGGCGCCGCCGCCTCGCTGATCCCCCGCCTCGGGGTGCCGGCCCGGCTCCGCGGCGACCTGTTCGCGCTGGTCCCGATCATGGTGGCGAGCTGGGCGCTGGGCGGCCTCTACCTCTCACTCGGCCCGTCGGTGGCGTCCGACGCGTTCGGTGTCCACGACCACCTGCTCGCCGGGCTGGTGGTGGCACTGGTCACCGGCACCGGCGCCGTCACGTCGTTCCTGCTGCGCGCGGTGGCCACGGCACGGGTGCTGACCATCGCCGGGGCCGGGCTGCTGACCGGCGGGGCGCTCGGGGTGGCCGGGCTGGTCACCGGCAGCCTGGCGCTGGCCACGGCCGGCACGGTGATCTCCGGGGCCGGGTTCGGTGCGGCGTCGCTGGCCTCGTTCAGCACCCTGGCCCGGATCGCCGAGCCGCACGAGCGGGGCGAGCTGCTGGCCGTCGCGCTGACCATCTCGTACGCGGCGCTGAGCATCCCCGCGGTGATCGCCGGGCAGGCCGCCACCCGGATCGGCCTGCACACCACGGCGCTCTGGTACGGCACGATGGTCGCCGCCCTCGGCCTGGTCGCGCTGCTCAGCCGGCGCCGCGCCTGATCCCTTTCGGGGCCCACCTCGGCGTGGAGGGGTGGAAAGTGCCCGAAAACGCTTCAGCATATGGGGCGAATCGGACACCAAGGGGCGGGTACATGAAGAGAATCTGGGCGGCCGCGACAGTGGTCGTGCTCGGTGCGGTGGGCGCCGCTGTCACCTCGGCGGAGGCGGCCCCACCAGGCGGCACCCCGAGCTACGTGCCGGCGCCGATCGCGTGGAGCCCCTGCACCGACACCTCACTCAAGACACAGGGCGCGGAGTGCGGGTTCGTCACCGTGCCGATGGACTACGCGAACCCGGGCGGCACCAAGATCGAGCTGGCTGTCGCCCGGATCAAGCACACCGTCGCGGCCGGCAAGTACCAGGGGCCGATCCTGGTCAACCCGGGCGGGCCGGGCGGCGCCGGGCGGGGCATGGCCACGCTAGGCTCGCACGTGCCGGGCCAGGCCGGTGACGCCTACGACTGGATCGGCTTCGACCCGCGCGGCGTCGGGGCGAGCAAGCCCAGGCTGAGCTGCGACAGCGATTACGCCGGATACCACCGGCCGGCGTACGTGCCGGTCACCGCGGCGCTGGAGAACGCCTGGCACGTCCGGAGCCGCGCGTACGCGGCGGACTGCGCGAAGGCCGGCGGGGCACTGCTCGACCACCTGCGCACCGAGGACTCGGTCCGGGACATCGACAGCATCCGGCAGGCCCTGGGCGCCGAGAAGATCAGCTTCTACGGCTTCTCCTATGGGACCTACCTGGGGCAGGTCTACGCGACTCGGTTCCCGCAGCGGGTACGCCGGATGGTGCTGGACGGCAACGTCAACCCGGCCCGGATCTGGTGGCAGTCCAACCTCGACCAGGACATCGCGTTCAACCGCAACATCAAGATCTATTTCCGCTGGCTGGCCTCGCACGACGACACGTACCACCTGGGCAGGACCCGTACGGCGGTCGAGCGGCTCTATTACCGGCAGCTCGCCGAGCTGGGCGCCAAGCCGGCCGGCGGGGTGATCGGGCCGGCCGAGCTGACCGACATCTTCCTGCAGCCCGGCTACTACATCTTCGGCTGGGAGCAGGTCGCGCAGGCGTTCTCGAGCTGGATCGCCAAGAAGGACCCGGCCGGGCTGAAGAAGCTCTACGACGACAACAACCCGCAGACCCCGGGCAGCGACAACAACTACGCGATCTACCTGGCCGTGCAGTGCACCGACGCGCCCTGGCCGGCCGACTGGGCCACCTGGTCGAAGGAGAACTGGCGGGTCTACCACCGGGCGCCGTTCGAGACCTGGGGCAATGCCTGGTACAACGCGCCGTGCCGGCACTGGGCCGCCCCCGCGAAACCGGCGGCCCGGGTGGACGGGTCGAAGGTGCCGCCGATCCTGCTGCTCAGCGAGACGCTTGACGCGGCCACCCCGTTCTCCGGAAGTCTCGAGGTCCGGCACCGGTTCCCGCGCGCCGCGCTGATCGAGGGAGTGAACGGGACCACGCACGCCGGGTCGCTGTTCGGCAACGCGTGCGTCGACGACGCGGTCGCCGCGTACCTGGCCACCGGCGCGCTGCCCAAGCGGGTCGCCGGTGATCGCTCGGACAAGCGGTGCCAGCCGCTCGCCGCGCCGGACCCCGGCCAGGCGGGGCTCAAGCGCTCGGCCGGGCTGGGTGACCGGCTGCGCATCCAGCGGCTGATCGGTTCCTGAGCCGCCTGCCGCGGTACCGGGCCCGGTGACGTATCTCGCCACCGGGCCCGCCCGCGTTTCCGGTAAGGTCGATCTCGCGAAGGGGAGTAGCTCCCAATGTCGCGGTCGACATACTGACGGTGTTCTGCACATCGTCCGGCCGCGCGGCCTCGTCACGAGGCGAGCGAGACCTTCGACCAGGCCGTTCATCCCACGGCCGGGTCGAGGTCGCCCCGCGCCTGGAACCCGGTCGTCATCCACCGGGAGTTGTCCGTGACAGAGTTCCTCGCCGCGCTGGTCCTCAGCTTCGGTGTCATCTTCGTCGCCGAACTCGGCGACAAGTCGCAGCTCATGGCGATGACGTTCGCCACCAGGTTCCGCACCTCGCACGTGCTGATCGGGATCACCGTGGCCACCGCGCTGGTCCACCTGGTCTCGGTCGCCATCGGGTACGGCCTCGGCGCCGCCCTGCCCACCGACTGGATCTCGCTGATCGCCGGTGCCGCCTTCCTCGTCTTCGGCGCCTGGACGCTGCGTGGCGACAAGCTCACCGACGAGGAGAAGAGCAAGGCGGAACGCTCCACCGGCTCCGCGATCCTCGCCGTCGGCGGCGCGTTCTTCCTGGCCGAGCTGGGCGACAAGACCATGCTGGCGACCATCACGCTGGCCACCCAGCACGGCTGGTTCGGCACCTGGGTCGGCTCCACCGTCGGCATGGTCGCCGCGGACGCGCTCGCCATCCTGGTCGGCCGCCTGCTCGGCAAGCACCTGCCCGAGCACATCATCAAGTGGGGCGCCGCGGCACTATTCGCTATCTTCGGCATCTGGCTGATCGCCGAGGGCGTGATCGGCCTCACCTGATGGCGAGGAGACGCCAGTGCTGCGGTATCGGGCCGAATTCGACGCCGAGGTCACCTTCACCGACGGCGGTGCCCTGAGCGCCCGGCGTTTCCAGGTGGACGTGCCGCACCCCGACGTCACCGAAGCGGAGATCACCGAGCGGCTGCTCGCCGTGCTCGCGCCACGCCCGATCGACAGGGCGCGGCTGAGCGCGGTCCGGGTCTTCGGCGAGCCCGCGGCGATCCCCGGGCCACGTCGCCCGCAGACCCGGTTCGTCGAGCTCAGCCATGTGGTCCGGGACGGCCTGACCACCTATCCGGGGCTGCCCGCCCCGCAGGTCAGCCGGTACCTGAGCCATGCCGAGTCCCGGGACCGCTACGCGCCGGGCACCGAGTTCTCCATCGACCGGATCACCATGGTGGGCAACACCGGGACCTACCTGGACAGCCCGTTCCACAGGTACCCGAACGGGACCGACCTGGCCGGGCTGCCGCTCGACCGGCTCGCCGAGCTGCCCGCCGTGGTGGTGCGCACCGTCGGCGGCCCGCGCGGGATCACCGCCGAGTCGCTGGCCGGGCTGGAGGTGGCCGGCCGGGCGGTGCTGCTGCACACCGGCGGCGACCGGCACTGGGCCACCAAGGACTACTCGGTGAACGCGCCGTACCTGACCCGGGAGGGCGCGCGGGACCTGGTGGACCGGGGCGCGGCACTGGTCGGGATCGACGCGGTGAACATCGACGACATCTCGGCCGGGGCGCGCGGCGAGCGGCCGGCGCACAGCCTGCTGCTGGCCGCCGGTATCCCGATCGTGGAGCACCTGACGAACCTCGCGGCGCTGCCGGTGCACGAGTTCCGGTTCACCGCGGTGCCGCCCCGGATCGCCGGGTTCGGGACGTTCCCGGTGCGGGCGTACGCCACGGTGCCCGCCTGATGACCGCCGAACCGGTCGCGCTGGCCCGGCTCCGGTTGCAGCGGGGCGAGCCGGCCGCCGCCGCCGAGCTGCTCGGCCCGGTGCTCGCCGCGGAACCCGATCACCTGCCGGCCCTGGTGCTGATGACGCACACCCAGCTGGCCCTGGAGAAACCGGACCTCGCGCACGAGGTGGCGACGCGGGCGGTACGGCAGGCGCCCGGCTCGGCGGAGGCGCTCACCGCCCTGAGCCGGACCCTCACCGCGCTCGGACGCCACGACGAGGCGATCGGCACGGCACGGGAGGCGGTGGCCCGGCAGCCGGCGAACCCGTACCGGCACAACCGGCTCGCCTGGGCGCTGCTGGAGCAGGGCACCCGGTCGGTGGAGGCGGAGCACGCGGCCCGCGAGGCGGTCCGGCTGGATCCGGACGAGGCCGACTTCCGGATCACCTACGCCATCGTGATGAAGCAGCTCAACCTGCCGAAACGAGCGCGGGAGGCGCTGCTCGACGCGCTCCGGCTGGACCCGGAGAACGCGGTGGCCCGGCACGAGCTGGCCGCGTTCGACGTGGTGCATCGCAACCCGTTCGCGCTGCGCCGGCTGGCGCGGGGCGCGACCGGGCTGGTGGCGGCGCTGCGCGCGGATCCGCGGCAGGAGGCGAGCCGGCACCTGCTGGACGCGGCGCTGCGCCAGTTCCTGATCTACACGGCGATCATCATGGTGGTCTTCGCCTACCTGGGCTGGCGGGTCGCCGACGACTCGCCCGGCGGGGCGCGGGTGCTGGCGGCGGTGGCGGCGCTGGCTCCGGCCGCCTACGCCGGGTACTTCCTGATGCGGGTGGATCGGGTGCTCCGGGCGTACCTCAAAGAGGTGGTCATCGGGCAGCGGGCGGCGACCGGCGCGGCGGCCCTGACCCTCGCCCTCCTGCTCGCCGCGACGGTGGCGCCGGCCGGTTGGCTGCCCGGCCTGCTCGGGGTGGCGAGTCTGGCCGGTTTCGCCGTCCGGCTGCTGACGTCGTTGGTTCCCCGCCCCTGAGACCGCTTCCGCCGGCGGCGGCGTCCTAAGAAACCGGGCGGTACTGCCGAAGTGGTGCTTGTGAGCCCCATCCCTCGGCTACCCGGAGCGGCCCGATGACCGACCTGGCCCCACCCGCCTATCCCCCGCCGGCCGCGCCCGGCGTCGCCGAGCGCGCCTTCGCCGACCCGACCGACATGGCGATCGCCCGGTCGGCCGCCCTCTTCGAGAACCTGCAGCCGGCCGAGGCCGCCGCGATGCTCGAACCGGTGCTGGCCGGCAATCCGCGGACGCCGGCCGGCTGGATCCTGATGGCCCGCATCCGGCTCGCGCTCGACCAGGTGGAACCGGCGCTCGACGCCGCGCACCGGGCGATCGAGCTGGCCCCCGACGACCCGCGCCCGCTGGCCATCGCCAGCCGCGCGCTGACCCTGCTGGGCAAGCACGACGAGGCGATGTCGATGGCCTACCGGGCCGTCATCGTGGAGCCGAAGAACCCGCTCTGGCACGACCGGGTGGCCTGGGCGCTGCTCGCCGCCGACCGCCAGCTCGCCGACGCCGAGCAGGCCGCGCGCACCGCGATCGGCCTGGACCCGAACGAGGCGCACTACTACTTCACGCACGGCGTGGCACTGGCCGCGCTCGGGCACGTCGACCAGGCCCGGCAGGCGCTGACCACGTCGCTGCGACTGGAGCCGAACAACCCGGTGGCCCGGCAGCGGCTGGACATCCTGAACGGGGACGCGGCGCCGATGGTGGAGAAGAAGAAGCGCGGCTGGAAGCTGTTCGGCCGCAAGACCGACGCGGCACCGATCCGTCCCGAGGAGCGGACCTAGACCGTGTTTCGGAGTCCGGCCTGGACCGGCTTCTTGGCGCGGTGCCGCAGCAGCAGCCAGACCAACCAGCCGGTACCGATGATGAAACCGAAGCTGATCAGCCGGTAAAGCACCACCGCGGCGATCGCATTCGCGCTGGTCAGGCCGCCCGCGACCAGGCCGAGCACGAGAGCGGCGTCGACCACGCCGAGGCCGCCGGGCACCACCGGGATGCTGGCCGCCGCCATCCCCGCGCAGTACGCGATCAGCAGGTGCACCGGCGCGATCCGGTCCGCCCCGGCCGCGACGCAGCACAGCCACAGGCACAACGCGTCGAAGAGCCAGTTCGCGCACGCGAGCAGTACCGCGACGACGAAGTGCCCCGGATGCACCCGGATCGCGCGCAACTGGGTGACGAAGCCGAAGAGCCGGTCGGCGCCGTGCTCGGGCGGCCGCCGGCGGACCTTGTTGACTCCGCCGAGCAGCGCGCGTACCGGCCGGTCCAGCCACAGCGGGTGCTTGGCGAGCAGCCGGACCCCGGCGGTCACCACGATCGCCGCCAGCGCGTAGCCGAGCAGGGTGCGCCAGCTACCGGTGTTGCGGGCCAGCAGCCCGCCGGCCGAGCCGACCAGGACCAGCGCGCCGGTGGAGAGCACCCCGCTCAGCGCGATGCACCAGGACGCCTCGGCGGGCGACACCCCGTAGCGGCGCATCTGCCGGAAGTTGAAGCTGGTGGAGAAGACCGGGCCACCGGGCAGCGTCACGCTCAGCGAGTGCGCCGCGTACGCCATCGCCACGTGCCGCCGCACGCTCACCTTGGTGCCCGCCCCGCGCAGCAGCGCCCGCTGCAT
The DNA here is from genome assembly GCF_030252345.1 of Actinoplanes oblitus. NCBI lineage: Bacteria > Bacillati > Actinomycetota > Actinomycetes > Micromonosporales > Micromonosporaceae > Actinoplanes > Actinoplanes oblitus. Next base: position 432,668 of record NZ_CP126980.1, on the reverse strand, counting down.
CCGCGCGTAGGTACCCATCGAGACGATCTCGGCGGCCAGCGCCGCGCCCACCCAGCCCCAGTGCGGCGCGCGCAGCTGGGCGAACGCCTCGGTCAGCGCGGGCCAGCCGATGATCAGCTCGGTACCCAGGACGACGGCCATCACGGCCGCCACGAGCGGTCCCCGGCCCCGCCGTCGTGGCGGGCCGGTCGCCCGGGTGGCCGCCGCCGAAGTGCCTGTCGCGGTCATCAGAAACCATGCTGCCAGCTCCGCGAGGAACTTTCGGCAACTTCGCCGCGACGGTTTCCGCCGGTGGCACGCTGTTGCGCATGGCACGCCCGCGGATCGTCATCGTCGGCGCCGGCTTCGCCGGTCACGCGGCAGCCCGCCGGCTGCTGCGGATCGCCCGCGGCCGGGCCGAGATCGTCCTGCTCAACCCGACCGACTACTTCCTCTACCTGCCGCTGCTGCCCGAGGTGGCGACCGGGGTCCTGGAACCGCGGCGGATCTCCGTGCCGCTCCCGGCCACGCTGCCCGGGGTCCGGGTCCTGCTCGGCCACGCCGGCGCGTTCGACCTGAACGCCCGGACCGTGGAGTGGGCCGACCCGGAGGGCAACCGCCGCGTCCTCGGCTACCACCGCCTGGTCCTCGCCCTGGGCAGCGTGAACAAGCTGCTGCCGGTGCCCGGGGTCACCGAGTACGCGCACGGCTTCCGGGGTGTCGCCGAGGCGCTCTACCTGCGTGATCACCTGACCCGGCAGATCGAACTCGCCGCGCAGGCCACCGACCCGGCCGAGCGCCGCGCCAGGTGCACCTTCCTGGTGGCCGGCGCCGGGTACACCGGCACCGAGGTGGCCGCCCAGGGCGCGCTGTTCACCGCCGCGCTGGCCGCCCACCGGCCGGAGATCCGGGACCTGCCGCGCTGGCTGGTCGTGGACACCGCCGACCGGGTGCTGCCGACGCTCGACCCGCGACTCTCGCACACCGCCGGCGAGGTGCTGCGGATGCGCGGGGTGCGGGTGCTCACCGGGACCGGGGTGGACCGGGCCGGACCGGACGGGGTGCGGCTGACCAACGGCGAGCAGGTGCCGACCCGGACCCTGGTGTGGTGTGTCGGCGTACGGCCGGAGCCGATGGTCGCCGGGCTGGGACTGGCCACCCGGGAGGGCCGGCTGGTGGTCGACGAGTTCCTCAACGTGCCCGGCCGGCCGGACGTCTTCGCCTGCGGGGACGCCGCGGCGGTGCCGGACGTGCTGCACCCGGGCGCGCTGACCGGGATGACCGCCCAGCACGCGGTGCGGCAGGGACGCCTGGTGGCGGGGAACGTGGCGGCCTCCTACGGCCACGGCCGGCGGCGTCCCTACCGGCATCGGGACCTCGGCTTCGCCGTCGACCTCGGCGGCTGGAAGGCGGCGGCGAACCCGCTCGGCGTGCCGCTGGGCGGGGTGGCCGGAAAGGCGGTCACCCGCGGTTACCACCTGCTGTCGATACCCGGCAACCGGACGCGGGTGATCACCGACTGGCTGCTCGACGCCACGCTGTCCCGCCAGCCGGTGCAGCTGGGGCTGGTCCGCGGCAGCGCGGTCCCGCTGACCGCGGAGCGTTCCGGCTGATCGCGGGTCAGCCGTTGATCTCCGGATGGACGCGCTCCGGGCGGTGCGCGCCGGGCGTGCGCTGCCGCGGGAGCCCGGCCGGTGCGTCGGCCGGCTCCTCCGGCGCGTCGCCGGGCGGTGCGGCCCAGGTCCGCGGGTTGCCGGTCGGCTGCTCGGCGGCCGGCCCGGGCTGCGGGGTGATCACCAGGGCGGCGCCGCCGAGACCGATGCCCGCGTAGCGCACCGGATCGGCGAGCCGCAGCACCAGCGCGTGCGCCAGCCCGATCGCCAGGCAGCCGGCCAGCGCGCCGAGCACCACGCTCACCCACGGCGAGCCGGCGCGGACCGCCAGCAGCGCGGCGAGGTCGCGGCCGGCCAGGTAGAGCAGCACGCCAAGGGACACAATGGACAGAACGGGCGCGAAGAACCGGGTACCGACACCTTCCCGGGCCGGGACGCGGTTCAGGTGCAACAGCGCCGCCACCGCGGTGAGCAGCAGCAACACCAGGATCGCCAGGCCGCCGCCGACCACCAGAGCGCGGGCGGTCCGGGCCGAGGCCGTCGCCCCGGCCAGGTAGGCGCCGGTCAGGGCGGCCCCCGCGACGAGCGACTGGGTCAGGGCGGCGGCGCGCGGCGCGCCGGTCCGCGGCGAGACATTTCCCAGTACGCCGGGGAGCACCCGTTCCCGGCCGAGTGCGTACAGGTACCGGGCGAGCGCGTGGTGCACCGCCAGGATGGCCGCGAGCAGGCCGGTGACCAGCATCAGCCGGGCGAGCGTGACGGCCCAGGGGGCGAGCCGCTCGCCGGCCAGGGCGAACAGCAACTCGGGTCCGCGGGCGGCGGCCCGCCCGGCCACCCCGGCCGGGCCGGCCGCGACGATCAGGCTCCAGGTGACACCGGCCAGCAGCAGGGCGAGCAGCAGGACCGCGCCGCGGGCGGCCCGGCCGGCGGTGCGGCGCGGATCGCGGGTCTCCTCGGCGTACGTCGCCGCGGTCTCGAAGCCGACGAAGGCCAGCACCGCGACGGCGAGCAGCAGGCCGAGCAGCGAGCGGTCCAGCCGCGCCGGGTCAGTGATCAGGTAGGTGCCGGTCCGGATCGGGGCACCACCCGCCGGGCGGAGCACGCCGGCCGCGGCTAGACCGGCCAGCACCGCCGTCTCCGCGACGGTGAGCAGGGCGATCACGCCGGCCGCGAACTCCACGCGCAGCAGGCCGCCGAGGGTGACCAGCAACCAGCCGGCGCCGGCCACCAGCCACCACGGGGCGGTCACCCCGAACCAGCTGTGCAGCAGCGGCGCGGCGGCCTGGCCGAGCAGGGCGTATAGACCGAATTGGATCGCGTGGTACCCGGCCAGCGCGAGCCAGGCGCCGACCAGCGCGGCGGGGCGACCCAGACCGCGGGCGAGTTGCGGATAGGTGGCTCCGGCGTGCGGGGTACGGCGGATCATGGCGGCGTAGGGCGTACCGAAAAGGAGCAGGACGACCGCGACGGCGACCACCGACAGTGCCGCGAGCGGCCCGGCACCGGCGGCCAGGACCGGCGGGCTCACGGTGACCACGGTGACCACGGTGGCGATCGGCGCGGCGGCGGCAACGCCGAAGAGGGCGGCGGAGACCGCGCCGATCCGGCCACGGGCGAGCCCGGACGGTGCCGGATGGGGAGGTTCCTGAGCGGTGCCCACGGACTCCATTCAGCCCACCGAACCGAAATTTGACAACCATACGTGACGGCACACTGACCGCTCGTGACCAGATTGGCACACCGCCGGCCGGGCTCCGGAACACGCCCCCGGGTTGCAATTCCTCAACTGCGGTGCGCCCGCGCCGACTGCAACGACGTGCTCGCCACCCAGCAGCTGACGGAGTTCCTCGCCGTCGTCGCAGATCGGCCCGATGAGGCCGCCGCCCAGCATGCCGCCGTCGAATGCGCGGCTCGCGCGCTCGGCGCCGACCTCGCCGTGCTGACTGTCGACGGAGGTGTGGTCGCGGCGGTCGGACTGTCCGCCGAACGGATCCCGGCCGGCGCCCTGACCGAGATCGCCGCCGGTCGGCGCGCCGACCTGGAGGTCGACGGCCGCCGCTACGCGGTCACCCTGGCCCACCTCGGTGGCGTCGTCCCCGGCGTGCTGGTGCTCGGCCGCCGGACGCCGTTCACCGTCGAGGAGGTGTGCCTGCTCCGCGGCATGGCCCGGGTCCTCGAACTGAGCCTGCAGGCGCTGCACCTGATCGAGATGGAGCGCCGGCAGGCCGCCGAGAACGACCGCCTGATCACCTCGTTGCAGCGCCGGCAGCGGCTCTTCGACGAGCTCGGCTCGGTGCAGCGGGCGATCGCCCGGCGCGAGCCGCTGCGCCGGGTCCTGGACCAGATCACCGCGAGCGCGGCCGAGCTGCTGGACGTGGAGATGGCCGGGCTGACCGTGCTGGACCTCGACGACCCGGCCCGGACCAGCCTGATCGCCAGCCGCGGCGTCCCGGACGAGGCGGTACCACGGCTGCAGGCGGTGCCGGTCGCCGCGCTGGGTGTCGCCGGGCTCGCGATCATGGGCGACGAGCTGGTCGCCGTGGACGACTACGCGAACTCGCCGATCGCGGTGCCGGAGATCGTCCGGGCCCGGCTGAAGAGCGTGATGGCGGTGCCGGTGCACGAGGACGGCACCGTTGTCGGGGCCCTGTTCGTCGGCTCCTACCAGGAAATCCGCGCGTGGGACCGGGCCTCGCAGGAGATCCTGCAGGCGTTCGCCGAGCACGTCAGCCTGGCCATCACCGACGCGCGCACGCTGCGCGAGATGAACCACGCGTTCCACGACTCGCTGACCGGGCTGGCCAACCGCTCGCTGTTCCGCACCCGTACCGAGAACGCGCTGGCCACCACCGGGGCCGGTGGGGTGGCCACGCTGCTGGTCGACCTGGACCGGTTCAAGGTGGTGAACGACTCGCTCGGGCACGCGACCGGTGACCGGTTGCTGGCCGCGGTGGCCGACCGGCTGCGCGAGTGCCTGCGCGCCGGGGACACGGCGGCCCGGCTGGGCGGCGACGAGTTCGCGGTGCTGCTGCCCGTGGTGACCGAGCCGGCGGCGGTCCAGGTGGCCCGGCGGATCGTGCACGCGCTGCGGGAGCCGTTCGACCTGGACGGGCGGGAGGTGTTCGCCTCCTGCAGCGTCGGGGTGGCGTACGCCGAGTCCGGCCTGGTGGACGCGGAGGACCTGCTGGTCCGCGCGGACCTGGCGATGTCCGAGGCGAAGAAGCAGGGCAAGGACCAGCTCGCGGTCTTCGAGCCGGCCATGCGCGAGTCGTTCCAGCGGCACCTGGAACTGGAGGCGGACCTGCGCCGGGCGGTGCTGCGGCACGAGTTCGAGCTGCGGTTCCAGCCGATCGTACGGCTGCGCACCGAGGAGATCTCCGGGCTGGAGGCGCTGGTTCGCTGGCAGCATCCGGAGCGCGGGATGATCCCGCCACTGGAGTTCATCCCGCTCGCCGAGGAGACCGGGCTGATCGTGCCGATCGGCGAGTGGGTGCTTCGCGAGGCGTGCCGGCAGGCGGCCCGGTGGAACGCGCAGCGGGACGGGCAGGCGCCGCTGACCGTCAGCGTGAACCTCTCCGCGGTCCAGCTGGAGCGGGCCGACCTGCCACAACTGGTCGCGGCGGCGCTGGCCGAGAGCGGCCTGCCGGCCCGCTGCCTGATCATCGAGTTGACCGAGTCGCTGCTGGTGGACCACCGGCCGGAGACGTTGCGCCGGCTGGAGGAGATCAAGGCGCTCGGGGTACGGCTGGCCATCGACGACTTCGGGACCGGGTACTCGTCGCTGGCGTACCTGCGGAACTTCCCGGTGGACATCATCAAGATCGACAAGTCGTTCGTCGACGACATCGGCGATCTGCCGGCCGCTGCCGCGCTGACCCTGGGCATCATCCAGCTCGGTCAGGCGTTGCAGCTGTCCACGGTGGCGGAGGGGATCGAGGACGCCGGGCAGCTGAGCGAGCTGGCCGGCGGGAACTGCGAGCTGGGGCAGGGCTACTACTTCGCCGAGCCGTTGACCGCCACGGCGATGGACGACCTGCTCTTCCCTCGCCAGGAGTGACCTCACCTGGGTGAATTCGTCTTCGTCGCAGGCCTGCTTCAGGTGCGGTTCGCCTCGGCGTCACGTTGATCCCGCACGGTTGACGGATGGATGTTCTGCTGACCGTCGTGGTGCCGGTCTACGCGGTCGAGGATTTCCTCCTGGCCTGCCTCGACTCCATCCGGGCCGGTCTGACGCCGGAGGAGAACGCGTCGGTCGAGGTGATCGCCGTCGACGACGCCTCACCGGACGGCTGCGGCGCGATGCTGGACGCCTACGCGGCCCGGCACGGCGGCCTGCGGGTGCTGCACCTGTCCAGCAACGTCGGTCTCGGGCTGGCCCGCAACGCCGGCCTGGCCGAGGCCACCGGGCGCTACGTCTGGTTCGTCGACAGCGACGACCGGCTGCCACCGGGCTCGGTGCGCGCCGTGCTGGACCGGCTCCGCGCGTCAGCGCCGGACGTGCTGCTCGTCGACCACCTGCGCGAGCACGAGGACGGGCGGCTGGAACCCGACGCCAGCTCCCCGGTGCTGGCCGGCCCGGCCACCCTGGACCGGCTGCTCGGCCTGCAGCACACCGCGTGGAACCGGATCACGCGGCGGGGCCTGCTCACCGAGCACGAGCTGCGCTTCCCCGCCGGGTGGTACGAGGACGTCCCGTTCAGCAACCCGGTGCTGGTCGCCGCCGAGCGCGTCGAGGTGCTGAACCGGGTCTGCTATCACTACCGGGTCGGCCGGCCGGGGTCGATCACCGCGACCCGCAGCGAGCGGCATTTCGAGGCCTTCGAGCAGTACGACGAGCTGCACGAGCGGCTCGATCGGCTGGGGGCCGCGCCCGGCGTACGGGCCCGGGTGTTCACCCTGATGATCAATCACCTGCTGGTGGTGGCCGGCAACGACTCCCGGATGCACCCGAGCTGCCGCCGCCGCTTCTTCCGGGGCATCGTCAGGCAGTACCGCCGGCACCTGCCCGCCGGGCACCGCCCACCGGCCGGCGCCGCGGGACTGAAACACCGGCTGGTCGCCGCGAACAGCTACGCGCTGTACTCGGCGCTGCGGGCCGGCTATCGGCTGGCCGGTTCCCGGAAGCGGTCCACCGAACCGACACCTGCGGTTTCCCCGGACCTCTCCTCAACTCCACGACCGGTCCAAACCACCTCCCTACGTTGACCGCGTGCTTCGACCCGCCACCGATTCCGACCGCGACCAGGTCCTGAGCTGGCGCAACCACCCGGCGGTACGCGCCGTCAGCCTCACCACCCACGAGATCCAGCCGGCCGAACACGCGGCCTGGTGGGCGAGCCACGGCGGCGACGTCCTGATCTACGAGGAGGACGGCGTACCGGCCGGGGTGGTCATCTTCAACGGCAGCACCTGGTCGTTCTACCTCGACGTCGAGGGGCTCGGCCGGCGCCTGCTGCCGGCCTGGATGCGGCTGGAGCAGGAGGCCGTCGAGTACGCCTTCGGCACCCTCGGCCTGGAGACCCTCGGCGGCGAGACGCTCGAGGAGAACAAGCAGGTGCTCGCCCTGCACCGGCGCTTCGGCTTCCGCGAGACGCGCAGATACGAACGGCTGGTCGACGGGGTCCCGAAGACGGTCGTCTGGACAGAGAGAGCGAAATGAGTCGAACGAAGCCCTACATCGTCGCGGAGATGTCGGGGAACCACAACGGTTCCCTGGACCGGGCGTTGCAGCTGGTGGACGCCGCCGCGGACGCGGGCGCGGACGCCATCAAGATCCAGACGTACACCGCTGACACCCTCACCGTGGACGTCAGACATCCGCGGTTCCAGCTCTCCGCGGGTCATGAGCTGTGGGGCGGGGAGTACCTCTACGACCTCTACACCCGCGCGCACACCCCGTGGGACTGGCACGCGCCGATCTTCGAGCGCGCCCGGGAGCGGGGCATCGAGGCGTTCTCCAGCCCGTTCGACCCGACAGCCGTCGAGCTGCTGGAGAAACTGGACGCGCCGCGCTACAAGATCGCCTCGTCGGAGATCACCGACCTGCCGCTGATCCGGCTCTGCGCCTCGACCGGCAAGCCGATCATCATCTCCACCGGCATGGCGACGCTCCGGGAGATCACCGCGGCGGTCGACGCCGCGCGGGGCGCCGGCGCCACCGACATCACCGTGCTCAGCTGCACCGCGTCCTACCCCGCTCCGCCGGAGTCGACGAACCTGCGGCGCATCCCGGTGCTGGCCGAGGCGCTGCGACTGCCGATCGGCCTGAGCGACCACACGCTGGGCATCGGCGTGCCGATCGCGGCCGTCGCGCTCGGCGCCGTGCTGATCGAGAAGCACGTCACGCTGGACCGGGCCGACGGCGGCGTGGACTCGGCGTTCTCCCTCGACCCGGGCGAGCTCGCCGCGCTCGTGGTGGAATCGGAGCGGGCCTGGCAGGCGCTGGGCACCACAGCCATCGGCCCGACCGAGGCGGAGAAGGAGGGCCTGCGGTTCCGCCGCTCGCTCTACGTGGTGACCGACGTCAAGGCCGGCGAGCCGGTGACCGAGGCGAACGTCCGCTCCATCCGGCCCACCGGCGGCCTCGAGCCGGACGCGATCGGCCAGGTGCTCGGTCGCGTCTTCCGCACCGACGCCGCCAAGGGAACTCCACTGACCTGGGACCTGATCTGACGTGCAGCTGAAAGCGAACAAGCAGGAGTGGAAGCACTTCCTCAACGCGGCCGAGGTGTTCTGGCAGAAGAACCTGCCACCGGCCACCGATGACGGGGTGATCCTGGTGGAGGCGTTCCACCAGGACATCCGGGTCACGCTGCGCAACCTGGCGGTGGCCAACGCGATCCGCCGGGTGCGGCCGGCCCGGCTGGTGATCTTCACGGGGGTCGAGGAGGCCTGGGCGAAGACGCTGTGGCAGGGCTTCGACGTGTCGCTGGTGCGGGAGTTCGGCACGGCGTACGGCGCCTCCGAGGTGATCGACGTCTGGGACATCGTCCGCGCGTCGGACGCCAAGCCGGCCTTCGACGTCATGGACAACATCAAGGCGACCGACGCCCGGCTGGCCAAGCTGCCCCGGATGCGGGAGAACCCGCCGGCCGAGCGGGTCCGCTACGGCAACGCGCTGGCCGCGTACTACGCGGACGTCTTCCAGCAGCGGAACGTGGTCGCGCTGGTGACCAGCCACGTCGACTACGACCAGTGGGGTCTGGCGGTGGACGTGGCGCGGCGGGCCGGCGTCCCGGTGATCCACACCCAGCAGACCGGCTGCCTCAAGGCGTACGCGCTCTTCCCCGAGCACGACACGCACACCGAGACGTTCCGCGGTGAGCTGACCCGGCAGATCGGCGAGATCTTCGAGACCCGGGTCTGGCCGCGCCGGGCGGAACTGCGCCCGACCACCGAGCTGATCGCCTGGCGGGCCAAGGTCAACCTGGGCCGGCCAAGCTGGTGGCGGGGTGGCACCAACGCCTCGGTCGACCTGAACAATCCGGCCGAGCGGGCCCTGCTGCGCAGCCACGCCGCTGCCCGGTTCGGGTTCGACCCGGACAAGCCGATCATCGCGGTCTTCAACCACGCCGTGTCGGACGCGCTGGGCACCAACCGGGAGCTGTTCCCCAGCCTCTCCGAGTGGTTCACCGACACCGCGAACTGGGCGGCCTCCCGGACCGACGCGCAGTGGATGTTCCTGGACCACCCGAGCCAGCGGCTCTACGACTCGACCGGCTTCTTCGACGAGCTGGCAAAGCAGCACAAGAAGTCCCGGCACATGATCTTCCAGCCGAGCGCCACGCTCAGCAAGAACGCGCTGTGGAGCCTGACCGACCTGGGCGTCACGGTGCGCGGCAGCGTGAGCAACGAGCTGCCCGCCTACGGCATTCCGGTGGTGCAGGCCGGCTGGTCGGAGTGGAGTTCGTGCGGGCTGTCCACGGTGGTCGACTCGACCGACTCGTACTTCAAGACGCTCGACGAGAGCATCAACGCGATCAAGGACGGCGTCCCGCTGGTCACCGAGGAGCAGGTGCAACGGGCCCGGCTCTGGCTGTGGCTCTACCGCAGCGGCTCGGACGTGGTCACCCCGCAGGTGCCGCAGTGGGAGGTCTGGGGACCGAACATCCTGCTCAAGTCGATGCGGGCGACGTTCCGGCACATCGAGAGCGACGCCGACCCGCTGTTCGAGACGGTGGCGCGGATGTGGACCCGGCGCGAGCCGCTGCTCACCCGGACCGACCTCGCCGCGGCCCCGGCCGGCCAGTCCCTCGCGCCGGCCGGTCTCTCATGAGGGTCGGCTCGTACTTCCGCACCGACTTCGACGAGCCGTCGGTGGCCGCGTCGCTCCCGTTGAACCTGACCAGCGGGGCCAGCCCGTCGATCCTGATCCTGGACCAGATGATCCGGGGCACCGGCATCGTCAGCCGGGCCACCGGCGAGTTCGGCGCGGTCGCGATCAAGGTGAACGGCACCGGCGGACCGGTCCGGGTCACCGTCTCGATCGGCCTGGACGAGATGGCCACCCGCTGGTGGTCCGACCGGGTACGGCCGTCCCGGCTCGCACCCGAGCTGCCCCGGCTGGTCCTGGTCCGAGTGCAGGGCCGGATCCGCGGCGCTGTGGTGCTGGCCCGGCGCCAGGGCTGGCGCAGCGCCGCGCCGGCCACCGCCACCCTCGGCTTCGACCTGGCCGCCGGCGAGCTGGCCGAGGACGGCATGCTGATCGTGGAGCTGGCCGAGGCGCGGCACCCGGAGTGGGCGGCGGCGCGGCTCAGCCCGCGGTCGGCGATCGGCCTGCGGCTCAACAGCGTCGTGGTGCGGGAAGCCGACCAGCCGGAACCGGTCAGCGGCCCGCCCGGGCACAGCGGCTGCGACTTCGCTGTCGTGCAGCCGGGCGGTGCGCTCGGCTACCGGCTGGAATCGGCCGGGGTGGCGGCCGCCCCGCCGCTGCCGGTCAGCCCGGGCAACCGGTGGACCCGGCAGAAACCGGCCCGCGCCGTGTTCAAACTGACCCGGGCGGCCCGGCGGGTGGCGGTGCGGGCCCTCCCGCAGCGGCCCGGCGAGCTGAGCGGGGTGCTGGCCACCGACCTGGTCACCGGCGAGCCGGTGCCGGTCGAGGTGTCCCGCGGCGCCGACGGGGTGGCCACGTTGCGGTTCGCCGAGCCGGCGCCGAATCCGGTGCTGCTCGGCTCGGCGCAGGCACAGCCGACGCTGTCCTGGCGCCTCAAGCCGGTCCCGGCCCCGGCGTCCGCGCCTGTCGGCTGATGCCGGTCCCGGCCACCCTCCCGGCGCCCTCTTCTCCGGCCTGACACTCGCGGCCCCTCCCGGCACCTGAGCGGAGCACCATGATCCTCGGTGATGACCCGGTGGCGAACCACCGGAACCTGCAGGACCTGCTGGACACCCAGCCGCCCGGCAAGCTGGAGCTGCCGCCCGGCAACCACCGGCTGGCCGAGGGGCTGCGGGTGCCCGGCGGCTGGACGGTGCGCGGTGCCTCGGCCGAGAACACCTGGCTGATCTCCGAGTCCCGGACCGGGCATCCGGTGCTGCACGTGCTCGGCTCCGAGGTCGCGATCAGCGACCTCGGGCTCCGGCCGGCCCCGTCCGACCCGGGTGAGCACGGCGGCGACCGGGGCACCGGCCTCACCGTCGGCGAGTACCTCTACCCGGGCGAACCGCAGTGGATCAGTGCGGTCGAGGTGCACCGGGTACACGTCGACCACGGCCCGCTGCGCACCGCGAACGCGATCGGCGTGATGGGCGCGGTGCGCGACGTCGTCCTGCACGACGTGCTGGTCACCGGCGGGTACACCGGGGTCGCTGTGCACTGGGGCGCGGCCGGCGCCGACGTGTCGTCGATCGTCGGCCCCACCTACCACCCGCACCGGCTGACCGTTTCCGACCTGCGGGTCCGGGACGCGACCGAGGGGTTCTACCTCAGCTCGGTGCACGACGTACGGGTGACCGGCGCCTGCCTGCACGACGTGGAGATGGGCTTCCGGCTGCTACCCGGCGACAACACCAACCGCTTCGTGTCGTCGTCGGAGGACGTCGGCGCCCGCATCGTGGTGAGCGACGTGTGCGTGCGCTGGTCCGGCCCCCGGTACGCGGTCCGGATCGCCGGGTGGGGCCGCAGCGAGGTGGACGGCGTGGTCACCGTGCTCGCCTACCGCGACTGCGAGGTCCGCGACTGCCGGATCGCCGGCGCCGGATCCGGCGACAGCTGGTCCCCGGTTCTCGTCGAGCAGGCCCCCGGCGTGGCCCTCCGCGAGCTCACTGTCACCACCGGCAACACCTGCATCCACTCGTAGCGCGGCCGGTCCAGATCACCTCGCCGGCCGGCCCGGAATGCGACGCTGCGGAGCCGCGAGACTACGTCAAGAAAGCGTGCCGGGCCGGATTACCACCGTGCAAGATCGTCGCCTACAGTGGACGTTGAAACCGCTGAGGCACAGGTCAACGGGCATTTACAACGCCTGTTTCAGGTCGTTTCATGCGATCGGTGGATCTGCCCCGAAGCGCCCGGAACCGGCCGGGGAGGACGCCGCCACGTCCCCCCGGCCGCCCGCGCGATACCGTGCCCGTGATGGATCTCGACGTTGATCGCCGGGCGCTGGCCGCCGTCTCGGCCGGCGGCGTGCTCGGCGCGCTGGCCCGCTACGCCATCGGCGCGGCCTGGCCACACACCTCGAGCGAGTTCCCCTGGTCCACCTGGCTGATCAACGTCTCCGGCTGTTTCCTGATCGGCGTCCTGTTCACCCTGCTCGCCCATTTCCGCCCGGGGCACCGCCTGACCCGGCTCTTCCTCGGCACCGGCCTGCTCGGCGGTTACACCACGTTCTCCACCGCCGAGGTCGAGGTCCAGCACGCCACCCCCGCGATCGGGCTCGGCTATCTGGCCGCCACGATCACCGGCGCCCTCCTCGCCGTCTGGGCCGGCAGCACCCTCGCCGCACTCGGCACCCGCCCGCGGCACGAGGCCCCGGTCGACGCCCGATGACGCGGGCCCGGCGGGAGACGTGAGATGACACTGCTGCTGGTCGCGCTCGGCGCGGCGATCGGGGCGCCGCTGCGCTACCTGACCGATCGCTACGTCCAGGCCCGCTACGGCACCGGTTTCCCGTGGGGCACCCTCGCCGTCAACGCGGTCGGCTCGCTGGTCCTCGGGTTCCTGCTCGGCCAGCCACTCTCCCCGGGACTGACCGCGCTCCTCGGCACCGGTTTCTGCGGCGCGCTCACCACCTATTCCACGTTCTCCTGGGAGACGCTCACCTTCGCCCGCCGCGGCGAACAGGCCACCGCCGTCGCCTATGTGCTGGTCAGCCTCCTCACCGGCCTCGGCGCCGCAAGCCTCGGCGCCATCACAGCCCAGGCGCTCTGACCGCTCCCCCACAAAATCCACCCCATTTCCGGTACGCGTGAAGCGCGCCCGCCCAGCCCAGAAGCGCCGCCCTCAAGCCCGGCCCCCGCTGAACCGAAGAAGCGCCGTCCCCGCCGTACCCCCAGCGCCGCACCCGCCGGACCCCTAGAAGCGCCGCCCCCGCCGTACCCCAGACGCGAAGCGGTCCGGATGCGCGGCGCACCCGGACCGTTTCGGCGGATCTCAGCCCACCGGCATCAGCCGGCGCTCCTCGTCACGCGGCTCGACGACCGGCGCCGGCGGCTCGTGAGCGATCTCCGGCAGCCAGCGCAGCCCTCTCGGGAGCCACCAGTTCGCCTTGCCGAGCAGGGCCATCACGGCCGGCAGCAGCACCGCGCGGACCAGCGTGGCGTCCAGCAGCACCGCGGCCGCCAGCCCCACCCCGAGTTCCTTCGTCGAGGTCAGCGGCAGCGTCGCGAAGAGCGCGAACACCGCCATCATCACCACCGCGGCGCTGGTGATCACGCCGGCCGTGCGGCCGATGCCCTCGCTGACCGCCTGCCGGGTCGGCAGTCCCCGGTCGTGCCCCTCGCGGATCCGGCTCAGCACGAACACGTGGTAGTCCATCGAGAGTCCGAAAAGAATCACGAAGAGGAAGAGCGGGATCCAGTTGATGATGCCGTCCGAGGGCAGGAAGCCGAGTTGCTCGTCGAAGTGCCCGTACTGGAAGACGAAGACCAGCATGCCGTAGGCGGCGGCGACGGAGAGCAGGTTGAGCACCACCCCGGTGATCGCCACGGTCACCGATCGGAACGACACCAGCAGCAGGATGAAGGCGAGCCCGAGCACGAACCCGAACACCCAGGGCAGGCTCTTCTGCATCTGGTGGTTGAAGTCGGCGTTGCCCGCGGCGGCCCCGGTCACCAGCGCTGTCGCACCGGGCAGGTGGCCGAACGAGGCCGGCACGACGTCGCCGCGCAGCAGCTTCAGCGCGTCCGTCGACGCCTTGTTCTCCCCGTTGCCGGCCAGGCCGACCGAGACGATGGCGACAGTGCCGGCCGGGTTGACCTCGACGTCGACCGGCTCGACCAGCTTGCCGCCACTGCGCCCGACCGCCGTCTTGAAGTCGGCGAGGGCCTGGTCGAACTGCTTGCCCTTGACGACCGGCGCCCGCACCACCACCTGCGCCGGCGAGGTCTTGCTCGGGAACGCCTCGCTGACCGCCTGGTACGCCTGCACCACCGGCGCCTTCGGCGAGACGTCCAGGATGTTCTGCCCGCGGGTACGCATGTCCAGCACCGGAGCGGCCAGCAGGCCGAGCAGGCCCACCGCGACCAGCGTGGAGATCAGCGGCCGGGCCAGCACGAGCCGCAGCAGCCCGGTCCAGAAGCGGCCGTCGCTGCGCCGGCGGTAGAGACCCGGGATCTTGATGGCGTCGACCCGGTCGCCGAGCGCCGAGAGCAGGGCCGGCAGCACGGTGAGCGAGCCGAGCACCGCCGTCGCGACCACCAGGATGGTGCCCAACCCGAAGCTGACGAACGTGGTGTCGTGGGTGAGGAACATGCCGGCCATCGCCACGATCACGGTGAGACCGGAGATCCAGATCGACCGCCCGGAGGTCTGCGCGGCGATCATCAGGGCCCGGTCCGGATCGGCGCCGGCCCGGCGCTCATCGCGTTCCCGGCGGATGTAGAAGAGGCAGTAGTCGACGCCGACGGCGAGCCCGACCAGCAGCATCACGTGCGTCGTGGCGTCCACCGTGTGCGCGAACCGGCTACCGGCCGCCATCAGCCCGATCGCCGCGATCACCGCGGTCACCGCCAGGCCGACCGGCAGCAGCGCGGCCACCACCGCGCCGAACGCCACCAGCAGGATGCCGAGCGTGACCGGGATGGAGAGCATGGAGAGCCGGGACAGGCCCGCGTCCAACTCGTCACCGATCAGCTTGTCGCCGCTGGCGTCCCCCGCCTCGGCGACATAGAGCTCCGGGTGGGCGGCCTGCACCTCGGCCACCGCGTCCAGGGCGGGGCCGACCCGCTCCTTCGCCGTCTCCGGGTCGCCCTTGACGCTGAACGCCACCAGCGTCGACCGGCCGTCGGGTGACTGGATGGCCTCCTGCACGTCGGTGACGTCGGCAAGCGTCTTCAGCGTCCGGGTCACCTCGGTGGTGACAGCGGCCCGGTCGGTGCCGGCCCGGTTCTGGATCAGCACCATCTCGCCGGCCGGCCGCACCGGGAACCCGGCCGCCTCAACGATCTTGTCGGCCCGGCCGGAGTCGCCGTTGCCCTGCTCGGCCGAGGTCGCCTCACGGGTGCCGAACTGGGCGCTGAGCACCACTGTCGCGGCCACGAAGGCGATCCAGCCGAGTATCGCGAGCACCCGGTGCCGGGCGCTCCAGATCGCGGCGCGCGCCGCGATCCCTTTCACTTTCCCCCTGGTCTCCATGGCGAGAACGCTATGGATCACAGACATCACCGACGATCCGGCGAGCCCCCGACTTGGGGTAGGGCTAACCCTACGTCTGCAGGTAGGCCAGCACGGCCAGCACCCGCCGGTGCTGCTCCTCGTCCTGGTGCAGGTCGAGCTTGGTGAAGATGTTGCGGACGTGCTTCTCCACCGCGCCGTCGGTGACCACCATCTTGCGGGCGATAGCGGCATTCGACATGCCCTCGGCCATCAGCCCGAGCACCTCGCGCTCGCGCGGGGTGAGGGTGCGCAGCGGATCGTCGCGGCGGCGCCGGACCAGCAGCTGGCCGACCACCTCGGGGTCGAGCACGGTGCCGCCCCCGGCCACCCGGCGCAGCCCGTCGAGGAAGTCGGCGACCAGCGCGACCCGGTCCTTGAGCAGGTAACCGACCCCGCCACGGCGGTCGGCCAGCAGGTCGTCGGCGTAGGACACCTCGACGTACTGCGAGAGGACCAGGATCGGGGTGCCGGGCACCTCGGCGCGGGCCGCCACGGCGGCCCGCAACCCCTCGTCGGTGTGCGACGGAGGCATCCGGACATCCACTATGGAGACGTCCGGACGGTGCTCCCGGATCGCCGCGACGAGGGACGGCCCGTCACCGACGGCCGCGACCACGGTGTGCCCGTTCTCCTCGACGAGCCGGACCAGTCCCTCGCGCAACAGCACGGCGTCATCGGCAATCACCACCCGCATGCCGCCATGCTGTCAGATCGCTCAGCCCTGCGCGGGCCGCTCGTGCTGGGCGGGAGTGATGACGCTGGTCTCACCGGCGCCGAACGCCTGCGACGAGGCGCCGGTCGGCTTCCAGCTGCTGTGCTTCGGCATCGGCGGGACCTTCTTGCCGTAGAGCCACTTGGTCAGGAACGAGTTCAGGTTCTGCCCGGAGACCTTCGAGGCCAGCTTGATGAAGTCCTGGGTGGAGGGCGACTTGCCGCGGTACTTGCTCACCCAGGTGCGCTCCAGTTTCTGGAACTTCTTGTCGCCGATCTTCTGCTGCAGGGCGTACAGGACGAGCGCGCCGCCGGAGTACACGTTCGGGTTGAACACGTCCCAGACCGACTTCGAGCTCTTCGGGCGGGCCACCGGGCCGTACTGGGCACGCCACTGGTTGGCCAGCTGGTAGACCGCCTTGAAGTACGCGTCCCGGCTGCTGAACCCGGTGTACTTCTTGAAGGTCTTGGTGTCCGCCGCGTAGAGCAGCTCGTACCAGGTCGCGTGGCCCTCGTTCTGCCACACGTCGCTCCACGACTTCGGGGCCACGCTGTCGCCGAACCACTGGTGCGCCAGCTCGTGCGTCATGACCGGGTTACGCGTGTAGGCCGGGTAGTTGAAGATGCCGGTGTCGTACAGGGAAAGGGTCTGGGTCTCCAGCGCGAAGCCGAGGTCGGCGTCGATGACCAGCGACCCGTAGTTCTCGAACGGGTACTTGCCGACCTTCTTCGTCATCCAGGCGATCTGCGAGCGCTCGACCTTGGCCTTGTCCAGCAGGCTGGCGGCCAGGCGCCGGGGCACCACGTCGCGGACCGGCACGCCGCCGACCGCCGCGCGGTTCTTCACCACGAAGTCGCCGGCCACGACCTGGACCAGCTCGCTGGCCATCGGCTTGGACTCGCGGTAGGTCGACGAGACGTAGCCGGCCTTCCTGGTGTCCCGGACATGCTTGCCGTTGGCCACGCCGATCCAGCCCTGCGGGGTGGTCAGCGTGATGGTGTAGGTCGCCTTGTCCCGGGGGTGGTCGTTGCTCGGGAACAGCTCGTGCGAGGTGTTCGGCTGACCGGCCAGCACGGTGCCGTCGGCGGTGGAGACGAAGCCCTCCGGCTCCAGGGCGCTGGCCGAGGTCGGGGTGGCGGTGAAGCCGCCGACGTAGACCTTGAAGGTCTTGCCCTTCGGCAGGTAGTGGGCCGGGGTGATGACCAGCTCGTCGCCGGAGCGGCGGAAGCCGGCGGCCTTCCCGTTCACCCAGACGTTGGCGACGCTCTGGCCGCCAAAGTCGAGGTCGAACCGGGAGAGGTTCTGGGTGGCCTTCGCGGTGATCACCACGTTGCCGGTGACGGCCTGGGTGGGGTTCTTGGCCGGGTACTTCAGGGTCAGGTTGTAGTTCTGGACGTCGTACCCGCCGTTGCCGAGCAGGGGGTACAGACGGTCACCGAGGCCGGCGGAACCCGGGGTGCCCGCGGCGGCGAGGGCGGGAGACGCGCTCCCGGCGACAGCGACGAGCACGGCAGTGCCCGCGGCGAGCGCCGCGGACAGGCCATTGACGATCTTACGCATGCTCGCGACGATACGGCCCCGTCGCAACCCCACGCATCATCTATATGGGCAGGGCCGCCGTCAGCCGGGTGCCGTCGCCCTCGGGACTCTCCACGGCCAGCACCCCGCCGGCCGCCTTGACCCGGTCGTCCAGGCCGGCCAGGCCGTGTCCCTTGGCCAGGCTGGCCCCGCCGACGCCGTCGTCGGCGACGGTGACGAGCAGGCCGGTGGCGAGCCGCTCCACGCTGACCCGCACCTCGCTGGCGTGGCTGTGCTTGGCGACGTTGGTCAGCGCCTCGGCCACCACGAAGTACGCCGTCGACTCCACCGCCGGGTCCAGCCGCTCGGCCACCGGGGCGTCCAGGTCCACCGGGACGGTGCAGCGGCCGGCCAGGGCGGTCAGCGCGGCCCGCAGCCCGCGGTCGACAAGGATCGGCGGGGCGATCCCCCGGGACAGCGCGCGCAGCTCGTCAAGGGTCTCCCTGGTCTGGGCGAGCGCCTCGGCGACGGTGGCCCGGGCCGCCTCGGGGTCGTTGGCGAACTGCTGCTCGGCCCGCCCCAGGTCCATGGCCAGCCGGACCAGCCGCTGCTGCGGGCCGTCGTGGATGTCGCGCTCCAGCTTGCGCAGCGCCGTCGCCTCGGCCGAGACCGCGGCGGCCTTCTGCTCCTGCGCCACGTCCCGGGCCGCGTTCGCCTCGGCCACCTGCCGGCGCAGCTCGTTGACCCCGTTCAGCATGCCCCTGGCGAACTGCGCCTCGAGCAGCGCGGATCCGCGCACCACCGGGAACAGGGTGAGGGCGAAGAACAGGCCGATCCCCAGGTTGAAGACGATCCGCACGGTGGCGGTGTCCGGGAAGCCGAGCAGCTCGGGCAGCTCCATGTTGTCCGGCGGGTGCGGCAGCGCCCAGTCGTAGAGCGGGTAGGTGAGGCCGGCCAGCGCGACCACCCACCAGGTGAAGACGAAGCAGAAGGCGATGGTGCTCGGGATGAACCGGAAGATGCCGTGCGCCAGGTCCAGCCAGGACTGGCCGTCGGCGATCGGGGCGAACACCTTGGCCACCCGGCCCTTGGTGCGTGCGGTGCGGTAGATCGGGGGCGTGATCCGGCGGCGCAGCACCGACGCCACCCGGCGCCGCTCGATGTGCGCGAAACCGCGGGCCATCAGGAGCGTCGCGGCCAGCCACGGCACCCCGATCCAGATGATCGCGGTGCCCACGCCGACCGCGAACCCGGCCAGGCAGAGCACGATGGTGAGCAGCCCGATCGGGAAGCCGAGCAGCACGAACTGCGTGTCGATGCCCAGCTGACGCAGGTAGCGCCGGGCCGGGGCGATGGGGTAGGTGGCCGGGGCTCCGGCGTACGTCGTCTCCATGTCCTCGACGCTAGGCACCGGAGCCCTCCCATCCGATCCTGCGGGCCGCCCGATCGACGGTAGGGTTAACCCGACCCCCGGCCCAGTTCATAGATGGTCACCGTACCGAGCCGGAGGCGCTGCGTGGCGACAGCGGACAGCTCCGGCGCCACCGCACCGGCCCGGCTGTCGGCGAACAACCAGCGTACGCCGTACTCGTCACGCAGCCGGGCGACGACCGCCGGGTCACCGGTGGTGAACGCCCGCTGGTTCAGCTCGAACAACGCCCTGTCCGGCGCCGGCTGGTAGTAGTAGATCCGGTTGCCCACCCCGTTCACCGCCACCGCCTGGTCGCTGTAACCCCAGCTCTCCACCAGGGTGCGCCGCCCGCCCAGCCCGGCCACCCAGAAGGCCCGCGCGTCGCAGAGCGTGGTGGCGTTCATCGGCCGGCAGTGCACGTTGGTGGCCACCAGGTCGTCGCGGCCGGCGTTCCGGTCCAGCCATTGCGCCGCCCGCATCTCCAGCGCGGTGAGCTGGTACTTCGGCTCACCCTTGGGTGCCGCGGTGACGGTCATCGCGGCGACGTTCTGCGCGGTGTAGGAGGCCACCCCGGCGCCCAGCGTCGCGGCGACCAGCGCCACCGGCAGCGCCCGCCGGGCCCGGCCCCGCCAGACGGCCACCAGCACCACGATCACCACCGCGGTGATCGCGGCGAGCCGGAGCAGCGGCACGGCCATCGTCCAGGCCCAGTGGCCGATGGTCGGGTGGGCCGGCGGATCGACGCGGGGCAGCAGCACCGCGCAGAGGGCGCCGGCCACCGCCCCGGCCACCGGGACGCGCCAGGAGCGCACCCGGTCGGCCAGCGACCAGGCGGCCAGCACCGCGCCGAACGGGATGACGCCGGCGTAGAAGTAGACCTGGCTCGCCGTCGGATGCCAGAACACCCAGGTCGCGCCGAGGCCGGCGAGCAGGACTCCGGCGATCAGCGCGAACGCCGGGTCACCGGTCCCCCGCGTGCGGGGCGGCACCACCAGCCCGATCAGGCGGGGTGCCTGCAGCAGCAGGGCCCAGATCACCACCCAGGCGACGAACAGCCGGCCGGTGGTGCCCGCCGCCTCGACACCGGGCGGTACGAAGCCACCCCACCGCGGGCCGTCGTCGACGCCCAGCGTCTCCGTGTACGGCGCCAGCCAGCGCAGCGTGCCCAGCGCCTGTGGCTGCAGCACGCTCGCCCCGCCGCCGGCGAAGAACCTCGCACCGAAGAGCATGCCGAACACGGTCACCGCGAACAGTCCGGCGGCCGCCCACGGCACCTTCCGCCGCTGCCCCAGGGACACCACTCCGGTCAGCGCTAGCCCGGCCGCGAGCGGCGGCAGCACGCTCGCCTTGGACCCGGCCCCGGCCACCGCGAGCAACGGCAGGAACGCCCAGCCCCAGCCGAGCGGCCGGCCGCGCAGCCGGTCCACGGCGAGCACCGCGAACAGGGCGATCAGCGGCATGGCGATGTCCTGCGACGGGCTGAGCAGGGTCACCGGGCCGCCGCTGTTGAAGGTGGCGGCCGCCGAGCCGAACGACACCGCCTGCCCGGCGAACCCGGCCACCGCCGCGACCGGCGCGGCCCACCAGCGGCCGCTGAGCACCCGGGCCAGGGTGGCGAAGGCGAACACGCCGGCCACCGTGATCGCCAGCAGCCACAGCCGGAACAGCAGGGTGGTCGGCGCGATCCCGGTGACCATGCTGGCGGTGGCCAGGTCCGCGTCGGAGAGGTAGTGGTAGCGGAGTTCGTACCCGGCCAGCTGCGGCACCTGGAACGGCATCGAGCGGGTCATCTCGTGCACGAGCGCCAGGTGGTAGTAGAGATCCTTGTAGTACTCGAACCGAACCGGCGGCAGCGGGAAGTTCTGGAAGACGGTGGCCAGCCAGAGGATCACCAGCAGCAGCACGGCCGCCATCGCCCAGTGCCAGCCGACCGGCAGCGGGTCGCCGGCGCCGCGCCGCCAGCTCCGCCGCAGCCGGGGCACCAGCAGGAACGGCAGCACCACCAGGACCGGCCAGCCGATCAGCAGCGACTGCTGGCCGAGCGCGGCGCCGAGGGCCCAGCCGGCGAGCATGACCACCAGGCCGGTGGCGGTGCCCAGGGTCAGGTCCTCCGGCCAGTTGCCACGGCTGCCGAAGAGGACCCGGAAGACCAGAGTTCCCGGTACGACGATCGCCAGCAGGAAGTACCCGCCGTAGAGCGCGATGTCCCGGGCCGGTGTGCCGGTGCCGAGCAGTGCCCAGAGCGCCGCCACCGCCGGCACGATCCAGGGCAGCAGCGAGCGCCACTCGCCGGCCTCGCGGGACGCCGGCTCCGTGGCCGTGCGGGCCACCAGGGTAGTTGTCATCGCTCGCTGGTCAGGTCTGCAGGGTGGTGAGGCGGGTGAACTCGGCGGGCAGGTCGTACCCGTCCCACATCGCCCCGAAGGTCAGCGCCGAGCCGAACGGCACGATCCGGTCCACCCCGCGGCCGCCCAACGCTGTCGCGAACTCGCGCAGCTCGGCCGGGGTGAACCCGAAGTGGCTCACCGTCTGGTCCTGCCGGGTCATCACCGGCACCAGGTCGACCAGGGACCCGGCCCGCGCGAACGGGAAGGCGCCGGCCCCGATCCAGCGCCGGGGCACCTGATCCGATCCGGTCAGGGTGAGCGAGGTGATCCGGTTGTCCGGGAACTCCATCGAGGTGGCGGCACCGGTGGCCGCCAGCCCGTACGCGTTGACCCGCTTCTCCACCGCCATCGCCGCGTCCACCGTCCAGCCCCGCTGGTCGACGACCTCCAGCAGCAGCTCCAGGAACTCCGCCCGGACCGCCTCGGCGTCGCCGGCACCGACCAGGAACACGGTCCGCGGGGACGAGCAGGCGGCCTGGTCGAACCAGTACGCGTCGTTGGCGAACCCGAGCGCCGCGGCCTTGCGGGCGGCCGGGTCGGCGGCCCGCCAGCCGGGAATCGAGAGCACCGCCCAGGACGTCCGGTCCGGGAAGGTCAGGTCCCGCCCGGACGGCCGCAGCGGGTGCCGGCGAATCGCCTCCACCGCGGCGTCGCCGCCCCAGATCACCCGCAGGTCGGCCCAGCGGCTGAGCGCGCCGGTGACGGCGTCGTCCCGGCCGTAGGTGACCATCCGCTGGGTGCGGGCGATCACCGGGTCGGCGTCGACCTCGTTCAGCGCCTGGAAGATCGCCTCCGCCGCGCCGGCCGACCGGCTGGAGATCCGGACCACGTTGTGGTTCCCGGCCAGCGCGGCGAGCGCCCACGAGTAGACGAAGATGGTGTCCACGTTGGCCGGCGGGATGTGGAAGACGTTGCCCCGGGGGAAGACCAGCGCGTCGTCCCGCCGCATCCGGTCCACCGCGCGCTTGAGCTCGGCGGGGCGCAAGAAGTAGCCGAGCGAGCCCAGCTCCGGGTGCCGCCGGGCGAGCGCCGGGGCGAGCAGCTTGCGGGCCAGCTTGGCGAGGAAGTCGACGACCCGCGGGTCACCGACGGCGAGCCGGTCGTCGGAGGGCGCCGTGACGTCCCCCTCGGCGCCGAATCGGAACCGCATGCTCATGCCGCCTCCCGGTACGTGTCGGAGCAGCCCCGTGCCTCCGCGCGCGGCAGCCGGCCGAGCACCGAGAAGCGCTTGCCCGGCCAGGCCCCGTCGTCGATCCCGTGCACCACGCCGAGGTCCTCGGTGAGCAGCACATGACCGGGGTACGAGGTGGGCAGCGTGCTGATCACCTCGATCAGCCCCGGTTCGCCGGGTGGGAGCTCCGCCCAGGTCAGCGGGTCGCGGATGACCACGTCCGCGAAGTCCGGGCAGTACAGCGCGCCACCGTCCGGCCCCTCCAGGAAGATCGTGCCGATCTGCTCGACCATGCCGTAGTAGTTGTGCACCCGGGTCAGGCCGACGCCGGCCAGCCGTGCCCGGAACTCGTCGGGCGAGACCGCCTGGTCGACCAGCTTCTTCCAGCCGCCGGAGTGGATCAGGATGCCGTTCGCGAGGTCGAGGCCGTTGTCCCGGGCCACCTCGTAGAGGTGCAGCCAGACCAGGAAGGTGAAGCCGAAGATCAGGAACGGCGCGTCGCCGTGCCGGGCCAGGAAGCCCCGGATGGCGGCCAGGTCGACCTGCCCGTCCAGGTCGAGGGCCCAGACGTGGTCCCGGCCGAAGGTGGACATGCCGAGCACGCCGGCGCCACGGGCGCTGAACGAGCGGCGGTCCTTGAGCATCGCCTTGGTGTCGACCAGCAGCATCGGCAGCCGTTTCGGGCCGAGCACGGTCTGCACCGTGGCGGCCAGCCGTTTCTGCTGCTCGGCGGCGGCCGCCTTGTCCAGGTAGATCCTGCTGACGTCGCCGGTGGTGCCGCTGGAGGTGAGGACCTTGAACACCTCGTCGTCCGGGATGCTCTTGAGGTCCAGCGTCTTGAACAGCCGTACCGGCAACCACGGCAACTCGGCGATGCCGGAGGCCTTCTGGTAGCCGGATGCCGACAGGATGCGGTCATAGGGCTCGCAGTTCGCCCGGTGGAAGGAGGTCAGCTCGTCGAGCTGGGGCAGCAGCGCCGCCTCCTTCTCGTCCTGAGCGAGGGTGAAGACACTCACAGCGACGCCTCCAGCGCCCGATAGTCCGTCTTGCCGTTCGGCAGCAACGGCAAGGCTTCGATCACGCGTACGTCGATGCCGGTGAAGTGACTCCCGAGCCACTCGGCGATCTTGGTGCGCAGCGCCCGGGCCTCGTCGGCGCCGATCCCCTCGGCGAACACGTGCAGCTTGTCGTCGCCGGCCACCGCGGTCACCGGGAAGTTCCGCTCCACGTCGTCCAGGTTGATCCGGACCCCGAACACCTTGCCCATCCGCTTGAGCCGGCCGGTGAGGTGGAGGAAGCCCTCCTCGTCGAGCCGGCCCAGGTCGCCGGTGCGCAGCACGCCGCCCAGCTCGTCGCCCTTGACCAGGTCGGCGGCGGACTCGGCGTACCCCATCATCACGTTCGGGCCGCGGTAGACGACCTCGTCGTCCTCGATGGCGAAGCTCGCCCCGGGCATCGGCAGGCCGACCGAGCCGAGCTTGTCGGCGATCCGCTCCGGGGGCAGCGTGGCCATCCGGGGCCCGGCCTCGGTCTGCCCGTACATCACGAACATCCGGCCACCCACGGCGGCCATCTTGGCGGCGAATTCGGCGACCATTTCGGTACGCAACCGGCCGCCCGCCTGCGTGATCGTCCGCAGCGTCGGGTACTTGGCCGGGTCGAAGCGCAGCCGGCGCAGCATCTCGTACTGGTACGGCACGAACGCCATCGAGCTGACCCGGTGCTCGTTCACCGCCGTCCAGAAGTCGCGCTGCATGATGCCGCTGCGTTCGAGGATCACGGTGGCTCCGCGCAGCAGGTGCGAGTGCAGCACCGACATGCCGTACGAGTAGAACAGCGGCAGCGTGGTGATCGCCACGTCGGCGCCGGTCACGCCGAGGCTGTCGGCCACCTGCCCGGCGTTGGCCAGCACCGCCGAGCGGGACAACCTGACCAGCTTCGGGTCGCCGGTCGACCCGCTGGTGGTGAGCAGCAGCGCGAGGTCCGGATGCACCCGGTCGGTGGCGTACCGCTCGATCAGCGCGGTGTGGTCGGCGTCCGGGTCGAGCAGTACGACGGGCACGCCGAGCCGCAGCGCCGCGAGGTAGCGGGCGACCGCCGGCACTGTCGACGGCATCGGCAGGAAGACCAGGTGCTCGCCGGCCAGCTCGGCGGCGGCCGCGTCGATCAGCTCGGGGGTGAGTTCGGCACCGGTCGCGGCGTCGATCACGCGGGCATCCGGGTGGAGCAGGTTCACAGTGTCAGTCCCCCGTCGACCCCGACGATCTGGCCGGTCACGAACCGGGCCTCGGTGGAGAGCAGGAAGGCGATCACGTCGGCGACCTCCTCGGCGACGCCGAGCCGGCCCAGGGCGGTGGCGGCGATCCGCTCGGCGCGGCCGGCCTCGTCCAGGGTGTCGAGCATGTCGGTGGCGATGAAGCCGGGCGCGACGGCGTTCACCCGGATGCCACGCGGCCCGAGTTCCTTGGCAGCCGACCTGGTCAGCCCGGCCACGGCGGCCTTGGACGCGGCGTAGACGGCCTGACCGGCCGCCCCGTGGGTGCCGGTGATCGAGGCGGTCAGCACCACTGCCGGGTTCTCCCCGCGGGCCAGCAGGCGCACCGCGTGCTGCAGGGTGTACGCCGCACCCGCCGCGTTCACCGCGAACAGCCGGGCGATGGTGTCGTCGCCGGTCATGCCGAGCATCCCGGCGGCGTGCGTGCCGGCGTTGACCACCAGCGCGTCCAGCCGCTTGAACCGCTCGAAGGCGAGCCGGGCCAGTGCCTTGCTGGTCTGCGGGTCGGCGATGTCGCCGGCGCCGTGGACCACCGTCACCCCGAACTTGCCGGCCAGCGCCTCGGCGGTCTCGGCGACCCCGGCCGGGCCGTGCCCGTGCAGGACCAGGTCGTAACCCCGCTCGGCGAGACGGTGGGCGGCCGCCCGGCCGATGCCGCGCGACGCCCCGGTCACCAGGGCGACGCTCACTTGACGTCCACTCCGTATTTACCGAGGATTCGCACGGCCTCGGCGAAGCTGGACATATTGATGACGTCGTCCGTGTCGATCATTACCGAGAATTCATCTTCGATAGCGGCGACGAGCGACATGTGCGCCAGGGAGTCCCACTTCTCATTGTCCTGGTAGCGCAGGTCGTCCACGGGCGCGTCCGCCGGAAGGTCCAGCGCGGTACGGAACGCGTCGCGCAGTCTCTGCAGCTCAGTCACGGTGTTACTCCCAGGGGTGGTAAATGGAGGACTTCACCTTCCCGCAGCCGCGCGGTCGTCACGACCAATCCCGGTTGAACTGAAAATGAATTGCCATTGGCTGTTCTCCGCGACCCGAGGAATTGCCTGGACAGGTGGTTATGCTTCCGCCCCGTAGCGCCTTGCTGCCCAGTCCCCCGGAGAAAACACGTGTCTGAAATCAGCGGATCCTCGATCCTTGTCACCGGCGCCACCGGCTCGTTCGGCAAGGCATTTCTGAAGTACGCGCTCACCCACCTCGACCCGCATCGCATCGTGGTGTTCTCCCGTGACGAGCTGAAGCAGTACGAGGTCCGGCAGATGTTCGGGGGCGATCCCCGGCTGCGGTTCTTCCTCGGCGACATCCGGGACCGTGCCCGCCTGGACCGGGCCATGCACGGCATCGACCACGTGGTGCACGCCGCTGCCCTGAAGCAGGTGGACACCGCCGAGTACAACCCGTCGGAGTTCGTCGCGACCAACATCAACGGCACCCAGAACGTGATCGACGCGGCCATCCAGGCCGAGGTCAAGAAGGTCGTCGCGCTCTCCACCGACAAGGCGTCCAGCCCGATCAACCTGTACGGCGCGACCAAGCTGGCCGCCGACAAGATCGTGGTGGCTGGCAACCACTACGCCGCCACCCACTCGACCCGGCTGGCAGTGGTCCGCTACGGCAACGTGATGGGCAGCCGCGGCTCGGTGGTCCCGTTCTTCCGCCAGCTGGCCGCCGAGAACAAGAGCCTGCCGATCACCGACAAGCGGATGACCCGGTTCTGGATCACCCTGGACCAGGCCGTCGAGTTCGTCGTCAACTCCTTCGACGTGATGCGCGGCGGCGAGCTCTACGTGCCGCGGATTCCGAGCATGCGGATCCTCGACCTGGTCGAGGCGGTGGCGCCCGGCTCGCCGACCCACGAGATCGGCATGCGCCCGGGCGAGAAGCTGCACGAGGAGATGATCGCTGCCGACGACAGCCGCCGCACGCTGCGCTTCAAGGACCGGTACGTGGTCCAGCCGGTCGCCGCGAGCTGGGGTTACGAGACGCCGGAGGGTGGCGAGCAGGTCGCCGACGGCTTCAACTACCGCTCCGACAACAACGACCTGTGGCTCTCGGTGGACGAGATGCGCGACCTGCTGTCGGAGAAGTGATGCTGCCGTACGGACGCCAGTCCATCGCTCCGTCCGACGTGGACGCCGTGGTCGCCGCGCTGGGCAGCGACTGGCTGACCACCGGCCCCCGGGTCCGGGGGTTCGAGGCGGAGCTGGAGCAGGTCGCCGGCGCGCCGTGCGTGACGGTCACCAACGGGACCACAGCGCTGCACGCCGCGTACGCCGCGGCCGGCATCGGCCGGGGTGACGAGGTGGTCACCACGCCGATGACGTTCGTGGCCACCGCCTCCGGCGCGGCCATGCTCGGCGCCACAGTGGTCTTCGCCGACATCGACGAGGGCACCGCGAACCTGGACCCGGCCGCCGCCGAGGCCGCGCTGACCCCGCGCACCCGCGCGATCGCCGCCGTCGACTACGCCGGCGTGCCGGCCGACTACGACCGGCTGCGCAAACTCAGCGACAGCGCCGGCGCCGTGCTGATCGCGGACGCGGCGCACGCGATCGGCTCGGCCTACCGGGGCCGGCCGGTCGGTTCGCTCGCCGACCTGACCACGTTCTCCTTCTTCCCGACCAAGAACCTGACCACCGGTGAGGGCGGCGCGGTCGCCTCGATCCACCCTGACCTGGTGGACCGGCTCCGCACGTTCCGCACGGTCGGCATGGTGAAGCAGCCGGAGAAGCTACGGCACACCGACGAGGGCCGCTGGTTCTACGAGGTGCACGAGTTCGGCCTGAACTACCGGCTGCCGGACGTGCTCTGCGCGCTCGGCAGCGCCCAGCTGCGCCGGCTGGCCGCGTTCAAGGCACGCCGGCAGTACCTGGCCGCCCGGTACGACGCGCTGCTCGCCGACGTACCCGGGCTGCGGCTGCCGGTGACCCCTGACGACGTCGACCCGATGCGGCACCTCTATCCGGTACGCGTGCTGGACGGCCGGCGCCGCGAGGTCTACGACCGGCTGCACGCGGCCGGGATCGGTGTGCAGGTCAACTACATCCCGGTGTACTGGCACCCGGTGTTCGAGGACCTCGGGTACCGGCGCGGCATGTGCCCGGTGGCCGAGTCCTTCTACGCCGAGGAGCTCTCCCTGCCGCTCTTCGTCGACCTCAGCGACGCCGACCAGGATCGCGTCATCGACACCGTGCGCGGCGTTCTCGGGAGTTAGCCGGTGCACCACGGCAATCACTTCTACGGCCACGCCCACGTGCTGGCCGAGTACTGCGGGCTGGACCCGGCGGACCCACCGCGGGTCGACGGGTACCTGCAGCACGGCTGGAACGTGGTCGACGGGCTGGGCGCCGGCACGCCGTACGCGCCCGGCCGGCCGATCTTCGTCTGGTCCGAGCGGACCCGCCGGCGGGCCTGGTCGATGGGCCGCCCGCTGGCCATGGTCACCGGCGCGCCCTTCCTCTACCTGCTGCGGTCCACGCCGGACGAGCCGGTCGAGCGGACCGGCACCATCTGGTACCCGTTCCACGGCTGGGAGGGCCAGCACGTCACCGGCGACCACCGGCGGCTGATCGACGAGATCCTGGCCACCGAACCCGGCCCGGTCACCTTCTGCCTGTACTGGCAGGAGTTCCGGGACGACCGGGTGCGGGCGTTCTACGAGCAGGCCGGCCGGGTGATCTGCCACGGCTACCGGGGATACATGCGGATGCGGACCGACACCCGGTTCCTGCACAACCAGCTCGCCGAGCTGCGCCGGCACCGGCGGGTGGCGTCCAACCGGCTGAGCAGCGCGGTGCTCTACGGCGCGGCGGCCGGGTGCGAGCCCGCCGTCTACGGCGACCCGATGCGGCTGGCCTCGGAGGACACCGCTACCGCCGACCGGATCCGCCGGGAGTGGCCGGAGCTGCACGGGGTCGCGCCGGACCCGGTCGCGGCCCGGGCCACCGCACTGGCCGAGCTCGGCGACGGCCACCTGGCGTCACCAGCCGAACTGCGCGCCATCCTCGGCTGGCCGGCCCCGGCTGGCCCCCACGGTGGTCTCCCGGCCCCGGACACCACCGCCACCACCAGCCGCCAAAAAGCGGCTGGCACCCACGGTGGTCTCCCGGCCCCGGACACCACCGCCACCACCAGCCGACAGAAAGCGGCTGGCACCCACGGTGGTCTCCCGGCCCCGGACACCACCGTGTGTGCCAGCCCGACGACGGCGACTGCGGCCGGGGAGGTGGCATGATCCAGCTCATCGGCGGCGAGATGCCGGAGTACGCCGAGCAGCTCCCGCCGGCCGGCGGCCCGCTGCTGCGGTACCTGGCCGGCCTGCTACCCACCGGCGGCCGGGTGCTGCTGGCCGGTCCGCACGAGCCGGAACTGGTCGCCGCACTGGCCCCGGGCCGCGAGGTGACCTGCCTGCTCCGCTCGCACCCGGACGCGGTCGCCCAGGACCTGCGGGACGTCCCGGGAGTCCGGATCCTCTGCGGCACGCTTCCCAAGCTGACCGACATCGACCGGTACGACGCGGTGCTCGCCCTGGACGGCGCCGACCGGCTCTGCTCCCCGGACGGCCCCCAGCTCGACTGGCTGGACGCCATCCGCGCGCTCAAGCGGGCACTCCGCCCCGGCGGGACGCTGCTGCTCACCGTGGCCAACGAGCTGGGCGTGCACCGCCTGACCGAACCGGGCATCCGCGCCGCGGCGCGGACCGGCGACGCCTGGCGGCCGCTCGGCGAGTTCGGCGCCGCGCCGGGCCGGGCCGACCGGCTGGCTGCCGCGCTGGACGCCGAGGACCTGCCGGTGACCGGCCTGGCGGCCGCCTGGCCACTGCCCCATCACCCGACGTTGCTGATCACCCCGGAGACTCTCGGGCACGGGCCGATCGACGCTCTCGGCGCGCTCGCCACGGCGTCCGTCGCTTCGGCGTACGAGAGAACGCCCGTCCTGAGCGATCCCCGGCGCCTGGCCGGCGCGGCCGTGCGCCGCGGCCTGGGTGCCGAACTGGCCCCGGCCTGGCTGGCCGTCGCCCACCGCGCCCCGGCCGCGGCCCCGGCCGTGACGCTGCCCCCGGTGCTGCACGCCGGTCCGGGAACGATCACCGAGCTGGTCGGCACGCCGGTGGATGGCTGGTCGCGCCGCACGGCCGGCGGGCACGACGACCGGCCGCTGCCGCCCGGCCGCGTGCTGGAGGAACTGCTGCTCACCGCTGCCCTGCGGCACGAGCTGCCGGCGCTGCGGCGGCTGCTCACCGGCTGGATGGTCGCGCTGCCCACCGCCGCGGCCGGCAACGTGCTGGTGGACGGCGACCGGTACGCCCTGCTCGACCCGGACGCCCCGCCCTGCCCGGACGCGCTGACCCGCTTCGCCCGGACGCTGACCACCGGCGGTTACTCCCACCCGTGGCAGGCGATCACCGAACTGCCCCGGCTCACCGCGATCCTGGCCGGCGCGGCCGGGCTCGCCGACCTCCCGGACATCGCCGGCGACCAGCCGCTCCCGGACGGCCTCCGGGAACGGGAGGAACAGTTCCTGGCACTGCGCCGGCGGCTCGCCGACGCCGAGGCCCGGGCCGGCTTCTTCGAGCACGAGCTGGAGAAGCGGGACGCCGAACTGGGCCGCGCCCGGATGCAGATCGCCGCGTTCAGCGGCAGCCTCGGCTACCGCGCCGTCAAGGCCGGCCTGGCCCTGGCCCGCACCGCCGGCAACCGACTCCGCCGACAGACCTGAAGGACTCACCGTGACCACGCTCGGCATCATCCAGGCCCGGATGGGCTCCACCCGGCTCCCCGGCAAGGTTCTGCGCCCGCTGGCCGGCCGGACCGTGCTGCACCGGGTGGTCCGCGCCGCCCGGGAGAGCGGCGTTCTCGACGACCTGGTCGTCGCGACCACCACCGAGGCCGCCGACGACGCGGTCGAGGCGGAGTGCGCGCGGATCGGGGTGACCTGCTACCGCGGCCCGGTCGACGACGTGCTGACCCGGTTCCTGGGCGTGCTCGCCGGGCGCGCGGACGTGGACACCGTGCTGCGGTTCACCGCCGACTGCCCACTGCTGGACCCCTCGCTGGTCAGGCGGGTACGCGACGTCTTCGCGGCGTCCGGAGTGGACTACCTGACCACGTCGATCACCCGGACCCTGCCGCGCGGGCTGGACGTCGAGGTGGTCAGGGCGGCGGTGCTGCGGGACATCGACGGCCGGGCCACCGGGCATCACCGGACGCACGTGACGTCGTACATCTACTCGCACCCGGGCGAGTTCGACGTGATCGGCGTGACAGTGCTGCCGGACCGGTCGCATCTGCGGCTGACCCTGGACACCGAGGACGACTGGAAGCTGATCGAGGCGATCGCCGACCGGTTCGGCGACCGGCCGGTCGGCGTGGCGGCCGTCGCCGACTGGCTCGCCGAGCATCCTGAACTGGTCGAGCTCAACGCGCACATCCACCAGAAGGAGCTGTCCGAGGCATGATCGACTGCACCGAGCGGCAGCCACCGCGACCGGGCGGCGACGCTCGCTGGCCCGCCGAGCACGCCCCGGCCGGCCCGGCATGACGGCCGTCGGCATCCGGTGCGACGCCGGACCGAGGACCGGGGTCGGGCACCTCGTGCGGTGCGTGGCGCTGGCCGAGGAGCTGACCGCGCGCGGCGTGGACGTGCACTTCCTCGCCGATCTGGGCGGGGTCGCCTGGGCCGAGGCCCAGCTCGACCAGCGCGGGCTGCCCTGGCACCCGGCGCCCTACGACGAGGTCGGGCTGGTCGCCGCCACCCGGCGGCTCGGGCTGGACGCGCTGGTGGTGGACTCGTACACGCTGCCGCCGCAGCACAGCGCGGCGGTGCGGGCGGCCGGCGTCCCGGTGCTGGCCATCGTGGACGGCGCGACCCGCGGGCAGAGCGCCGACATCTACGTCGACCAGAACCTGGACACCGCGCTGGCGGCCGGCGGGGAGCTGCTCACCGGGCTGGATTACGCGTTGCTGCGCTCGGCGGTGCGCCAGCTGCGACCGGTCGCCGCCCCGGTGCACGGCGACGTGCGTACCCCAAAGGTCGTCGCTTTCTTCGGTGGCACCGACGCCTACCGTGCCGCGCCGCGGGTCGCGCGGCTCCTCGCGGACACCGGCGTGCCCTTCGACGCGACAGTGGTGGCCGCCGACGACGGTCTGCGGGCCGAGCTGCTCACCGTCGCACCCGGCCCCGGCCAGCGGTTCGAGATCATCGCGCCCACCGATCACCTGCCCAAGCTGCTGGCCGGCGCCGACCTGGTGGTCAGTGCCAGCGGCACGTCGACCTGGGAGTTGCTCTGCCTGGGCCGGGCGGCCGCGCTGGTCTGGGTGGTCGACAACCAGATCCTGGGGTACGACCGGACCGTCGCCCGTGGTTACGCCGCCGGCCTGGGACGGCTGGGCGCCTTCGACGTCACCGCCGTCGAGGTGCTGCGCACCCTGCTCACCGACCCGGCCGCACGCACCGCGCTGGCCGCCGCCGGCTGGGCCGCCGTGGACGGCCGTGGCGTCGAACGGGTCGCCGACGCGCTGCTCAGCAGGGTGCTGTCACCTCGATGACGACCTTGCCCACGGCGTGCTGCGCCACCGCCTCGTGGGCCTCGGCCACCCTGTCGAACGGGAACCGGATGATCGGCAGCCCGTGCTCCGCACCGACCCGGAACGCGCCCGCGTTCGCCGCCTCGGCGACGGCCGCCACCGCGTGCGCCTTCTGCTCCGGTGTGGTCGGGTAGGTCAGCACGAAGTCCAGGCTGACGTTCTTCAGCGCCGCCCTGGTGCCGGACACGGCGATCTGACCGGCCACGTGGACGGCGATGTGGCCGCCCGGGGCGATCACGTCCAGGTCGGCGTCGAGGTTGCCGGTGTCGGCCTCCACGATGAGGTGCGGGCCGGCCGGGCTCAGCTCGCGGACCCGGGCGGCCACGTCCGCCTCGCGATGGTCGATCACCGCGTCGGCGCCGGCGGCGGTCGCCAGCACGGCTCTCTCCTTGCTGCTCTCCGTGGTCAGCACCGTCGCGCCGGCCCACCTGGCGAGCTGGATCGCGGCGTTGCCGACCGCGCCGGCCCCACCGGCGACCAGCACCGTCCGCCCGGCCAGGGCGCCCGGCCCGAGCCGCTGCGGGCCACCGGCGGCCAGGGTGAGGCAGCGGTGCGCGGTCAGCGCCGGGATGCCCAGGGCCGCGCCCACCTCGAACGGGACGTCGTCGTTCATCCGGACCACCTGGTGGCGGGGCAGCACCAGGTATTTCTGGGCGGTGCCGCCCGCCCGGGCATGACCGGCGTCCCAGACCCAGACCCGGTCGCCCGGCTCCAGGCCGGTGACCCCCTCGCCGAGCGCGTCGACCACGCCGGCGCCGTCCTGGTGCGGCACCCGCGGCGGGGCCACCCCGTCCGGCACCCCGCGTCCGGCCCGGCTGCCGGTGTCCGTCGGGTTCACCGCCGACAGCACGATCCGGACCCGCACCTCGCCCGCGCCGGCCAGCGGCAACGCGCGCTCGACGAGCTCCAGGACGGTGGCGGCGGGACCGGGCTGGGCGAAGACGGCGGCACGCATCACCCCACCCTATGTCGGCACGCGGCGCCGGGCGCCCGGCCCGTCTCCCCCGCCACTCTGACAACTCGCGCGGTTCAAACCCACAACGGCTCAGTGGTTCCAGCACCGGGCCGAAGAGGAGATAGCACGTCGTTGCCCGCTCAGGAGGTCCGCGTGTTAACCGTTCTAATCGCCGATGACGAGGCCGACCATCGCGACCTCCTCACGCTCGCCCTGCGCCGGACCGGCTACCGGGTGGTGACTGCCGGCGACGCGCCCGGAGCCCTGGACGCGCTCGCCAGCGGCGGCATCGACGCCGCCCTGATCGACGTCCGGATGCCGGGTCTGTCCGGCATCGAGCTGTGCGCCCGGATCCGCAGCGACCCCGCCCTGGAGACGCTGCCGATCATGATGGTCAGCGCGGACGTGCACCGTAACCAGATCACCGCCGCCCTGCACGCCGGCGCCGACGACTACCTGGCCAAGCCGTTCTCCCGGGCCGAGCTGGTGGGCCGGCTCGGCGACCTGCTCCGCCGTCCGGGCTGCGGGTCGGCCCGCTCGGCGACCGCGTCCCGTGTCGCGCTGGCCGCCGCCCGGCACGCGGTGCCGCCACCGGCCGTCCGGCACGCCGAGGTGGCCGTACGCCGGATCGCCTGACCCCGTTTCCCGCACCGGTAGCGGCGTAGGGTCGCCGCATGGAACCGGTCCGATACGGCACAGCCGCCGGTCGCTGGGTGCTGCTGGCCACCGTGCTCGGCTCCAGCCTGGCGTTCATCGACGCCACGGTGGTCAACCTGGCCCTGCCGGAGCTCGGCCGCGACCTCGGCGCGTCGGCCGCCGGTCTGCAGTGGACGATCAACGGTTACGGCCTCGCCCTCGCCTCGCTGATCCTGGTCGGCGGCTCGCTCGGCGACCGCCTGGGCCGCAAGCGGGTGTTCCTCGCGGGCATCTCCTGGTTCGCGGTGGCGTCGCTGCTCTGCGGCCTGGCCCCGACCATCGAACTGCTGGTCGCCGCCCGGATCCTGCAGGGTGTCGGCGGCGCCCTGCTCACCCCCGGCGCGCTCGCCATCCTGGAGGCGTCGTTCGCGTCCGGTGACCGGGCCCGGGCGATCGGCGCCTGGTCCGGCCTCGGCGGCATCGGCGGCGCGCTCGGCCCCTTCCTCGGTGGCTGGCTGCTCCAGATCGGCAGCTGGCGGTACCTCTTCCTGATCAACGTGCCGGTGGCGGCGCTGGTCCTCTGGGTCGCCGCCCGGCACGTGCCGGAGTCCCGGGACCCGTCGGCGGCCCGCCGGTTCGACGTGGCCGGCCTGGTCACCGGCATCCTCGGGCTGGGCGGCCTGACCTACGGCTTCACCGCCTGGCCGGCGCACGGCGCGGGCCATCCGGCGGTGCTGGTCCCGCTGATCGCCGGGGTGCTCGGGATGGCCGCCTTCGTCCGGGCGGAGCTGCGCTCGGCCCATCCGATGGTCCCGCCGGAGATCTTCCAGCACCGGGCCTTCACCGGCGCCAACCTGGTCACCTTCCTGGTGTACGCGGCCAACGGCGGTGTGTTCTTCCTGGTCGTGGTCAACCTCCAGGTGGTCGCCGGCTACCCGGCGCTGGCCGCCGGCCTGGCCATGCTGCCGGTCACCGTGATCATGCTGCTGTTCTCCGCCCGGGGCGGTGCGCTCGGCCAGCGGATCGGCCCGCGCCTCCCGATGACCGCCGGCCCGCTGGTCTGCGCCGCCGCCCTGCTGCTGCTGTCGCGGGTCGGCCCCGGCGCCGGCTACCCGGCCGAGGTGCTGCCCGGCGTGCTGCTCTTCGGTGCGGGACTGACGCTGCTGGTCGCCCCGCTCACCGCCACCGCGCTGGGCGCCCTGGACGACGCGCACGCCGGCATCGCCTCCGGCGTGAACAACGCCGTGGCCCGGGCGGCCGGCCTGCTCGCGGTAGCGGTGCTGCCGCTCGCGGCGGGACTGGGCTCGGGGTCACTGACCGATCCCGGCCAGCTCCAGCCGGTCTATCGGAACGCCATGCTGATCTGCGCCGGGCTGCTGATCGGCGGGGCGCTGGCCGCGTACCTGACGATCCCCGGCCGCCCGGCCGAGCCGGCGCCGAACCACCGCTTCTGCGACCCGGCCGGGCCGCCGGTCAGAAGTGGGCGACGATCGACCGCGCCGGCCCGTCGACGGTGATCCGGCCGCCTTACGGCAGCACCCACTGCGGGTCGGTGTGTCCGAACTCGCGGCACCCCACCGGCGTAGTCGCCGACCGGCCGGAGCCATCGGTTCGCCGCCAGGTTCCAGTGCGGGATCCCCAGGAGAGCACGGCCACCCGGTCGCCGGGACGCAGCTTCGGGGGCACCCGAAGACCGATCGGCATGCCCCCGATTCCGCTCAGGCCACCTTCGCGGTGCCCAGCACTTTTCCACCGCTGTCGGTGATCACGATGGCCGTCACGTCGGTCGCCTTGATCGAGCTGGCGCCGCTCACCTTCGCCGTGTGCTCGGGCGTCTCGCCCCAGGCGGCGGCCTGCTCCATCGTGCCGTCGGCCCGTTTGACCATGCAGAAGAAGGGTGCCTTGCCCTCCATCCGGCTCATGTTCAGGGCGATCTCCACGCCCCACGCCTTCGGGGTGAGCGTCGCCTGACCGCCGAGCCCGCTGCCGGCGGTGGGCAGGAAGTTGGCGCTGATCGCGGCCGGCGGTGGCGGCTGTTGCTGGCCGCCCGGGGAGCCGTTGTTCACCAGTACGCCGTACCCGATCGCGCCGGCCGCGATCACCGCCACCGACGCGGCGACCAGCCACCGGACCCGGCTGACCCGGGTCTCCCGGGTTTTCTCCGCCCGCATCCGGCTGAGCAGGTTCTCGATGTTCTGCGGACTCGGCCGCGCGGTCGGGGCGACCATCAGCGGCGGAAGATCACCACCCATCTGCCGGGAATCCGGCAGGTGCTGAAGCATTTCCGGTACGGGCGCCAGCCGGTCCAGCTCGGCCCGGCACTCGGCGCAGTCGTGCAGGTGCGCGTCCAGCCGGTCGGTGTCCGTCTCGTCCAGGCCACCGAGCAGATAGCCGCCCAGCAGACGATGGAGGTCGCCGTGCTCGTCGAGATCGCTCATGCCGCACCTCCGCTCCGGAGCATGCCCATCTCCTCGAAGACGGCGCGGAGCGCACGCACCGCGTAGTAGGCACGTGATTTCACCGTGCCCTCCGGTACCGAGAGTCGCCGGGCCGCGTCGGCCACGCTCTGGCCCTCGTAGTACATGGCCTGTATCACCGCCCGGTGTTCCGGGGAGAGCCGCTCCAGCGCCTCAGCGACCAGCCAGCCCTCCACCATTTGATCCACATTGTCCGCCGACGGCACCGAGTTGACCGCCGTCTCGTCGGAGACCAGCCTGGGCCGGCGCTGTTCCGCCCGCCAGGCGTTGGTCACCACGTTACGAGCGATGGTGAGCAGGTACGACCTGGTTCGCCCGGGTTCCGGGTCGAGGTGGTCGATGTGCTTCCAGGCCCGTAACAGCGTCTCCTGCACCAGATCCTCGGCTTTGTGCCGATCGGAGACGTATCGCGAGACGAAATTGATCAGCACGGAGTAGTGCTCCGTGTAGAGCGCGGTCATCAGTTGCTCGTCGGGGCTCACCCGTCGCTTCATCGGCGCCAGCTCCCCTCGGGTTCCGCCCGGCCACCCGGATGTACATCGTGGCACGCGGATCGGTTCACCGTAGGGCCGAGGAACCGGAAAACGTCGATGCCCGATCCCTTACGAGGGATCGGGCATCGGGTGGTGCTGAGCTGCGAAGATCAACAATCAGCAGGCGCCCGGGCCGCCGTATCGGAAGGTCCGGTTGCTGAGTGCTGTCACGTTGTAGTAGTCGCTCGTGCTGCGCACGAACATGTCCACCGGCGGCCCGTTGAGGTACGCCAGGCTGCCGATCCGGGCGGCGGTGCCCTCGGTGGAGGACTTGCCGTTGCCCATCTGGGTGCAGGGCTTGTCGGAGGAGGCGGCCACCTCGCCGAACACCTGGATCAGTCCGCTCTTGGAGAAGTCCACGTCACCCCAGAGCTTGACCGGGAAGTAGCCGACCCACTCGGTGTCGTAGGCGATCCACCAGGCGTTGTTGAAGTACTGGATCCCGAACCGTTTCGAGGTGTCCAGCGGCAGCGTGTCCCCGGCGATGGCGGTCTTGCTGTACTGCAGGAAGCCGCAGCCGTTGTAGCAGGACGTCTCCCGGTTGACCCAGTGGTAGACGAACAGGTGCGGGTCGTCGTCCCCGTTCACCACCCGATCCACGTTCCAGCCGACCTCGACGATCTGCTTGCCGTCCGCCGACTGCACGGCGATCTCGGCGAGCGTGTGGTAGTCGTCCTTGGCCAGCACCGGCTTGTTGATCGTCAGGTTGGCGTAGACGCCGTCCGTGACGGCGGCCTGCGAGCCGACGTTGTAGTGGAAGTTGACGGTCGGCGCGGCGGTGGCCGACGAGGCCTCCGGCTGGGCGGTGGCCGAGGCGGACGGCTCCGGCGGGACCACGTTGGTCTTCGCCGTCTTCAGGAACGTGCTTTTGGCGGTCCGGCCCTTCGGCGCGTACTCCGGCTCGGGGGTGTCGGCGCCCGCCTCGGGTGCGGCCACGCTGAGCCCGGCGGTCTTCAACGACCGGCTGGTGGCGCCGTCCCGGCCGCGCTTGACCCGCTGCGGCTTCGCACCCCAGGGGAGGCTGCTCGGCGGCGTCAGGGCGTCGGCGGGAGCCGCCGCGGCCGCCGGAGCGGCCTCGCCCGAGATCTGCTCGGCGCCCGCGTTGAGGGTGGAGGCGACTCCGATCGCACCGATCACCGCAACGGTGAGGCCGGCGGCGAGCAGACCGCGGCGTGACTTCAACACGTGTCCGTCCTCGTTCATCGGGGGGCTTCGGGGAGTCCGGCGAGCGGGCCTGCCGGCAACCGGCTCACCATATAGCTTTCTCAATTGCACACGGACGTCCTGACCAGGAACTCTGCCGTAACGGCTGAAGCCATCGACCATTCCGGTGACAGTCCGGCCACTTTGCTCGACGCAGCGTGTGCGGTCGCATGCGGATAGCAGTTTTTCGCACCACGTCAGGAAAGAGGCAAACTCGCTTAAGCCTCTTTCGGGGGACACGCCGGATCCGGGAAACCGTCACACCCGCCGTACTTCTGTGGTAAAACCTATCTTGCCGATAGGTTATATATGCCAGCCAGGGAGTCCGAATGAGCGCCGCCACCGCCGTCCGCCTCGACCACCTCGCCATCGCCCGGCAATTCGCCGACGCGCCGCAGGGGTGGGTGGTGCCGCCCCGGTTCGACCCGGTCGAGCGGTGGTACGCGCGGCTGCACGCGGCCGACAACCACGAGGTGTGGCTGCTCACCTGGCTGCCCGGCCAGCAGACCGAACTGCACGACCACGGCGGCTCGGCCGGGGCGTTCCACGTCTTCAGCGGCACCCTCACCGAGGACACCGTCGGCGGTCCCGCCGAGTCACCCCGCGTGGTCACCCGCGACCTCGGCGAGGGTGCCGGTCGCCGGTTCGGCAGCCACCACGTGCACCGGATCGTCAACCGCGGCGCCGACCCGGCGATCAGCATCCACGTGTACGGCCCGGCGCTGACCCGGATGACCAAGTACCGGCTGAGCCCGGCCGGCCTGGAGATCCGCGCCGTCGAGCGCGCCGGCGCAGAATGGTGACCATGGCACCGACCGGCTCGAAGAGCATCGCCGAGATCCTCGAAGAGGCCCGCGCCCGGCTGGTCCGGCTCGGCCCCGCCGAGACCGACGCGGCGATCCGCGACGGCGCGATCCTGATCGACATCCGCCCGGCCGCCCAGCGCGCCGAGCACGGCGAGATCCCCGGCGCGGTGATCATCGAGCGCAACGTGCTGGAGTGGCGCCTGGATCCACGCAGCGACGCCCGCCTGCCGTTCGCCGACGACTACGACCTCCAGGTGATCATCACCTGCCAGGAGGGCTACACCAGCAGCCTGGCCGCCGCCTCGCTCCAGGACCTGGGCCTGCACCGCGCCACCGACCTGGCCGGCGGCTTCCGGGCCTGGCGGGAAGCCGGCCTGCCCACCACGACCGCCTGATCGCCACACCAGCCGTCCCGAGGACCCGGCACGCAGCGCGAACCCGGGCTGGTCGCGGTGGTGGTGTCCGGGCCCGGGACAAGGCCATCACGACCAGCCGGGAATCTCTGGCTGGCACTCACGGTCCCGTCCCGGCCCCGCACACCACCACCACGACCAGCCAGGCAGCCGGGCACGTCTCACGCGGTGGGCTTTCTGACATACCGGTCCAGGCCGTCGATCAGCAGGTCGAGGCCGAACGAGAAGCGCTCTTGCGCGGTCCCCGAGGTCATCGCGGCGGCGTGCTCGATCAGATAGGGGAACCGGTCACCCGGGAGATCCCTGAAGTGCGCCGCCATCTCGTCCTTGACCTGCCTCTCCACCTCGGCCGCCGGTAGGCCGAGGTGACGCAGCTGGGCCCGCCAGATGGAGTTCTCGTAGGCGTCGGTGGTGACGTAGAGGAAGACCCGGTCGAGCGCCCAGGCGGCGATCCGGGGCGGCACCCCGCCCTGGATCAGCAGCCCGATCATCCACTCCGAGGCGCGCAACGCGTTGGGCCCGTTGGGGATGGTGGCCAGCGCGACCCGGGCCAGGTCGTTGTGCGTCAGCAGGACCCCGTGGACCTGGTACATCAGCTGCTTGATCTGCTCCCGCCAGCGGTCCGGCTCGTGCGCGGGCAGATCGATCTCGCCGCAGATCCGGTCGAACATCAGCCGCAGCAGCTCGTCCTTGTTCGCCACGTGGGCGTAGAGGCTGGACGGGCCGGTGCCGAACTCGCCGGCGACCCGGCGCATGCTCACCGCGTCGACGCCCTCGGCGTCCACGAGGCGCAGGGCGGCGTCGACGATCTGTTCCCGGTCGAGCTGCACGCGGACCGGGCGCTTCTCGGGGAGCGGACTCCAGGGGGCGCTTTTCATCGCCGCCTAATTTAGTTGACACCGAACGCCGTTCGCTACTAGAACGGTGTTCGTGACAACGAACAGTGTTCAAACGGAGACGAGCGCACCCGAGGCATACCGCTATCGGTGGATCGCGCTCTTCGTGATTCTCGCGGTCGAGGTGATGGACCTGCTCGACGCGCTGGTCACCACGATCGCCGGTCCGGTGATCCGGACCGAGCTGGGCGGGTCGTACAGCCTGATCCAGTGGCTCGGGGCGGCGTACACCCTGGCCATGGCCATCGGCCTGCTGACCGGTGGCCGGCTCGGCGACATCTACGGCCGCCGCCGGATGTTCCTGATCGGCGCGGCCGGCTTCACCCTCGCCTCGCTGGCCTGCGCGCTGGCCCCGTCGCCCGGCGCGCTGGTCGGCGCCCGGGCGGTGCAGGGCCTGTTCGGCGCGCTGATGCTGCCGCAGGGCCTCGGCATGCTGCGGGAGATGTTCGGCCCGGCCGAGCGGGCCAAGGCGTTCGGCGCGTTCGGCCCGGTGATGGGCCTCGCCTCGGTCGGCGGCCCGATCCTGGCCGGCTGGCTGGTCGACGCCGACTACTTCGGCTCCGGCTGGCGGATGATCTTCTTCATCAACCTGCCGCTCGGTGTCTTCGCGGTGATCGGCGCACTCCGGTTCCTGCCCGAGTCCCGCCTGGAGCGCGCGCCGAAACTCGACGGGCTCGGCGTGCTGTTCGCCGCGGGCGGCGCGTTCCTGCTGCTCTACCCGCTGGTGCAGGGCCGGGAGCTGGACTGGCCGGTGTGGACGTTCGGGATGCTGGCGCTCGGCGTGCTGGCGTTCGGGCTGTTCGCGATCTACGAGGGGCGCCGGGACAAGCGCGGGCTCGACCCGCTGGTCACCCCCAGCCTGTTCCGCAAGCGGGCGTTCACCGGCGGCCTGGCGCTGGGCCTGATGTTCTTCGCCTCGCTGATCGGCACCGGCCTGGTCTTCACCTTCTACCTGCAGATCGGCCTGGGTTACACGCCACTCAAGGCCGGCCTCACCACGCTGCCGCAGGCGCTCGGCATGGTGGCCGGCTTCATCGTGGCCGGCGCCGGCCTGGCCGAGAAACTGGGCCGCAAGCTGCTGCAGCTCGGCACGCTCGTGATGATCCTCGGCACCGTGGTCTTCGTCGCCACCGTGCACTGGGCCGGTGCCGGCATCACCCCGTGGCACCTGATCCCGGCCCTGCTGCTGCTCGGCATCGGGATGGGCCTC
The DNA here is from genome assembly GCF_030252345.1 of Actinoplanes oblitus. Classification (NCBI taxonomy): domain Bacteria; kingdom Bacillati; phylum Actinomycetota; class Actinomycetes; order Micromonosporales; family Micromonosporaceae; genus Actinoplanes; species Actinoplanes oblitus. The sequence goes on along the minus strand of NZ_CP126980.1, from coordinate 391,072 downwards.
GCGATGGCGCCGTTCTTCGGCATCGTGCTGGCCGGCGTGGACGACGAGGAGAGCGGCTCGGCGTCCGGGGCGATCACCTCGGTGCAACAGCTCGGCGGGGCGTTCGGCATCGCGGTGCTCGGCACGATCTTCTTCGCGCTGCTGCCCGGGGCGGTCGGACACCACGTGGACACCTCGGCGGATGCGCTACGGGCCACGCTCACCTCGGCCGGAGTGCCGGCCGAGGCGCAGCCCGCGGTCGTCAGCGGACTGCGGGCCTGCCTGACCGACCGGGTCGCCGAGGTGAACCCGGATGTGACGCCGCCGTCCTGCCGTGCCCAGTCCTCCTCCGGTCCCGACCTGTCGGGGTACGTCGGGGAGCAGGTACGTGCCGGATTCGAGGACACCACCGTCCGGACCTCGGGAGTGTCGGTATTGCTGCTGCTGTCCGCGTTCGGGCTGACCTTCCTGATGCCCCGCCAGGGCAAACCGGAGTCCGATCACTGATCACTTGGGGTACACCACCCCGCTGCGGCCGCTGTACAGGTGCCGGGTGCCGTCGACCTCGTAGCCCGTGTTGGGCGCGTCCAGCCAGACGATGTAGGCCGCGCCCGGCACCAGCCCGGTGATCGTGGTGCTGATCGAACAGCCGGTGCCGGCCGGGACGTCCTTCCAGGCCGGCTCCGGCTGGGCGCCGGAGACCAGTTTCTGCGGTACGGCGGCGACCCGGTAGTTCGACTCGTACTGCCGGGGCCACTCGACCTTGAAGCCGCCCGCGATCGGGGTGACCTCGACCGGGATCAGCACCGCCTCGGTGGGCGGCCAGGTCTTGGTGCAGCTCGGATTCGCCGACGGCAGCGAGGCGGTGACCCCGGTGGTCGGACGAGCGCTGCCCCGCGACGGTGTCGGGCTCGGCGTGGCACTGCCGGAGACCACCACCGACCAGGTGCCGCCGGGGCTGGGCTCGGGTGTGCCGGCCGGGGTGCCGCCGCCGCTGCCACACCCGTCGACGGCCAGGGCGAACGCCAGCACCAGCCCGGTTCTGACGCGCCGCATCCCGGCCCCTCCCGCTCGGATCCCACCTACCCGATCGGCAGGGGAACCAGCGGGCTTAGCGCTTACTTACGGACGAACGACTCGTACTCCTTGAGCACGTCCTCGGTGGCGCCGTCCGCCCGGATCAGCCCGGACTCCAGCCAGATCACCCGCTCACAGGTGTCCCGGATCGACTGCTCGCTGTGGCTGACCAGGAACACCGTGCCGGCCTCGGCGCGCAGCTCGCGCACCCGGGCCTCGCTGCGCTTGCGGAACTTGGCGTCACCGGTGGCCAGCGCCTCGTCGATGAGCAGCACGTCGTGCTGCTTCGCCGCGGCGATCGAGAAGCGCAGCCGGGCGCCCATGCCGGAGGAGTAGGTCCGCATCGGCAGCGACGCGAAGTCGCCCCGGTCGTTGATCCCGGAGAAGTCGATGATGCTCTGCTTCTTCGCCTTGACCTCGGCCGGCGTCATCCCCATCGCCAGGCAGCCCAGCTCGACGTTGCGGTCGCCGGGCAGGTCGTTCATCAGGGCCGCGTTCACCCCGAGCAGCGACGGCTGGCCGGCCGCGTAGATCGCGCCCCGGGCCACCGGGAGCAGGCCGGCGACCGCGCGCAGCAGGGTCGACTTGCCCGAGCCGTTGCTGCCGATCAGGCCGATCGCCTCGCCCTTGTACGCCACGAAGCTCACGCCCTTGACCGCGTGCACCTCGCGGACGTTCGCCGCCTTGGTCCGCGTGACGATCCGCTTGAAGCTCACGAGCGGGCTCTGCTGCTGCCCGCCGGCCGAGCCGTGGATCTTGTAGATCACGTGGGCGTTGTCGGCGATGACGGTGGGGACCCGCTCGTCGGCCGCCGTCATGTTCGCGCCCTGCCCCAGCTCGTTGTCAGCCACGGCCGTAACCCTTCTCTCCGCGCCAGAAGTAGACGAAGCCGGCGAAGCCCACGACCAGCGACCAGATGATCGCCTCGATCCAGAGCTGGGTCGGGCTGCCGGCCAGTGTCACGTTCTCCATCAGCGAGTGCCGGTAGAGCTCGATGAAGACCAGCAGCGGGTTCAGCTCGACGGCGAACAGCTTCCAGCCGTGCAGGTGCTCGGTGAACCGGGTGACCGGGTAGAGCACCGCCGAGCCGTACAGCCAGAACCGCATGACGAACGGGATGAGCTGCTTGACGTCACGCAGCTTGGATCCGAGCCGGGCGCAGGCCAGCGCCAGGCCGATGTTGAAGATCGACTGCAGGATGATCGCCGGGATGATCAGCAGCCACTCCAGGTTGACCGGCTCCTTGACGATCACGATCGCCAGCAGCACGACCATCGCGGTGAGGAAGTTGCGGATCTCCACCAGGGCCACCGACAGCGGCAGGCTGGCCCGCGGGAAGTGCAGTGCCCGGATCAGGCCCAGGTTGCCGGTGATCGCGTTGATGCCGTTCTGCACCGACGACTGGGTGAACTGGAAGACGAAGACGCCGATGCACAGGTACGCGATGAAGTTGGCTACACCGCCACGTGTGCCGATCACCACACCGAAGATGATGTAGTAGACGAAGGCGTTGAGCGCCGGCGTCAGCACCGTCCAGAGCGCGCCGAGGTTGGTGTTACCCAGCGTGGACGAGGTCTTCGCCTTGGCGTGGGCGGCGATGAAGTGCCGGTACGCCCACAGCTTGCGGGAGTACTCCAGCAGGCCGAGCCGCCGCCCGGAAGAGGTGAGGCCGTGCCGTCGGGCGAGCTCCCGGAGGGGAACGCCGGTAGCGGCATCGGCAACCGCCGTCTCTGGCATCGAGTGGTGCTCCGATCTCGTCGGCCCATGGTAGGCGGCGGACTCGGGTGACTTGCCTTCGAACACAGCTAGCAGCATGACAGGCGTCCGCCGACGCCGATGGAACGGGTTCGTATCGACGTGGGAGGAACGGTAGCCGACCAAACGGCGGAACGCAACCGTTACGTCGTAGCGCTATAGTTACCGGGTGGCGACAGTCAAACGCGCACCTGCCGGAGCGGCGGTGCTCCGCAACGACATCACCGTGGCTATCCGTAACGCGGTCATGAGTGAGCTGGCAGAGGTCGGTTACGGCCGTCTGTCGATCGAGGCCGTGGCCCGGCGTGCCGGCGTCGGCAAGACCGCCATCTACCGGCGCTGGAGCAACAAGCTGGAGATGGTACTGGAGATCATCACGGAAGTCGCCGGTCGCAAGGTGCCACTTCCGGACACCGGCTCGTTCGCCGGCGACCTGGACCTGCTCATGATGATCGTCAGCAAGGCGCTGCAACACCGGGTGGCCTCGCAGATCATTCCCGACCTGATGGCCGAGGCGGCGCGGAACCCGCAGATCGCCGAGACCCTGCAACGGGTGCTGCGCACCCACCAGCAGTCGGTGGGCGAGAAACTGGTCGGCCAGGCCATCGCCCGCGGCGAGCTGCCCGAGGACACCGATCCGGAGGTGGCGGTCGACCTCATCCTCGGCCCGCTCTACTGGCGGCTGGCCGTCTCCCGGCAACCGATGAGCGACGACTACCTGGAGAAGCTGGCCGCCTCGGTGCTCGGCGCGCTGAAGGCCGGCGCCGGGAAATAACCGGGTCGCAACCGGCGGAGTGCTGCACCGGCCCGGCGCCGGACCGAAGGGAAAGGGCGTTCCCGCCACCCACCCCTCGGAGCCGGCCCGATGCAGCACTTCTCGCACGCCCCCCGCGTCGACACCACCGTCCTGGACGCCGCCGCCATGCTCGCCATCGCCATGGCCCGCACGCCGGACACCGGCCTCGGGCCGGTTCCGGCGCGGCCCACGGTGGTGACCGGCGCGGCCGTCGTGGGCGCCTGGCGCAGCCCGGACGGCACGGTCGAGCTGCGGCTGCGCACCGACGGGACGTACGCGGGCGAGGTGGCCGGCCGCCGGAAGCGGGCGATCGGCACCTATCGCATCGACGGCGCCTCGGTCGTCCTGCACGACGCGGCGTCCGGCCTGAGCACCCCGGTCAACGTCCGGCACGAGGGCGAACTGGAGATGGCCGGACACCGCCTGCTCCCGATCTGAGACTTACGTCACCGAAAGGTGCACGTGGTTGGTGTGGTCGGTCGACGGCGTGCCACCGGCCCCGCTGTACGACTTCCACCCGCTGCTCGGCAACCAGATCCGTTTGAACCAGATCACGTAGAGCACGCCGAGCGTGTCCGAGTTGTGGATGAAGTAGTTCGCCAGGTTGGTGCCGTACGTCTTGCTGGCCCCGGTCGCCACCCCGCCGAAACCGTTCTTGTCGGCGGCGAAGTCGCAGGCCCGGCCCTTCGGGTGCTCCCCGCTGTTCTGCGGGCGGTAGCAGGCGACGTAGCGGGTGAAGCCGGCCTTCTGCGCCTGCTTCATCGCGTACAGCAGGCGCGGGCTGATGCAGCCGTCCGTCGTCGGGTCGGGCACGCAGCTGCCGTCCAGGTTGCCGCTCGGCTTGTCGGCGTCCGCACTGCTGCCCCCGCCGGAGTCGTCATCGGCGGCGTCGCCCTGATCGGCGTCCTTGAGCGCCTTCTCGGCCTGCGCCTTGCGCTTGGCCATCACGTTGACCTGCTTCTGCTGGTCGATGATGGCCGCGTCGATCCCGGTCTTGGCCGTCTGCCGGTCGGTCCGGGTGTTCTTCAGGTCGGCGATCGCCTGGTTCTGCCGGGCCGCCACGGTGGTCAGCAGCTGGGCCCGGTCCAGGAAGCCGGCCGACGAGTCGGCGCCGAGCAGCGCGCTGATCGGGCCGAGCCGGCCCATCGTGTACGCCTGCTCGGCGTACTTGTTGAGCGTCACCTGCTGCGGGCCGAGGGCCGCGTCCAGCTTCTTCAGCTCGGCGGCCAGCTGGGTCTGCTGCTGCTTGGATTTCGCGAGCTTCGCCTTGGCCGCCAGGTAGCCCTTGGAGGCCTCTTCGAGCTTGTCGAGCATGGCCTTCTTGCCACCCTCGCCGTCGTCACCGGACTCCCCCGGCGCGGCCAGGGGCCGGGGCGCCGCGGCTGCCGGTCCGGCGACCCCGGCGATCCCACATGCGGCGACCACGAGCGCTAGAAAGGCAGCCCATCGTCGCCGCGCAGTCACATGCTGCACTGGCTGTTTCCTCCCGTCGGCCGCCGGCCGGGTTAGCTGACGGGCTCGGGATGAAGGAAAGGTCCCTACCGCGGGATGCGGATTCGCCCCGGAAGAAAAATGGATCCCCGGCTCGCTCGTTATGCGATTAGGCGGCGGTTCCCGGCTGGGAACCGGGACGACCATACCTCAGCGGATCGACGAATCGACAGTTCTCACACCCATCGCGACGGCGCAGTCACCAGTCGTGATGCGCTTACGGAAAGTCGTTGTGCGGTAACTATTTTGGCCCTTTTCCGGACCCTGATGTCCCGTGCTATCTCAGGTAAGCTTGCCGCCGGTCCTGCCAGGACGGCACCGCCCCCGAGTTGCCGGCAGGCCGCCGCCTAATCACCGAAAGGTGAGCCGGGGAACCAGGTAGGTGGGGTGAATCCGCGTCATGCGGTAGGGATAGCTTCCGTCCCGAACCCGTCAGCTAACCCGGTCGGCGGTGACAAGGAAGGATTGTTGATGACCGCACGTCCCCGCCGGTGGCTGACGCTTGCCCTGGCGCCGCTGGTGACCGCCGCCATATTCGTGGCCCCGATCACCCCGGCACACGCTGCCCCTGGAGGCAGCGGCACGACCGCTGAGGAAGGGGAGGCGAGCGACGACCTCTCCGACCAGATCGAGGCCACGAACCGCCGGTTCGTGAACGCCAAGGCAGCGGTCGCGAAATCGAAGAAGACCCAGATCCAGCTGGCCGCCCAGATCAAGACCGCCGAGGCTCGGCGCGACCAGTTGGTCCCCGAGGTCAACGCGATCGCCAAGCAGCAGTACCAGGTCGGCAACCTGAGCTCGCTGAGCTTCCTGCTGCGGGCCAGCGACTCCGCCGACTTCCTGGACAAGGCGGTCAGCCTGGAGGAGATCAACAAGCTGCACGACGAGAAACTGCACGAGCTGAACACCCTGCTGCAGGACATCACCGCGGACAAGACCCGGCTCGACGCCGAGGTCAAGAACCAGGAGCAGCAGCTCTCGGTGCAGAAGAAGCTGCACGACTCGGCCGAGGACCAGCTCGAACTGCTCGGCGGTGGCACCGGCATCAACAAGACCATCACCGCCGGGTTCGTCGACGCCAAGTCGCCGACCGCCGCCCCGGCACCGCGCAACTCCGACGGCGGTTTCTCGCCGGAGTCCTGCAACCAGGACGACCCGACCACCGACGGCTGCATCACCAAGCGCACCCTGCACCTCTACAAGGAGGTGAAGAAGGCCGGCTTCAACATGTTCGTCGGCTGCCACCGCGACGGTGGCCCGTTCGAGCACCCGAAGGGCCGCGCCTGCGACTGGTCGTTGCAGAAGAGTGGCTTCTCGTCGGCGACCGGCAACGCCAAGATGATGCGGTACGGCAACGACCTCACCGCGTTCCTGGTGCGCAACGCCGATCGGCTCGGCATCTACTACGTCATCTGGTACAAGCAGATCTGGTTCCCGGCGACCAACAACTGGCACGCCTACCACGGTCCGAGTGATCACACCGACCACGTGCACGTGTCGCTGCTGTAGTCACGTCAGTCCTGATGAGAACGGCCCCCACCCGTCCGGGCGGGGGCCGTTCTCTCGTGGTGTCTCAGTGGTGCGGCGTCGCGCGCCGCACCGGGGCACGCCCGGCCGGCTGCGCCGGTGCCGGGCCGGCCGGCCCGGCCGACGGGATCGCCATGGTCACCGGGCGGACCTGGGTGACCTCGATCTCCTTGCCGTGGTGCAGCAGGGTGAGCCGGGCCGAGCCGCCGCCGTTGCGCAGCGAGTAGGTGACCTCCTCGGCGGTGACGTTGACCCGCAGCCGCAGCCCCCGCCAGAGCAGCGAGAAGTCCAGGTTGTTGATCCGGCTGGGCAGCCGCGGCGCGAACGACAACTGGCCGTTGAAGTCACGCATCCCGCCCAGGCCGGCCACCAGTGCGATCCAGGAGCCGGCCAGCGACGCCACGTGCACGCCGTCCCGCGCGTTCTGGTGCAGGTCGTGCAGGTCCATCAGGGCGGCCTCGCCCAGATAGTCGTGGGCCAGCTCGAGGTGCCCGGTCTCGGCCGCCATCACCGCCTGGATGCAGGCGGACAACGACGAGTCCCGGACCGTCCGCGCGTCGTAGTACGCGAAGTTCCGGGTCTTCTCCTCCGGGGTGAACGCGTCCCCCCGGATGTACATCGCCATCACCAGGTCGGCCTGCTTGACCACCTGCTTGCGGTACAGGTCGAAGTACGGGTAGTTGAGCAGCAGCGGGTAGCCCTCCGGCGGGGTGTTCTCGAAGTCCCACTCCTGCAACCGGGTGAAGCCCTCGCACTGCTGGTGGACGCCGAGCTCCTTGTCGTACGGGATGTGCACGGCCGCCGCCGCGTCCCGCCAGGAGGCCGCCTCCTCGTCGTCGACCCCGAAGCGCCGCGCCAGGTCCGGATGCCGCTTGCAGGCCTCCACCGCGGTCATCAGGTTCTGCTGCGCCATCAGGTTGGTGTAGATGTTGTCGTTCACCACGGCCGTGTACTCGTCGGGCCCGGTGACGCCGTCGATGTGGAACCGCCCGTGCCGGTCGTGGTGGCCCAGCGAGCGCCACAGCCGGGCGGTCTCCACCAGCAGCTCCAGGCCGACCTCACGCTCGAAGTCGTAGTCGCCGGTGGCCTGGACGTAGCGCCGGACCGCGTCGGCGATGTCCGCGGCGATGTGGAAGCCCGCGGTGCCGGCCGGCCAGTACCCGGAGCACTCCTGGCCGCGGATGGTCCGCCACGGGAACGCGGCACCCTGCAGGCCCAGCGTCTGCGCCCGCTCCCGGGCCAGGTCCAGCGTCGAGTGCCGCCAGCGCAGCACGTCCGCCGCCGCCGAGGGCTGGGTGTAGGTGAGCGCGGGCAGCACGAACGTCTCGGCGTCCCAGAACGTGTGGCCGTCGTACCCGGGACCGGTGAGGCCCTTGGACCCGATCGGGCGTTTCTCCGCCCGGGCACCGGCCTGCAGCGTGTGGAAGAGACCGAAGCGGACCGCCTGCTGCACCTCCGGGTCACCCTCGACGCGCACGTCGGAGTGGTCCCAGAAGGCGTCGAGGTACTCCCGCTGCTGCTGGACCAGGCCCTCCCAGCCGTCCAGCCGGGCGCTGGCCAGCGCGGCGCCGACCTGATCGCGCAGGGCGGGCAGCGAGCGCACGCTGGACCAGCCGTACGCCGCCAGCTTGACCACCCGCAGCTTCTGCCCCGGCTCCAGCCGGCAGGCCACCGTGGTGCGCAGCCAGTCGCCGTGCCCCTCGGTGGTGATCGCGTGCCGGCCCGGCGTCTCCACCAGGTGCTCCATGGCCGCGGCCATCCGCAGGTCACTGACCTTGGTGCGGTGCACCAGCAGGCCGCCGGACCGCTGCTCGAGCATCTCCTCGGCCTGCAGCGGGTGCTCCAGCACCGCCGCCACCCGCGGGTCCTTGCTCATCGGCGGGAGCTGCTCGTTGGCCACCAGCTCGGACTGCAGGATCAGCCGGGCCGCGCCGTCCAGCGGCTCCACCTCGTAGAGGAAGGCGACGACCGCCCGCTGAGTGAAGGAGACCAGGCGCACGGTGCGCACCCGGACGCCCTGGCCGGACGGGGAGACCCACTCCACCACCCGCTCCAGGGTCCCGGCGCGCAGGTCCAGGCAGCGCTCGTGGGAACGCAGCTCGCCGTATCGCACATCGAACGGCTCGTCGTCGACCAGCAGCCGCATCAGCTTGGCGTTGGTGACGTTGACCATGGTCTGGCCGGACTCCGGGAAGCCGTATCCGCCCTCGGCGTGCGGCAGCGGCCGCAGCTCGTAGAACGAGTTCAGATAGGTGCCGGGCAGGCCGTGCGGCTCGCCCTCGTCCAGGTTGCCCCGTATCCCGATGTGGCCGTTCGAGAGCGCGAACACCGACTCTGACTGGGCCAGCAGGTCCAGGTCCAGCCGGGTCTCCCGGATGTGCCAGGGGTCGACGGGGTAGGCCCGTTCACGGATCACGGTCGTGCCTCTTCTTAGTGGTTGAGCAGTTCGGAAAGGTCAGTGACCACAACATCGGCGCCGTTCTCCCGGAGCGCGTCGGCCTGGCCGACCCGATCCACGCCGATCACCAGGCCGAATCCACCGGCCCGGCCCGCGGCCACTCCGGCCTGGGCGTCCTCGAAGACCGCGCAGCTCTCCGGGGAGAGACCGAGCAGTTTCGCGGCGTACCGGAAGGTGTCCGGCGCGGGCTTGCCGGGCAGGCTCAGCTCGCGGGCGACGACCCCGTCCACGCGGACCTCCAGGAGGTCGGCGATGCCGGCCGCCTCGAGCACGTCCTTGCAGTTGGCGCTCGCCGAGACCACCGCGCGGCGCAGGCCGGCGGCCTTGGCGGCCTTCAGGTACTCCACCGAGCCGGGGTAGACCTGGACCGCACCCTCCTTGATCTTCTGCAACACGAGCAGGTTCTTGCGGTTACCGACGCCGTTGACGGTCTCCTCGTCGGGCCCGTCGTCAGGCGTGCCCTCGGGAAGGGTGACACCCCGCGAGGCGAGGAACGTGCGCACACCGTCGGCACGCTGCCGGCCGTCGACATATCGGTGATAGTCGACGCCGGAATCGAACGGAACAAACTGTTGATCATGATGCCGGGCCCACGATTCCAGAAACGTGTCGAACGTTTGTTTCCACGCGGCACTGTGCACAAGGGCGGTCTGCGTGAGCACCCCGTCAAGATCGAAAAGACAAGCGGTTACCTGGGAAGGAAGTCCGAGCACGCGCCCAATGTAGTCGCACCCGCCGCGGCACGAGAGGCGAAGGGCGCCTTCACATTTCCTGTGTGTTTCGTAAGCCGTTCAAGCTGCTGTTTCAGCTTTCAGCTCAACGGTTCAAGATCCATACGCAGTCCGATCGAGGTACCTATCGGCCCGGTCGCGGTGGTCACCTCGTCGCACAGCTGGTGCGCCAGCCACAGCCCGCGGCCACCGATCTCGTCCGTACCGGGGAGGAGATCGCCGTCCAAGTAGTCGTCCGGGATGCCCGGTCCGGAGTCGGTGACCACGCACCAGACCGAGCCGGCGTCCACCCGCAGCACGATCCGGCCGCTGCCGCCGGCGTGCAGCACCACGTTCGTGATCACCTCGTTGATGGCGAGCACGTAACCCGAGAGGCGGTCACCGGTCACGCCGACCGCGGGCAGCAGCCGGGACACCTCGTGCCGCAGCAGGGTGATGTCGGCGTGCCCGAACGTGCGGTCCAGCAGCACCGGCGAGCCGGCCGATGGAGGGACGGCGTCGCCCCTCGGCTCCCCGCCTGGAGCCGAGCGCACGCTCTGGCCGATCCTGTCCTCCACCGTCGTGCAGCCTACGCGCTGTGTCCATCCGGTGGCAGCAGGCATCCGCGATCCCGCCCGGAAGTGGCAGCCACCACGCCGCCCGAAGCCGCCGCACCATGGCGCGACCCAGCACCACCCCGAGCCACCACGCCGCCCGAAGCCGCCGCACCATGGCGCGACCCAGCGCCACCCCGAGCCACCACGCCGCCCGAAGCCGCCGCACCATGGCGCGGCCCGGCGCCACGGCGGGCCGACGTGGCGCCCGACCGCAACACCGCGCGCCGGCCCATCAGCGCCACCCCACGTCGATCCGGTCTCCCCGCTCGTCGAAGAAGTGCACGGCGTCCATCTGTACGGCCACGGTGAGCGGATGCCCGGGGGTGACCGCCGGGTAGGGCGCCAGCCGCACCGACAGCTCGGCCGCCTTGCGGTGGTGCCGTCCCGGGTCGAGCACGCTGATCGGACCGCGCTGCTGCTCCTCCTGGGCGGTGGCGGAGGTCGACTTGGTGAGGCGCTGGAGCGCGCCGCCGAGCCGCTTCAGGGTGCCGCCGGAGGGCTGCTCGCGGGCCGGGCCGCCGATCTCGTCGACGACGATCGCGGTGGCGCCGATGTCCAGGTAGGCCAGCGACTCGTGGCCGTGGTGCTCCAGGTAGCGGATCCGGCCGTGCAGGACCGTCCCGGGCGTGTCGGGGGTGACCGGGGTGAGCGCCTCGGCCCGCAGCCCGACCACGATCCGCTCGCCGTGGTACCGCGCCACCGCCCGCGAGCGCGGGTCGGTCCAGGCCAGGTAGAGCGTCTGCTCACCGAAGTTCAGCGCGACGTAGCGGTCCAGGTGCACGTAGACCGACGCCTCCAGCAGGTTCATCCGCGGCGAGCCGAGGAAGGCGGCGACGTAGAGGGTGGCCGGGCGGCGGTAGACCTCGGTGGGGGTGCCCAGGTCCTGGAGGACGCCGCGCCGCATGATCGCCACACGGTCCGCCATGGTCAGCGCCTCGGCCTGGTCGTGCGTCACGTACATGGTGGTGACGCCGAGTTCCCGCGTCATGCTGGTGATCTCCGCGCGCAGTTCGGCACGCAGGCCGCTGTCCAGGTTGGAGAGCGGCTCGTCCATCAGGAAGATGCCGGGGCGGCGGACCATCGCCCGGCCCATCGCGACCCGCTGCCGCTGCCCGCCGGACAGCTGGCTGGGGCGGCGGCCGAGCACCTCGCCGATGCCGAGCGCGCCGGCCACCGTGCCGACCCGGTCCTGCCGGGAGCCGGGCTCGACACCGGAGAGCTTGAGCGGGAAGCCGATGTTGTCGGCGACCGTCATGTGCGGATAGAGCGCGAAGTCCTGAAACACCATGGCGATGCTGCGGTCGCGCGGCGGCACGTCGAGCACCGGCTCACCGTTCAGCAGGATCTCCCCGTCGGAGGGGTCCTCCAGCCCGGCGATCATCCGGAGCACCGTCGACTTCCCGCAACCCGAGGGGCCGAGCAGAACCATGAACTCGCCGTCCCGGACGTCGAGCGACACCCGATCCACGGCAACCGTGCCATCTGGCCAAATCTTGGTGACGTCCTTGAGCGCGACGGTGGACACCGCCAACCTCCCCGATCGTTTTTGTGATCCCGATCCCACGACGGTCGGCGATCGGGTACTGACTTTGCGAGTGCCTTCGATGCTTTGCCATCGGGCGAACGTGCCATTCGCGGATAGTGATTAATCGATTACGGAGATCCGAACTCTGGGAGACATTGTGTGCACGTTCCCAGCAAGAACCGACAAATCGCGGTCCGCTGTTCGCTCCCTGCTCCGGCGCCCCAGGATCCGCCGCTTTCCGGTACGCCCGGAGGTCCCGCCTCAGGCAAGCAGCCGAGCCCCGCCCCCGCCGTCGCCAGGCGTCCGGCGCAACTCCCCACCGTCGCGGCACACCTCGCGATGACCCGGAGCACCTCGCAACCGCGCACCGCCGCCGCCCCGCGACAGCGCACCACCACCGCCGCCTCGAACCGCGCACCACCGCCGCCGCCCCGCGACAGCGGGGCACCGCCCGCTCACCGAGTGCGCGAAGCCCGCCAGTCCCGGATCGCCGTAACCGCGAACGCTCCCCCGACCAGCACCGCCAGCACCGCGAACCCGCCGGTCGCGAAGCCCGCCAGCGTCACCCCGGCCAGCAGCACCGTCCGGCCCTCCCAGCCCAGCACCGCCGCACCGGCCCGGGTCCCCGGCGCGCCCTTCTCCATCCGGGCGGTCAGGTCGTAGTGCCGCAGCGCCAGCACGAACACCAGCAGGAACACCACCGGCCAGGGCACCCCGCCGACCACCCCGGCGAGCACCACGAGCAGGTACTCGGCGGCCCGCAGCGCGGCCGGCACCAGCCAGTCCAGTGGCCGGTCATGGCGAGCCCGGGCGGTCATCCCGGCCGCCAGCGCCGCCGGGATCCCGCCCGCCAGGAGTCCGGTCCGCAGCGGTTCGCCGGCGACCAGGCCGGCCATCGCGTACGCCGCCAGCACCGCCGTCACCACCAGCGGGAAATCCATCCGGGCCCGGCCCAGCACCCGCCGCGCCAGCCAGCCGTCGTCCCGGTGCCGCCCGGTGTCGACGGTGTTCAGCACGGCCACCCGCATCGACAGCGCGCGCAGCGACCGCAGCGACAGCGTGTAAAGGAATGCCAGCACCCCGAACCCGACGATCGCGGTCAGCGTCACCCGCCCGTCGGTGAGCGCGGCGGCCACCGCGATCAGCGCCCAGCGCTCGCCGATCGGGAAGACCACGATCCGCTTCGCCCAGTAGATCAGCGACCCGCGGCTGCTCTGCGCCGCCTGCGAAGCCGCCGAGAGCCGGGCGCCGACGCCACCGGCGGTCTGCGGACGGGGCCGGGCCGCCGCCTCGTCGTGCAACGCGCCGTACCAGGTGTCGGTCATGTGCCGCACGGTCTGCAGCGCGATCGCGGTGATCGCGAGCGGCCACGCGTAGGGCAGTCCGAGGCGATCGGCGCCGGCCGCCAGCCCGGCGTAGACCGCGTACTCCTTGGCCCGGTCCGCCATCGTGTCCAGCCAGCCGCCGAACGCGTCGAACCGCCGGGTGTACCGGGCCAGCTGCCCGTCCACACAGTCCAGCACGAAGCCGAGGTAGAGCAGCACCCCGCCGAGGATCATGGCGGCCCTGGAGGCCTGCCAGAAGGCCAGCGCGGCGGCGCCCGCGAAGAGCACGGAGAGCCCGGTCACCGCGGTGGGGCTCAGGCGCAGGCGGGCGGCGGCACGGGTGACGAGCGGAGACCAGGTGCTCACCGCGTACGTCGTGAAGAAGTCGTCCTGTTCCTTGACCGCGAGCCGCAACCGCGCACGGTCCTCGTCGATCCCGCGGATCCGTCCCCGGGCGGCGGCGAGCTCCCCGTCGCTCCGCACCTGCTCCGCGTGCAGCTCACGCACCCGCACGGCCACCGGCACGAGCCCCGCCTCGAGCAGCCCCGTCACCAGCCCAGCGCCATCATCCCCAGCCCCGCCGGCACCGACCGCAGCGTCACCGTCCTGGCCCGCCGCAGCCTCGCGGTCCGCCAGGCCGTCACGGTCCGCCGCACCGTCACAGTCCGTCGCACCGTCACAGTCCGTCGCACTGTCGCGGTCCGCCGCGCTGTGACGATCCACCGCGCCGTCACGGTCCGTCGCACCCACGCGGTCCGCTGCGGAGTCGCTGTCGCTTTCGGCCGGGACCCCTTTCCGGTACGCCGGGAGCCGGTCGACGACCTTCTCCAGGAGCATCAGGTCCGTCGGAGCCAGGCACATCGCACCCAGATAGCGCACCGTGCCCGCGCCCGACCCGGCCGGAACCGCCCGTCCCCGATCCTCCCGCAGCTCGCCCGCCGGGTCCGGAGCCACCAGCACGGTGCTGCGCCCGGCCGGATCGGTGGCCAGCATCCACAACAGGCTGTGATGGGTCACGAGATTGTCGGCGCAGATCAGCAGCGGCTCGCCCGCGTCATGCGCCCGGCCGGCCGCCTCCCGGATCCGCCCGCGCAGATCATCGCCCGGCTCCACCCGATCGATCTCGGTCGCCCCGGCGGTCCGCAGCGCGGCGATGAGATCCCGGCGCAGCTCGCCACCCGGCTCACCACTCAGCCCGGCGCTCGGCTCGTCGCCGGTGGGGGTGGCCCCGAGGCCCGGGTACAGGAGGGCCAGCGGCACCGTCTGCCTCCACAAGATGAACAAGAGCCCGCAGCTCGGGGCCTCGCAAGAAGGCTAAAGGTTAACAGCGAGAGGCATTCGGGTACGGGTCCCCCTTACGGGAGCTTGGTGGCCACTCTCCCCCTGCGGGATGAGGGACGACCGGCCCGCCGTACCTAACGTCGAAGTGGTCCGGGGCGCAGCGCCCCGGCCACCACTGAAGGAGTGGATGATCGTGACCAGCCCTCTGAAGTCGCGCAGCCTGACCCGCCCCCGCCACGACCGCTGGATCGCCGGCGTCTGCGCCGGTCTGGCCCGCCGCACCGGGCTGTCCTCCGGAACGGTCCGGCTGCTGTTCGTCCTGTCCTGCCTGCTCCCGGGCCCCCAGTTCATCGCCTACCTGATCCTCTGGGTCCTGATGCCCAACGAGTAACCCCTGACCACCGCCGGCGCCCACCCTCGTCGAGCAACCAGCGTCCGGTGGCCGCCCGCCCCACCAAGCGACCACCGCCCAGCAGCCGGCCACCCCACCAAGCGACTCCTGCCTGACAGCCAGCCCCACCAGGCGACCGCCGCCCGGCAGCCGGCCACCCCACCGAGCGACCGTCGGCAGGCAGCCGGCCATCCCACTCAGCGACCACTGCCGAGCAGCCGGCCGCCCCGCAAGGATCACCGCCGAGCAGCCGCCGCCCCACCAAGCGATCACCGGACGCAAGGACACCGATGGCCGGCGAGTAACCCGCCGGCTTTCGGGGCACATATCCAGAAGCGAACCGGACCGGCGTCCACCTCGCCGGTCGATGAAGGCTCCCGGCCGGGCGGAAGCCGGGCTGGCACACCCGGCCGGGACCCATCCCCGCCTGCCCCGCCCAGCAACCCACGGGCAGGCGACCGCCACCCCGCACAACTCGCAGACGAGTGCTCGCCGACTCGGCCGCGAAGCGAACCGACGCTGACCCGCCGTCTCCCGCTTTGTCCAAGGCGGGGTCGAACCAACTGGTCATCGCCGTCACGTTCAGCTCGCGCCGGTGATCGAGCCAGATTTTCGCGACTCGCCGTGAACACCGAGCCGCCCCAACCGTCGCACCGAATGGGCAACGCCAACGGACGGCACCGCCGAACCACCAGCCGACCAACAACAATGCCGGTCGCCGACCCGCAAGCCGAACCACCAGCCGACCGACAACGATGCCCCCGACCCGCAAGCCAGACCACCAGCCGACCGGCAACGATGCCGCCGGCCCGCAAGCCGGATCGCAGCCCCGCCAACCACCGGGCCGCGATTCCCGACGCCGCCGCCCCACCACCCCCGGGGGCGGCGGCGTCACCCATTTACCCGGTTCCACCGTCAGGGATGGGTGAAGTTGACCTTGACCGAGGTGTAACCCAGACGGACGAACAGGCTCTCCAGCATCAGCTGGGTGTTCTGCTGCGCCCGCTGATCGAGCCCGCTCGACCTGGCCGCCTCGGTGATCTTCTCCTGGGCCATCTGGTAGACCCGCTGCTGCTTGTCGGTGTCGGCGTGGAACGCGTCACCGATGCTGGTCAGCAGGCCGCGGTTCTCCTCGACCACGTAGCTTTTCGCCATGTCGAGGGCGGCCGTCGACTGCTGCGGCGGCGGAAGGGTGAGCTCGATCGTCTTCTTCTCGTTGTCGACCTTGAGCGCGTCCCCGGCGAGGGCGCTGAAGTCGACATAGGCCTCCACAGTGCCCGAGCCGACGAAAAGGATCCGCCGGTTGACCAGGAAGTCGGGAATGTTCTCCTTGTTCTGCTGGAGGTCGACGATCACCTGGAAGGTGCCGTCGGCCGCCACGTAACGATGCAGGTCGCGCATGGACTGCAGCAGCACCGGCTGACTGCGGTCGACGGTCTGATCGGAGAACGGGTTGTCGAAGGAGGGCAGCACGTGCATCGCGCGCAGCCCGAAGCAGGACGCGACGATCAGGGCGAAGACGACGCCGATGAAGATCAGCAGCCGGGCGAAGAAGCTCGGCCTGTGCTCCGGGAGGACGGCCGGGGCGACCGGCTCGGCCCCATCGGGCACGGCCGGATACTCCGTCGTCGGCTCTTCGACATCCGGTGAGTTGGCCATGCCCCAACGGTACGGAGGGGGTCCGACAATTCGCGACCGGAGGAGCCGGAACGCCAGCATCCCGCGCGAAAACCCGACAAAAGGCCTAACCCTCGACGACCAGAACCCGCGCGTGAATCTGGTTCCGCTGCTGAAGCGCCGCCCGCAACGCCCGGTGCAGCCCATCCTCCAGGTACAGCGCGCCCTGGTACTCCACCACGTGCGGGAACAGGTCCCCGTAGAACGTCGAGTCCTCGGCCAGCAGCTTGTCCAGCGCCAGCTCCCGTTTCGTGGTGATCAGGTCGGCGAGCCGGATCGGCCGCGGCGGGATCTCCGCCCACGCCTTCAGCGTGGTGTGGTGATCGGGGTACGGGGCTCCGTCCCGGACCGCTCTGAAGATCACGGCGGCTGCCCCTCTCCCTGCGAGATGTCCATCGGTATGCCAGCCTAGCCGCGGTCCGGTCAGGCACCACCCGACGCCTGAGGGACCGTCACGGCCGAAGCCCACCGGCCATGATGCACCACGTCGTCCACCGGACGGTGACCGCGCTTGAGTGACGGTGACCTCTTGTCCGTTCCCCGATAGCCGACCGTCAGCGCACCGACCGGGTGGAACTCGCCGGGCACCCCGAACGCCGAGCGGAACGCGTCGATCCGGTCGGCGGGCAGCCCGATGAAGCACGAGCCGAGCCCCTCGTTCACCGCGGTCAGGTGCATCAGCAGCGCGGCGAATCCGGTGTCCACGTCCCAGTACGGCACCGGCCAGCGGGACTCGTCCCGGTCCGCCCAGCCCTTGTCTGATTCCGCGTACCGGTCGAGATAAACCGATTTGTTGGACAGGGCGACGATGACCAGCGGCGCGGTGCTCATCCGCGCCAGCCAGGCGCCGGCCTCCGGAGTCGACCCGGTGGAGGTGACCGACCAGAACAGCTTCCGGTCGTCGGGGTCGGTGAGGACCAGGAAGCTCCACCCCTGGGAAAAGCCGGCGGACGGGGCCCGTAGCCCATGCCGGACAATCTTGTCGACCAGCTCCGGCGGCACCGGCCGCGCGGGGTCGTACCCGCGGACCATCCGCCGCCGGCGGATCACCTCGTCGAACTCCATCAGGCGCGGATCCCCCACGCGGTGGTCCAGGTCTCGCCCGGGGCCAGCGTGACCAGGTCCCGGCCCGAGCGGAACGCGTCCGGCGGGCAGGTCATCGGCTCGATCGCGACCGACCGGCGGTGCCGCTCGCCGTGCAGGGTGTCGCCGGTGAAGACCTGCCAGTACTTGAACTTGTCGTCGGCCCAGAAGACGATTTTCGCGTCCGAGTTCGCGTCGGCGAGCACCACCTCGGTGAGCCCGTCGGCGCCGAAATCGATGTCGCCGAACGTGGTGTCCAGGATCGCCGTCCCGATCCGGCGGGGCTCGGCGTAGTCGAACTCGCTGCCGGCCACCTTCACCGCGCCGATCGGGAGCAGCCGGGCGTCGGCCAGGATCCGGGTTTTCGCCGGCACCTGAAGAACGGTGTTGTCCACGGTGACGCCGGGCAGCCGCAGGTACGGGTGCACCGAGTACCCCCACGGCGCGTTCGCGTCGCTGGTGTTCACCACCTCCTGCACGCAGCGCAGTCCCTCGGCGGAGACCGACCAGCGGGTCCGCAGGGTGAGCGCCCACGGGTAACCGACCTGGGGCGGCAGGTCGTACTCCAGGGTGACAGCGGAGGCGGTGTGCTCGGTGGCCCGCCAGCGGGACCAGTTCACCAGGCCGTGGATGGCGTTGTGCCGGGCCGGCTCGGTGAGCGGCAGCTGGTACGTCGTCCCCTCGAACGTGTACTGCCCGTCCCGGATCCGGTTCGGCCACGGCGCGAGAGTCTGGCCGGCGGAACCCGGGGAGATCTCGTCCGGACCGAAGCCGTCGAGCAGCTCCACCCCGCCGGACGAGAAGCTACGCAGCGTGCCACCGACCTCGGCGAGAACGGCGCGGCGACCGTCCGCCTCGATCGACCACTGGACCCCGGATTTCGCGGCTGTCTCTGTCATACCCGCGACACTATCGTCCGGCATTGTCGGCGGGTTCCGGGACGGGCCGGTAACGAATCAGTGCCGGGAAGGCGAACGCCAGGACGACGGCCAGCGCGGCGGCCAGGAAGCCGCCACCCACCCAGGAGGCGCCCACGCTGGTCAGATCGGCGGTGGCACCGGCCCGCAGGTCACCCAGCCGGGGACCGCCGGCCACCACCACGGTGAACACGCCCTGCAGCCGGCCGCGCAGCCGGTCCGGCGCGAACGTCTGCATGATCGTCTGCCGGTAGACCGCGCTGACCAGGTCGGCCGCGCCGGCCACGGCGAGCAGCACGATCATCAGCCAGAGCTGGTCGGCCAGGCCGGAGAGGGCGATCGCGACACCCCAGCCGACCACCGCGACCACCAGCGCGATGCCCTGCCGGCGGATCCGGCTGATCCAGCCGGAGGTGAGGCCGCCCAGCACCGAGCCGATGGCGATCGCGCTGAACAGCCAGCCGACCGCGGAGCCGCCGCCGAACCGCTCCTCGGCCACCGCCGGGAACAGCGCCCGCGGCATGGCGAACACCATGGCGATCAGGTCGATGCCGAAGGAGAGCAGTAGTACCGGCTGGGTGACCAGGAACTTCAGGCCGGTCACGATGCCGCGCAGGCCGGCCGTCGGCTTCTCACCGGAGTCGTCGTGCTCGATCGGCGGGATCGGCGGCAGCCGCCAGGTGGCCCAGAACGTCACGGTGAACAGCAGGGCGTCGACCGCGTAGGCCACCTCGACGCCGGTACCCGTCGACCAGACCCCCATGATCACGCCGGCCGCCAGTGGGCCGAGCACGCCGCCGGCCGTGGTGGTCGTGTAGTTCAGTGTGTTCGCCGCCGGGACCATCGCTGTCGGCACGATTCGCGGGATGATCGACTGCCGGGCCGGCGAGCTGATCGCGAAGCCGATCGACTGGACCGCGGTCAGCGCGAGCAGCAGATAGGGGCTGCGTGCCCCGACCGCCGCCTGTGCCAGCAGGCCCAGCGTGACCACCCAGGTCAGCGCCGAGCTGGCCAGCAGCAGCCGCCGCCGGTCGACCACGTCGGCCACCGCGCCGCCCCAGAGCCCGAAGATCAGCAGCGGGATCAGCCCGGCCACGCCGAGCAGGCCGACCCAGAACGGCGAGTGCGTGATCGCGAACATCTGCACCGGTACGGCCACCGCGGTGAACTGGAAGCCGAAGAACGACGCCCCGTTGCCGATCCACATCCGGCGGAACGTCGTCACCCGTAGCGGGCTGGTGTCGATCATCCAGGAACGGCGCGGTCTCGCCACCACGCTCACGGGGCGAGCCTCTCCACGATCCAGGAGGAACCGTCGGCGCGGTACCGCAGCCGGTCGTGCAGCCGGTTGCTCCGGCCCTGCCAGAACTCCACGGTCTCGGGCCGCACCCGCAGCCCGCCCCAGTGCGGCGGCGCCGGCACCGGCCCGTCACCGAACCGCTCGATCGCCGCGGCCAGCCCGGCGTCCACCGCGTCCCGCCCGCTCACCACCGTCGACTGCGGGCTCGCCCAGGCGCCGAGCTGCGAGCCGCGCGGCCGGGAGGCGAAATACTCCTCGGTCTCGGCCCGGGACACCCGCTCGACCGGGCCCGCCACGATCACCTGCCGCTGCATCGAGAACCACGGAAAGACCAGGCTCGCGTACGGGTTGAGCGCCGCCTCGGTCCCCTTCCGCGACTCATAGTTGGTGAAAAATACGAAACCGGTCGAGTCGTACCCCTTGAGCAGTACGGTACGAGCCGACGGGCGGCCGTCCGGACCCGCCGTCGCGACGATCATGGCGTTCGGCTCCGGCAGCCCGAACGCTGTCGCCTCGGCGAACCAGGCGGCGAACTGGGTGGCCCAGTCACCGGCCAGCGAGCTCTCCAGCAAAGGTCCGTGCTCGGTGTAGTCACGGCGCATCCCGGCGGGGGACGGCTGAGCGGTTGGCATCCGGGGTACTTCCTTTCGACAGGGCTGACCCGCGGCGGAAAACCGAAGCCACCCCTTTGACGGAACGAACCTAAGTCCCCGCCCGCCGGGTGTCAGTTGAACCAGGATGGGTGTCATCGAGAGCACAATCCTCACGGGTCGACCGTGCGGTTACCCGGCGGGCAAGATGAATCACTCACCGCAGCTCACGTCTCCCAGGGAGTGCCGTGTCCGACTTCAAGCCGGGGCTCGAGGGCGTCATCGCGTTCGAGACCGAGATCGCCGAGCCCGACCGGGACGGTGGCGCGCTGCGGTACCGCGGCGTCGACATCGAGGATCTGATCGGCCAGGTCTCCTTCGGCAACGTCTGGGGGCTGCTGGTGGACGGCCGGTTCGGGCCGGGGCTGCCACCGGCCGAGCCGTTCCCGGTGCCGGTGCACTCCGGGGACATCCGGGTCGACGTGCAGTCCGCGGTCGCCATGCTGGCGCCCTACTGGGGTCTCGACCAGCTCCTCGACATCAGCGACGAGCAGGCCCGCAAGGATCTCGCCCGGGTCTCGGTGACGGCGCTCTCCTTCGTCGCCCAGGCGGCTCGCGGTCTCGGCCTGCCGGCCGTCCCGCAGAAGGACATCGACAAGGCGGAGACCATCGTGGAGCGGTTCATGCGTCGCTGGCGCGGTGATCCGGACCCGCGGCACGTCAAGGCCGTGGACGCGTACTTCATCTCCGCCGCCGAGCACGGGCTGAACGCCTCCACCTTCACCACCCGGATCGTCGCCTCCACCGGCGCCGACGTGGCCGCCTGCATCTCCTCGGGGATCGGCGCGCTCTCCGGCCCGCTGCACGGCGGCGCGCCCACCCGGGTGCTGCACATGCTGGAGGCGGTGGAGCGCAGCGGCGACGCCGAGGGCTATGTGAAAGACGTGCTCGACCGTGGCGAGCGGCTGATGGGTTTCGGTCACCGGGTGTACCGCGCCGAGGATCCGCGGGCCCGCGTGCTGCGCCGCATCGCCAAGGATCTCGGCGCCCCGCGCTACGAGGTCGCCGTGGCCCTGGAGACCGCGGCGCTGGCCGAGCTGCGGGAGCGCAAGCCCGGCCACGACCTGTGGACGAACGTGGACTTCTGGTCCGCCGTGGTGCTCGACTTCGCCGAGGTGCCGGTGCACATGTTCACCTCGATGTTCACCTGTGCCCGGGTGGCCGGGTGGAGCGCGCACATCCTGGAGCAGAAGAAGCTCGGCCGGATCCTGCGCCCGGCCCTGCGCTACATCGGCCCGGAGCCCCGTAAACCCTCCGAGGTCGAGGGCTGGTCCCAGCTGACCCATAATGTGTGACCGTGGCTGAGCCGACCCGCAGCGGAGAACCGAGGCAAACAGTGGCTGACATCCAGATCCCCGACGCGATCAAGCCCGTCGACGGGCGGTTCGGCTCCGGGCCGAGCAAGGTCCGGCCGGAGGGTGTCGAGGCGCTCTCCGCGGTGTCCCGCACCCTCATGGGCACCTCCCACCGGCAGAAAACGGTGAAGGACCAGGTCGCCCGGCTGCGCCGCGGCCTCGCCGAGTTCTTCTCGATGCCGGACGGCTACGAGGTGGTCCTCTCCAACGGCGGGACCAGCGCGTTCTGGGAGACCGCCACGTTCGGCCTGGTCCGCGAGAAGGCGCAGTTCGCCGAGTTCGGCGAGTTCGGTGCCAAGTTCGTCAAGGCGGTCACGGACGCGCCGTTCCTGGCCGAGCCGACAGTGCACCGGGCTCCCGGCGGCCAGGCGGCCTATCTCACCGCCGAGGCCGGCGTGGACGTCTACGCCAGCGTGCACAACGAGACCTCGACCGGTGTCGCGGTGCCGGTCCGCCGGGTCGAGGGCGCCGACCCGGGCGCCCTGCTGCTCACCGACGCCACCTCGGGCGGTGGCAGCCTCGACGTGGACCTGCGCGAGACCGACGTCTACTACCTGGCCCCGCAGAAGGCGCTCGGCTCGGACGGCGGGATCTGGCTGGCCCTGATGTCCCCGGCCGCGATCGAGCGGGCGTTCGAGATCAAGGCGACGAAACGGTACATCCCGCAGTTCCTCGACCTGGTGACGGCGATCGAGCAGTCCCGGCTGGAGCAGACCTACAACACGCCGGCGCTGGCCACCGTCTTCCTGGCGGCCGAGCAGCTGGACTGGATGAACGCGCAGGGCGGCCTGTCCTGGGCGGTCAAGCGCAGTGCGGAGAGCGCCGCGGCGCTCTACGGCTGGGCCGACCGCTCGTCGTTCGCCGAGCCGTTCATCGCCGACCCGGCGCTGCGCTCGGCGGCGGTCGCGACCATCGACTTCGCCGAGGGCGTCGACGCCGCGACGATCGCCAAGGTGCTGCGGGCCAACGACATCGTGGACACCGAGCCGTACCGCAAGCTGGGGCGCAACCAGCTGCGGATCGCGCTCTACCCGACCGTCGACCCCAGTGACGTCATCGCCCTGACCAGCTGCATCGACTACGTCGTCGAGCGGCTCTGAGGTACCGACCGGAAACCACGCGCGGCGCGGGCACCGCGCCCGTGTCGCGCTTGTTCTCCGGTACGCCGTGACCACCCGCCACACCCGTGAGTCGCCGAGGCGGCCCGGTGTCGGGAATCCGTCGCGGGGTCGCCCGGTGACCTGACTCATGCGCCTGGGGAGTTGTAGGTCGTACAAAAGCCGGGTTTGAATGGTCTGGATTTGCCCACCGACGACGAAGATCATCTACGCTGGTCAGCTACTTTGACGGCGTGGCTTACCCCCATCGGGTGACCAAGGCGCGTACCGTGTTCCGAAACGCGCCCGGGTGACTGACTCTCGGGAGCACAGGCCAACGCGACGAGACGGAGGCAACGCATGCGGCCGGTACGCTTCGTCGCCCTCTCCGAGGACGGACAGGCCCTCGTGCTCGCCGACGAGGTGGGCCGCCTACTGGCGCTCCCTCTCGACGACCGGGTGACCGGGGTGATCACGGACGGTCCCCCGGTGCCGGGCACGGCGGTCGCGGTGATCGCATCGGACAGTCAGCCGTCGCTCTCCCCGCGCGACATCCAGGCCCGGATCCGCTCCGGCGAGTCCGCCGAGGACGTGGCCCGGATCGCCGGAGTCCCGGTCGACCGGGTGCTGCGCTACGCCGGTCCGGTGCTGCAGGAGCGGGCCATGCTGGCCCAGCACGCGCGCCGTACCAGGCTGAAGACGTCCGATTCCGGTCAGCCGCTGGCCGAGGTGGTCGACAGTCGCCTGGCGCAGCACGGCATCGACACCGAGAAGATCTCCTGGGACGCGTTCCGCAAGGACGACGGCACCTGGCGGATCGTCGCCACCTGGCCGTCCGGCAAAGCGACGGCCCAGGCCATCTGGGACCTGGACAAAGGTCGTCAGGTGGTCTCCCCGCACGACGACATGGCGCAGTACCTGTGCGCCGAGCGGCCCACCCAGATCCTCGGCCAGGAGCCGGCCCCCGAGCGCGGCGGCCATGGTCTGCCCGGCCCGGCCCGCAGCAGCGAGCCGACCCGCGGCGGGCACGGCCTGCCCGCTGCCGACGCACCGGCCCGCCCGACCCGCGACCCGATCCGGGCCGGCCGCGACGCGTTGCTGGCCTCACTGGACCGGCCGCTGGAGGGTTCCTCCGGTCGCGGTCTGGAGCCGGTTTCCCCGGCCGCTCGCCGCCCGGTCGCCGGTGGCGCCGCGGCGCTGCTCGGCGGCGGTTCCGGCTCCGCCTTCGACGACGACTCCGACCTGCCCAAAGAGGTCCCGGCGGTGCCGTCGCTGGCGGTCCTGCGCCCGCGCCGCACGGTCGGCCAGACCGCGCAGGCCAGCACGGAGGGCGAGGAGAGCAAGCCTCGCAAGCGCCTGCCGAGCTGGGATGACGTGCTGTTCGGCGGCGGCCCGGCCGCCCGCGAGTCCTCCTGAGCCGTCGTGGCCGCCGCCAGACCGGCGGCCACCCGGACCTCTCGTGAGCGATCTCTTCACGGCCTGCCGTCCCGCTGAGGGCCGCTCCGGCGTCCTGGTGAGCGAGTCCTGCCTGGCCGGCTTCCCGCTGGCGACCGCTCCGGAGTCCTGGTGAGCAAGCTTTTCGTGGCTGTCTTTCCGCCGCCCGCGGTCCGCGAGGACCTGCGCCGTGTATTGCCGGCCGACGGCCGATTCACCCGGCCGTCGAAGTGGCACGTGACCCTGGCCTTCCTGGGCGAGGTCGACGATGCCCGCCTGCCCTCGGTGACCGATGCCCTGGCCACGGTGCCGGCGCCGGCCGCCTTCTCGCTGCGCCTGACCGGCGGCGGCCGCTTCGGCCCGGTGGCCTGGGCGGGGCTCGCCGGTGACCTGCGGAAGCTGGGCGCGCTGCGCGAGTCGGTCCGGGTCGCGCTGGACGACGCCGGGTTCACCATCGACCCACGGCCGTTCCGGCCGCATCTGACCGTCTCCTACCACCAGGACCGCGGCCTGCTCACGGCGCTTGCCGGGTACGCCGGTCCGACCTGGCCAGTGACCGATTTCGCCCTGGTAGAGAGCGCACTCGGCAACTATCACGTCCGCCAGGAGTGGGCCCTCCCGCCGAACCCCAGCCCTGACCAGCACCACACCTGAGACCTCCCTGAAGCCGACCGCGCAGCCTGAGCGGCCCGGAGCCCGGGCCGCTCGGTACGCGCAGGGCTGAGCATGAGCCGGCCGCAGGTGGAGTAAGCCGCGTATGCGCAGGCCACAGCCGACCGCGCGGTGTGCGCGGACAGTAACCCGCAGCGCGGCACGAACCGGCCGCCGCGCGGCGTCGGTCAGCCGCGCAGGGCCAGACCCGCCGCCTCCAGCCGGCCCTCGACCCGCACGCGCTCGGCCTCCCGGTCCACACCCTTCAGCGGCTGGAGCTGCTCCGGCACGCCGAGGCAGGCGCAGGCCAGCTGGAGCCGCGCGTCGTAGGCCTGCAGCAGCGCCGCCATGCCCACTTCGGACCAGCGCAGCGGACTGGTGCGCCGCTGCCGGGCGAGCCGGCGCAGGTCGAAGGCGAGCTGCTCGATCGGGACAGCGGGCAGCGCCGCCATCCGGGCGGCCACGTCGACGGTCTGCATGTCCCGGTCCAGCCGGCGCAGCTCCCTGTTCTGCGCGCCGGGGCGACGGGCCCAGGACGCTTGCGCAGAACCCTTGCGCGGCAGACGGCCCGGGGCGGGCACCCGGCGAGGCGCGGAACGCCGCCGGGGCAGGTGACCCGAGTCGGCGGGCCGCCGCGGGGCGGGCCGCCGAAGGATGACTCGGGCACAGGACAGGACCAGCAGCGTCATCCACGCCGCTGAGATCACGACCAGTTGCACCATAGCCACGCTTCGAAGTTAAGCCTCCGAAACACCGGTCCGGAACACCCGTTCGGCGGACCTATTCTGCCAACTACCTAAATGCCAGGTTCCTTACCGACATCGGGCACCGTTTCCGTCCCGGTCAACGGACACCCGGTCCGTCAGACGTGCGCCACCCGGTCGCCGCCGGCCGCCTCCCGAGCACGCCCTCGGGGTGGGGCAAGGGGATCCTCTTCGGACGTCCGCTCACCCTGTCCCGCCTCGGCCGCCGCGATCAGCCGAACCCCGGCACGTGGCCGGAGCCGCACGCTCAGCCGGTCGCCGCTGCTGCGCAACTGCCAGGCCAGTGCCACCACCGAGGCGAGGAACGACACCAGCCCGCCCATCCAGATGCTCGACGGCACCCCGAACCGCTCGCCCCACCAGCCCGCCAGCGACGCCCCGATCGGCGTGGTCCCGAGGAAGACCAGCACGTAGAGCGCCATCACCCGCCCCCGGTACGCGGCGTCCACCCCCATCTGCACCCGGTGGTTGGCGGCCTGGGCCAGATAGATGGAGAAGAACCCGGTCGGCACCAGCAGCAGCATGGCGCTCACGAAGCCGGGCGCGAAGCCGACAGCGAACTCCAGCACGCCGAAGGCCAGCGCGGCGCCGATCACCCGGTACGCCCCCGGCCGGGATCGCCGCCCGCTGCCGGCCAGTGCGCCACCGAGCGCGCCCACCGCCAGCGCCGTGGTGAGCAGGCCGAACGAGGAGGCGCCGGCGTGGAAGTTGATTTTCGCGAGGGCGGCCAGGGTGACCGGGAAGTTGAAGCCGATCATGCCGATCACCGCCATCAGGCAGATCGGCAGCAGCAGGTCGGAGCGCTTGCCGACGTACTTGAGGCCGTCCAGCACCCGGGCGCCGCCGCGCGCCGCGCGCTCGATCCCGTGCAGCTCGGTGGTGTCCATCCGCAGGTAGGTGAAGACCGGGGCGATCGCCAGCGCGGTGGCGATCAGGAACACCCCGCGGGTGGACACCAGCGAGAGCAGCACGCCGGCCAGCGCCGGGCCGCCGATCCGGGCGGAGTTGAAGGTGGCCGCGGAGAGGGCGAGGGCGTTCGGCAGCAGCGGCAGCTCGACCAGTTCGGAGACGAAGGCCTGCCGGACCGGGGTCTCCACCGAGTTGGCGATGCCGAACAACAGCGCGAACAGGAAGACGTGCCAGAGCTGGACGATGCCGGAGGCCACGATGATCGCGAAGGTGACAGCGGTGACGGCGAACACGGTGTTCGCCACGATCAGGAGTTTTCGCTTGTCGTACCGGTCGGCGAGCCGCCCGCTGTACAGGGTCAGCAGCATCACCGGGACGAACTGCAGCGCGGTGACCACGCCGAGCGCACCTGGCGAGTTGTCGGAGAGCTCCAGGACCAGCCAGTCCTGGGCGGTGAACATCATCCAGACGCCGATCAGCTTGATCAGCTGGCCACCGGCGAAGAGGCGATAGTTCCGGACTCGCAGGGATCGGAAGGTCGTGTTCAGCACTGCCCGCATCCGGTCGTGCCCCCTCGCTGGTCGTACGCGTCATCGTCACGTGACGAAGCGGAACGACCCGGCTTCCCCGCTGGGTGGGCCGGCCTCAGCCGCGGGCGACGCGCTGCATGATCTCCGCGGCGCGTGCCAGGGTTTCCCGTTCCTCCGGGCTGAGCCGTGCCAACTCCACGGCCAGCCACTCGTTGCGAGTCCGCTCGTGCAGCGCGTAGACCGCCCGGCCCTCGTCGGTGGCGGCCAGGATCACCTGGCGCCCGTCGGTCGGGTGCGGTGTCCGTGCCACCAGTCCGCGATCCTCCAGCTTCCCGATGATCTTGGTCATCGTCGGGGGCTGTACCCGCTCCACGTCGGCGAGCTCACGCGGCGTCAGCGCGCCGGCCAGTTGCAGGCTGGTCAGCGCGGAGAGCTGACTGAACGTCAGGTCACCGACCGGCCGGGCCTGCCGGACCCGCCGGCTGAATCGGATGATCGCTTCTCGCAGCGTCTTGGCCAGCGACTCCGCTGTGCGCTCCGTTGTCATCACCCGCTCCGTCACGATACTTAGCCTAGCTAATGAGCATGGCTAACGACATGTCATCGACCGTATGACAGCCGTCACCGGGCACGCTAACGCACCCGGTGACGTGGTCACGCGACTCAGAGGACCCAGGACTCCAGCGGGCCCCGGCAGAAGTACAGGACGAAGAGCGCTGCCACCCCGTACAGGATGGGGTGGATGTCCCGGGCCCTGCCGGTGGTCGCCTTCAGGACGACGTAGGAGACGATCCCGGCCCCGATCCCGTTCGAGATCGAGTACGTGAACGGCATGATCGTGATGGTCAGGAACGCCGGTACCGCTATCGACCAGTCGGTCCAGTCGATCTGCCGCACCGCGGTCATCATCAGGAAGCCGACCACCACCAGCGCGGTCGACGCCGCCTCGAACGGCACCACCTGCACCAGCGGCGAGAAGAACATCGCCACCAGGAACAGGCCGCCGGTGACCAGGTTCGCCACCCCGGTACGCGCACCCTCGCCGACCCCGGAGGCACTTTCCACGAACGAGGTGTTGGAGGAGACGCTCGCCGCGCCACCGGCCGCCGCCGCGAGCGAGTCGACCAGCAGGATCTCCTTGGTCTTCGGCGGCATGCCCTCGGCGTCGAGCATCTCGCCCTCCTGGCCGACCGCGACCATCGTGCCCATGGTGTCGAAGAAGTCCGCCACCAGCAGCGTGAAGACGAACATCAGCGCGACCAGCCAGCCGGCGTGCTGCCACGAGCCGAGCACGTTGAAGTGCCCGAGCAGCGACAGGTCCGGGGTGCCGACGACCTTCTCCGGCATCTTCGGCACGTTCAGCGACCAGCCGTGCGGGTTCTGCACCACCGAGCCGACCCCGGCGATCGCCTCGACCACGATGGCCAGCACCGTGGTACCCAGGATGCCGATCAGGATCGCGCCCTTCACCTTGCGCACGAAGAGCACCAGGGTGAACAGCAGACCGATCGCGAAGACCAGGGTGGGCCAGGTGAGCAGCTTGCCGCCCAGGCCGAGCTCGACCGGGACGGTGGTGTTGGAGGCGTCCGGCACGCGGTGCACGAAGCCCGAGTCGACCAGCCCGATGATCATCAGGAACAGGCCGATGCCGACCCCGATAGCGGTCTTGAGCTGGGTCGGAACCGCCCGGAACACCGCGGTCCGCAGGCCGGTGAGCACCAGGACACCGATCAGCAGACCCTCGATCACCACCAGGCCCATCGCATCGGCCCAGGTCATCTGCGGCGCGATTTCGTACGCCACCAGCGCGTTCACGCCGAGCCCGGCGGCCAGCGCCAGCGGGAACCGGGCCACCACGCCCATCAGGATGGTCATCACGCCGGCGACCAGCGCGGTGCCCGCCGCGAGCGCGGCCAGCGGGAGGTGCGCCCCCTTCTGGTCGGCGCCACCGGCCAGGATCAGGGGGTTGAGGACGACGATGTAGGCCATCGTGAAGAAGGTGACGAAACCGCCACGGATCTCACGGCTCAGCGTTGAACCACGAGCAGATATCTGGAAGAAACGGTCGAAAGCGTTGCGCGTCGCAACAGTCTCCGCAGGTGCAGACATGCTGGCCCTTCCGGGTGGCACAGTGAACGGGTTGGCACATTGACGATTCGCGCATGGTGCCAGACGCGTTGACCTCGGCAAAAGCGGAGTGATGTTACAACTCTCACGTCCTGCGCCGAGACGTTCCGTAATGGCCTTACCCTGGCGGAGTGAGTGACCTGTCTCCCGCAACCCGGGCTGACGCATCGCCGACCGGTCTCAGCGTGGTGACCGGCACCAAGCCACGCCCGGAGCCGCTGGACCCGCCGATGGTGCCGTTCGCGCTCGCCGGGCTCGCCGCGTTCGTGATCGCCGCGATCGTCTTCCGCCTCGCCGATGCCCCGGACGAGTGGTTCGACATCGCCGTGGGGGGCTTCCTGGTCGGCATCCCCGGCCTGATCACGATGATCGTCCACGATCGGAACAGGAAACGCCGCCGGGCGCTGACGCACCCGGAGTTCCGCGTGGAGGAGGCCTCCTAGCTGTGGCCGTAATCCTCGCCCGGCTCGCCTGACTCCACCGAGCCGTGGCCACGGCTGACCGCCATGGTCTCGACCTCGCTGTCGTCATACACCGTGGGCAGCTCGTCGACCGGCTGCTCGGCGCCGGCCAGCAACGCCTCCGAGTGGGCACCGCAGCCGTGGTCGGCGCTCACCGCGCGGCCGTCGTCGGGCGCGTAGAGGTTGCCGCAGACGCCGAACATCTGCCGCAGTGACCCGGCCAGCGGCAGGTAGAACCCGCAGGTGCCGCAGCGGGCGTTGCGCGGGGCGGCGGCGGAGATCGGGGCCTCCGGGCCGGCGTCGCTGTCATACCACCGCTGGGCGGTCTCCATCCGGCCGTCCTGGGACATCACCCGGGACCGGCCCAGGCCGAGCTCCCAGGAGACCTCCTCGACAGCGGCGTCGTCGCTCAGCACGTAACCCGGGGTCAGCCGGTCGTCGTCCGGCGCGGTCGGCATCAGGTCGCCGACGCCCAGGTCACCGGGCTGCACCCGCTCGTTCCACGGCACCCAGCCGGGGGCGAGCAGCGCATCCGGCCCGGGTAGCAGCACGGTCTCGCAGATCGTGACGTGCCGGCTGCGTGGCACCCGGGTCACCGTGACGGCCCAGCGCCAGCCCCGGTAACCGTCAAGGTGCGACTCGAAGAAATGCGTCACCACCCGGTCGCCCTCGGCGATCACCTCGAGGTGATCGCCGACGTCTGCGGGGTCCACATCGGTGATCGCGCCACGGGCCACCCCGACGGCATCGGCACAGACCTGGTCGAGTCGGGCGGCGCGAGTGGTGGTCCTGGAGGTCACCCGCCCATTGTTGCCTACGTGACCCCACGCGCCGCAACGACTCCCCAGATACCTGTGGACAAGGCGAGCCGTTGGTCGCCCGGATAGGTCAGGATGGTTCCCATGGCGCTGCTTCCCACTCTCGGACGCACCGTCGGGACCGGCATCAAAGCCGTGCGCCTGGTGGTGCGTGGCTCGCTGGGTGCCGGCGCCTGGGCGACCCGGCGGGTCGGCTCCGCGCGGGCCCGCGGCGCGGCCAACGAGATCGGCATGATCCGGCTCTTCGACCTGCACGCGGTCTCCTGCGCCGGCGACGCGCTCATCGCGATCGGCCTGGCCGGGACCATCTTCAGCGTGCCGCTCGGCGAGGCCCGCAGCAAGGTGGCGCTCTACCTGCTGATCACGATGGTGCCGTTCGCCCTGCTGGCGCCGGTGGTCGGCCCGCTGCTCGACCACTTCCGGCACGGCCGGCGCTGGGCGCTGGCGGTGACCATGCTGGGCCGGGCGTTCCTGGCCTTCGTGATGTCCGACCACCTGGTCGGCTGGGCCCTCTATCCGGCGGCCTTCGGCGTGCTGGCGCTGTCCCGGGCCTATGGCGTGGCCCGCTCGGCCGCGGTGCCCCGCCTGCTGCCCGCCGGGGTCGGACTGTCCCAGGTGGGCGCCCGGGCCAGTGTCTACGGCACGTTCGCCGGCGCGGTGGTCGCCCCGATCGGCCTGCTCGCCTTCAGATTCGGCCCACAGTGGCCGCTGCGGGTGGCCACCGTCATCTTCGTGATCGGCATGGTGGTGGCGCTGCGCCTGCCGCCACGCGCCGACTCCGACCCGCCCGAGGCGATGCCGCGCGCCTGGCGCACCGTCCTCGGCCTCACCCGCGGCTCCGACCGCCCGCTCTCCGGCCGCCTGGTGCTGGCCACCCTGATCGGCAGCTCCGGCCTGCGCCTGCTCTACGGTTTTCTGCTGCTCTACCTGACCTTCGCCATCATGGCCGGTGACCTGGACACCTCGGTCCTCGGCTTCACGCTGAGCAAGGGCTCGGCGGTCGGCCTGGTCGGTGGCGCGCTGGCGCTCGGCACGTTCCTGTCCACCGCGGCCGGCACCGGCCTGCGCATCCGCCGCCCGCTCGCGTTGCAGTCCAGTGGCCTGGTGGTCACCGCCGGCGTGGCGATCCTCGCCACCGTCTTCTACAACCTGCTCACGATCACCCTGCTGGCGCTGCTCACCGCCATCTTCAGCGGGATCGCCAAGCTGGCCGTCGACGCCAGCATCCAGGAGCGGGTCCCGGAGCGCCTGCGCGCCACCGCGTTCGCCCACTCCGAGACCGTGCTGATGCTCGCCTGGGTCACCGGTGGCGGCCTCGGCCTGATCCCGCTCACCGGCCGTCTCGGCATCGCGCTGGCCGCCGTGCTGTCGATCCTGGCCGCCGCCCGCGCCGCTTGGTCCGCCGCCCGCCTGCGCACCGAGCGCCTTTCCGGCCGCCCGGAAAACCCCGCCGGCTCCGCCGGAGACCCCGATTCCGGTACGCCCTCAGGCCCCGGCGACAACGACGACGCCCTCTTCTACGAGGCCGCCGACCCGTGGCCGGACGCTCCCACGGTCCCCGAGCGCACCGGCCACCATCCGCCGCCACCACGCCGCCCGGCGGACGCCCCGCGCCCCGGCACCCGCGACTTCGACGTCCCGCCACACCCTGGCACCCGCGACTTCGACGTCCCGCCACACCCCGGCACCCGCGACTCCGGCGTCCCGCCACACACCGGCACCCGGGGCCCCGCCGCCGGCTCCGGACGCGCGGCTGCGGCCGGCCCCGCCACTCCACCAGCCACCGGCCCCGCCAGTTCGGCTGCGACCGGCTCCGGCAGTGCCGCTGCCACCAGCCCGGCCACCCGGCGGACCGGCACTCCGGACACCCGGCGGACCGCCGCGGGCGACGCCCAGGGCACCGATGGCCCCGCCACCCGTGGCGGCCGGGGGCTCGATCCGACCCTGATCGACGATCGCCGCGGCCGCGGCTGGTGGCCCGGCCGCCGCAAGAAGAAGCCCGCCGCGAAGGATCCGGCCCCGGACGACACCCGGCGCTTCCCGGCCGAGGACCGGCGCTTCCCCGCCGAGGACCGGCCCACGCTTTCCGGCGCCGGGACAGCCGGCAGTGACCGGGACGACCACCCCGACACCGTCCGCTCCGATCCCCCGGCCCCACGCACCGACCGCCCCGTGGCGCCACCCGGCTACCACGTCTACCGCCCGTCCTCCGCCGACCCGGCCGAGGCCAACCCCGGCGAGGGCAAGTGACCCAGCACCCGATCCTGGTGGTCACCGCCGTGACCGCCGAAGCCGACGCCCTGCGCGCCGCCCTGCCCCCTGAGGCCGGCGGCCCGCGCGCCGCCCTGTCGGCCGGGTTCGAACCCACTCTCCTCGTCGAGCCTGTCGGCGTGGGCCCGGCCGCAGCCGCCGCGGGCACCGCGCGGCTCCTCGCCCAGCGCGACTACCGGGCGGTGATCAGCGTCGGCATCGCGGGCGGTTTCCCCGGCCGGGCGGACGTGGGTGGGACCGTCCTGGGCACCCGCACGATCGCCGCCGACCTGGGCGCCGAGTCCCCGGACGGCTTCCTCCCGGTCGACGAGCTCGGCTTCGGCAGCAGCGTCCTCGCGACCGACTCCACCCTGCTCAAGGCGCTCGGTGCGGCCCTACCTCACGCCGTCGTCGGCGACATCCTCACGCTGAGCACGGTCACCGGAACCGCCGAGACGACCGCCCGGCTGGCCGCCCGTTTCCCCGAGGCCGTAGCCGAGGCCATGGAGGGCTACGGCGTAGCGATCGCCGCCGCCAACGCCGGCCTGCCCTTCGCCGAACTCCGCACCATCTCGAACCCGATCGGCCCCCGAGATCGCGACGCCTGGCGCCTGGCCGACGCCTTCGCCGCCCTCCGAGCTGCCGCGCCCGCCCTCTGCGCCCTCCCCTGAGCCCAGAGCCGTCGCATCCGCTCCAGCCGGTCTCCCGCCACTTGCGTCCCTGAGCCCCTGGGCTGACCGCTCGCCACCTCCGCCCCTGGGCTGACCCGAGCCAGACGGTCGCCACCTCCGCCCCTGGCCCTCTGGGCTAGCTGTGCCCGAGCCAGACGCTCGCCGCCTAAGCCAGCTGTGCACCCGAGCCTGAACCCGACTGTGCCCGACCCGACTCTCGTCGCCCGCACCTCCGCGGCGCCAGAACCATGCCGGGCCTGGCCAGACTCGCCGGCTGCGTCCCTGGACCACGGATTTCCCCGCGCGACCGCAGCACCAGAAGGTGAATTCTTTTACAGGAATCTGTTGCCGTTGATGATCGCGCCCGGCATGCTGCGCTGAACGAGCATGTGACTTTCGTCGCTGAAGGGCGCCGCGAACCCCGCACCCAGAAGCCACCGATCCGCCGGAAGCTGAGCGAGGCACGATGAACGACATGAGCGCCGCGGCCCGCGCCCGCCTGATCGGCGCCGGCTATGCCGCTCAGGGCCTCGGGTACGCCGCGGTCGTCACCGCCCTGCCCGCGTTCAAGGAACGCCAGGACCTGAGCGACGCCTTCGTCTCCGCGATCCTGCTGCTGGTCTGCGTGGCAGCGGCCGGCGGCTCGGTGCTCGCCGACCAGGTCGCCAACCGGTGGGGCAGCCGCTACGCCCTGGCCGGCGGCCTGTTCCTGGTCGGTGCCGGCCTGGCCGGGACCACGTTCGGCACCCCGAACGCGATCTTCGTGACCATCCTGCTGCTCTACGGTATCGGCCTCGGCACCGTCGACGCCTCCCTCAGCATGCAGGGCGTCCTGATCCAGGCCCGACTCGGGCGCAGTGTGATGAGCCGCCTGTTCGCCGCCTACACCGCTGCCGCGATCACCGCCGCGCTGCTCATGTCGGGCTCCCTCGGGAACGGCGGTGGGGCCGCGGTCGCGGTCGGGACGGCAGCCGCGTTCGCCGTGCTCGTCGGTGCGGTCGGCTGGCGCGCGTTCGAACCGGGCCGCACCGAACGCTCGCACGTGGTGCACGAGACCGGTGGCCGCGCTGTCCGGCGAGTGATCTGGGTGTGCGGCATGCTGATCTTCACGGCGTTCCTGGTGGACTCGGCCGTGAGCACGTGGAGTTCGGTCTACCTGAAGGAGCTGCTGGACGCCGCGGAGGCGGCCACCGGCCAGGCCAGTCTGCTGTTCGGCCACCTGGAGATCGTGCCGCTCGGCTACGCCGCCTATCAGGCGACGGTGCTGGTCAGCCGCCTGGTTGCGGACCACGTGGTGCCGCGCGCCGGCCGGGTGCCGATGGCGCTCGGCTCCCTGGCGGTGTCCGGCATCGGCTGCGCCCTGGTGGTGCTGCTCCCCTCGGTGGGCGCCGTGATCGCCGGCTTCGCGGTCGCCGGCATCGGCGTCGGCATCCTGGTCCCGCTGGCCTTCTCGGCCGCCGGTGAGGCCGCCGCCGAGAGCAGCGACGAGGTGATCGCCCGGGTCAACCTGTTCAACTACGGCGGCGCCCTGCTCGGCGCGGTGCTGCTCGGCGCGCTGTCCGAGCCGATCGGCTTGCGGATCGCCTTCCTCATCCCGGTGGCCGGCGTCATCCTCACCCTGCCCATCGCCCGCCGCCTGAGCCACCTCACCACCGCCCAACCGGCCCCCCGCCCCACCGCCTGACAGCACGTCCACACCGGCTGGCACCCACGGTGGTAAAAACCGCCCCGACACCACCCTGAGGACCAGCCACACCGCGCCGCGAGCCGGCCGCAGCCTCGCGGCACGCCGAGCGGCTGGCAACCACGGTGGTCAAAACCGCCCGGACACCACCCTGAGGACCAGCCGGACCGCGGGGCGCGCTGCGGTCCTGAGCCGGCCGCAGCCTCGCGGCACGCCGAGCGGCTGGCAACCACGGTGGTCAAAACGGCCCGGACACCACCGTGAGGACCAGCCGGGCCGTGGGGCGCGCGGCGGTCGTGAGTGGGCCGGAGCTTCGCGGGCGGACCCGCACGACACGCACTGCGGTCCGGACCAGCGGCGGACCTCGCGAGCCGACTGCCACGCCGGCCACAAGTCGTACCGGAAAAGGAGCCGGACCATACGAGCGGCATCGCGGCAGCGAGGAGGGTGTTGGGGGACGCGGCGGGGCCGAACGCCGGGGAATGCGGCGCGGCATAGGGTGGATGTGTGCCGAGGCTGGTCGACCACGAGGTGCGCAGGGCGGAGCTTCTCGCGGCCACCTGGCGGGTGGTCCGGGCGCGCGGTGTCGAGGGCACCACCACCCGGGCGATCGCCGATGAGGCGGGTTGTTCGCTCAGCGTGCTGGCGCATTTTCTCGGGGGTAAGGACGACATCCTGGTCGCCGCGCAGGCTGCGGTCTACGAGCGGATCGTGGATCGGGCGTTCCGGATCGGCGGGGAGCTGTTCGGGCTGGCAGCGCTGCGGGCGGCGCTGGACGCGGTGCTGCCGATCGACGCGGAGCGGGCGGCGGACGCGCATGTGAACGTGGCGTTCGCCGGGGCGGCGCTGTCGCATCCGCTGCTGGCCGAGTCGCGCCGCGAGTCGCACCGGCTGATCCGCGAGCATCTGCGCACCTGCCTGCGCGAGGCGCGGGAGCGGGACGAGCTCCGCGCCGGGGTGGCCGACGAGGCGGTGATCGACGACTTCATCATCCTGGTCGAGGGCAGCAGCCTGCTGAGCCTGGTGGACGGCTGGGCGGAGGAGGGCCGGGCGGAGCGCCTGACCCGCCTCGCCGACAACTTCGTCGCCCAGCTCCGCGAATAGCGAGTCGCCCAGCTGCGCGAATAGCGAACAGGAACAGGAACAGCTACCGGGACGAGGCGATCAGGTCGCGGTACCAGTACCACGAGTCCTTGCGGGTACGCGCCAACGTCTCCCGATCCACGTAGACCAGCCCGAACCGCTCGTCATACCCGGCCGCCCACTCGAAGTTGTCGAACGCCGACCAGACGTAGTACCCCTCCACCCGTACACCCGCCTCGATCGCCGCCGTGACCGCCCGCAGGTGCGCGTCCAGGTAGGCGATCCGCCGCGGGTCGTGCACCCGGCCGTCCGGGCCGGGTGGCGCGTCGTGGAACGAGGCGCCGTTCTCGGTGACGATGATCGGGGGCAACGCCGGATACCGGTCCCGCAGTGCCACCAGGATCTCGGTGAGCGCCCCGGGCACGATCGCCCACCCGAAGTCGGTCCGTTCCTCGCTCTTCACCGGCACCGGCGAGAACGGCATCCCGTCGGGGATGTCGACCTCCAGCACCCCGGAGTAGTCCTTCCCGGCCCGGGGCGCCTCGATCGCCGTCGGCTCGTAGAAGTTGACCCCGTAGAAGTCGAGCGGCGCCGCGATCAGCGCGAGGTCCCGATCCAGCTGCGCGCCCGCCGTGCCCACGCCGGCCCGGATCATCTCGTCCGGGTAGTCGCCGAGCAGGATCGGGTCGGAGAACGTCCAGTTGGTCAGGGTGCGGAACATCTCGGCGGCGAACCCGTCGGCCGGGTCGTCGCCGGCCGGGTAGACCGGGAAGTGCTGGTTGGCGATGCCGACAGCGGCGGCTCCGTGGGCACGCAGCGCCTGCACCGCCAACCCGTGCGCGAGCAGCTGGTGGTGGGCCACCGGCAGCGCCTCCAGTCCGAGTCCGCGGCCCGGCGCGTGATCGGTGAGCGCGTACCCGTACAGGGTCTGCACGTTCATCTCGTTCATGGTGATCCAGTCCCGGACCCGGTCGCCGAGCCGCAGCGCCACCGCGCCGGCGTAGTCGGCCAGCCGGTACGCGGTGTCCCGGTCCAGCCAGCCGCCGCGCTCCTCCAGCTCCTGCGGGAGGTCCCAGTGGTAGAGCGTGGGCACCGGCCGGACGCCGGCGGCAAGCAGCTCGTCCACCAGCCGGTCGTAGAAGTCCAGGCCGGCCAGCGCCCGCGGCCAGGAGATGGAGAACCGGTAGTCGGAGACGCCGGCGGCCGCGATGTGCCCGACGTCCTCGGCGTACCGGTGGTAGTGATCGATGGCGACCTGGCCGTGCTCGCCGTGCCGGACCGTCCCGGGCCGCGCCGTGAAGGAGTCCCAGATGCTCGGGCCCTTGCCGCCGGCGTCCCAGGCGCCCTCGATCTGGTAGGCCGACGTCGCCATGCCGAACCGGAAGCCGGGTGGGAATCGCATGGGAGTTCCTTTCAGGACAGCGCCTTGAGCCGGGGCAGGCAGGCGAGGGCGAGCAGCGCGATGGCGGCGGCGACCAGGTAGAGGACGGGATAGCCGCCGAGCCGGGTGACGATCGGGGCGGCGATCACCGGGGCGAGCAGCTGCGGCAGGGTCCCGGCGATGTTGGCGACGCCGAGCATCGTCGCCCGGGTCTCGGCGTCCGGCAGCACGTGCGTGATCACCGCCATGTCGACAGCGACATACGCTCCCCAGCCGACTCCGACCAGCACCGACGCCACGATCGCCACGGCCACCACGGGGAACAGGGCGAGCAGTGCGGTACCCGCGGCGAGGATCACCGCGGCCACCCCGACGAAGATCTTGCGGCGCTCCCAGCGGTCGGACAGCACCCCGCCGGCGAACCCGGCGATGCCCGCGAACAGCACGTTCACCACGGTGAGCACCAGCACCCAGGTCGCCGCGCCGGTGACGCCGACCCGGTCCGACAGGTAGTAGAAGAGGTAGACCAGGACCAGCGCGTTGACCAGGTTGAGCAGGAAGCGGATCAGCCAGGCCCAGGCGAACTGGCCGCCCGGCCGCAGGACCACGGCCCACCTGATCCGGTCCCGCTCGGGCAGCCGCACGGGTTCCCGGCTGATCAGCAGCAGGGCCGCCGCGAGGGCGGGCACCGCCACGGCCACCGCGAGGTAGCCCGGCGCGCCCTGCCCGGCCGCGACGGCGAGCGCGGTCCCGAGCACCACGCCGATGATCTGTGCGACGCCGAACAGCGCGCCCACCGTCCCCCGCTGCCGTTCCGGCACCCGGTCGCCGATCATCGCGGCCAGCGCGGCGAGCGGCCCGTTCAACCCGACCTGGACCAGCACCCACCCGGCGATCATCGGACCGCGGGCGTCGGCGAGGGCCAGCACCAGCAGCCCGGCGACGCCGAGCCCGGTGCCGATCAGGAAGATCGGCCGCCGGGACCGCATCCGGTCGGAGAGCGCGCCCCAGAGCGGGTTCGCCACCAGGGAGGCGGCCGCGCCGACAGCTGTCACCAGCGCCAGCAGCGACTCCTTGCCACCCTCGCCGGCCAGCCGGGCGGCCTGTTCCGGAAGCAGGATCTGGATCGGCCCGAACCAGCCGGCCGCCACCCCGATCATGGCCAGCGCGTAGGCGACCATCCAGGTGCGACGGACCGGTGCGGTGGTCACCGTCATACCGGCCTCCCTTGGTGGATCAAATGATCCGACAAGGCGGAAGTCTAGGAAGGCCAGGCCCGCCGGACCAGAGGCCCGGCAGACATTTTCGGTACGGCATCGAGCACTGTGGCGCACCTGACCGGGCACCCGTCACTCACGTCGTCCTGACCAGCGCTAGCGTGGATCCCGTGGCGCTCTCCCTCGCGGTCTCCCCATGCCCCAACGACACGTTCGTCTTCCACGCCCTGATCCACGGGCAGGTCCCCGGCGCGCCCGCCGTCGACCTGACCTTCGCGGACGTCGACGTGACCAACACGGCCGCCGAGCGGGGCGACTTCGACCTGGTCAAGGTGAGTTACGCGGCGCTGCCCTGGCTGCTCGACAGCTATGAGCTGCTGCCCTGCGGGGGCGCCCTGGGCCGGGGCTGCGGGCCGCTGGTGCTGACCCGGGACCAGCGCACCGACCTGACCGGCGCGACAGTGGCGGTGCCCGGTGACCGCACCACCGCGTACCTGTTGATGCGCCTCTGGTCGGCCGAGCACCCGCCGGCGAAAATCGAGGTGGTGCCGTTCCACCAGATCATGCCCGGGGTGGCGGCCGGGACGTTCGACGCCGGCCTGGTCATCCACGAGGCCCGCTTCACCTACCAGCGGTACGGCCTGACCGCCCTGGCCGACCTGGGCGAGTGGTGGGAGGCCGACACCGGCCTGCCGATCCCGCTCGGCGCGATCCTGGCGCGCAAGGGCACCGTCGACCCGGCCGAGGCCACCGGTTGGATCCGCGAGTCGCTGCGCAAGGGCTGGCTCGACCCGGCCGCCAGCCAGGAGTTCATCCTGGCCAACGCGCAGGAGATGGAGCCGGCGGTGGTGCGCCAGCACATCGAGCTCTACGTCAACGAGTTCACCCTGGACCTGGGCGAAGACGGACTCGCCGCCGCCGACGCCCTGCTCGGGCGTGCGGCGGCGGCGGGCCTGACACCTGCTGTGCCGGCTTTCAGCGCGGCGAGAAGCTGACGGCCGACCGGCTCACAGCTCGAACTCGCCGGCGATCGCGTGCAGCAGCTGCGCGATCTTCTGCGAACTCTTCTTGTCCGGGTAACGGCCACGCTGCAACGTCGGCTGCACGGTGTTCTCCAGGACCTTGATCATGTCCTCGATCATGCTGGCCGTCTCCTCGGCCGGGCGGCGGCGCGCCTCGGCGTCGCGGAGCGCCAGCGACGGCGGAGCGTCCAGCAGCTTCACACCGAGCGCCTGGGCGCCCTTGCGGCTGTCCACCACGCCGAACTCGATCCGCTGTCCCGTTTTCAGGTCGGTGACCCCCGCCGGCAGCGCACCCTTGGGCAGGAACACGTCGCCGCCCTCATCACTGGTGACGAATCCGAATCCCTTCGTCGCGTCGTACCACTTCACTCGACCCGTGGGCACCGCTGACCTCAACTTCACTCAATGGACACAACTGCTCACGGGGAGCCTATCCAGCCGACGGCCCGGACCCAACTGCAATCTCACTCAGCAGAGCCGGAAAGCCGGTCAGATCGGACAACACGTACGAAGCTCCGGCGTCCCACAGCTCGTCGGCGGAGCAGGGCCCGGTGACCACGCCGATCCCCGGCACCCCGGCCGTCCGGGCGGCCACCATGTCCGCCCGGTGGTCGCCCACGTACCACCGCACGCCGTGCTCCACCAGCGCGGACGCCTTGCCCTCGGCGAACAGGTCACCGGCCAGCTCGTCGGCCCGCATCCCCAGGTGGTCCAGGTGCAGGCGCGCCAGCCGGCCCAGTTTCGAGGTGACCACGACGACCCGGAGCCCGGCCGCGCGGACCGCGGCGAGCGCCTCGACGGCCCCGGCGGTCGGCACCGACGGGGCGATCGCGTAGTCCGGGTAGAGCGCCCGGTAGGTGGTCACCATCTCCTCGACGTCCTCCGCCGGGAACCAGTGGCGCAACTCGTCCCGCAACGGCGGGCCGAGCCGGGAGACCGCCAGGTCGGCGTCGACGAAGACGCCGGTCCTGGCGGTGAGCGCCCGGTACGCCTCCCGGATACCCGGCCGGGAGTCGATCAAGGTCATGTCCAGGTCGAAACCGACCGCCGGGATCATGAAGGGTGGTTCGCGACGGTCGAGATCAAACTTCCCCCCGGAAACGGTGCCGCCACGCACGGCTGGTCGCGGACGAGACCCTCAGTGGGTCATCGACTCCGGCAGGCTGCGGAGCTTGTCCAGCGGCAGCGGGAAGGTCTGGTCGTCGCCGAACGGCGACGGGGCGGCGGCCCGGTCAGAGACCAGCTCGGAAACCTGGAGGTGGCCCTTCAGAGCCGGGCTCTCCTGCTTCTTGGCCTTTGACGCCACGTTCGGTCCTCCTCTGATCGAGGTCCGGCCACGCCCGGACCCGTCACCATCGTCCCATGAACGTTAGCGTTGAAGACGATGGCCACCACATTTGCGGATCAACTCCGGTCGCTGCCCGACGAGGCGCTGGGCGCGCTCCTCCAGCTGCGCCCCGACCTGGTCGTTCCGGTGCCCGCCGACATCTCGGCGCTGGCCGTGCGCGCGCAGTCGCGCGGCTCGGTCGCCCGCTGCCTGGACGGGCTGGACGAGTTCACCCTGACGATTCTCGACGCCGCCCGGGTCACCCGGGCGGCTGACACCGCCCTCACCTCGGTGCCGGCCATCCTCGACCTGGCCACCGGGGTGGCCGAGGACGACGTCCGGGTGGCTGTCGACCGTCTCCGGGTCCGGTTCCTGCTGCACGGCCCGCTGGAGGCGCTCCAGGTGGTCGCCGCGGTGGACGAGGTGACCTCGCCGTACCCGGCCGGGCTGGGTCGCCCGGCGGATTACCTGGACCCGCACGCGGCGGCGCTGGTCGCCGACCGGGCCAAGCTGCGCCGCACCGTGCTGGCCGCGCCGCCGGGCGCCCGCGCGGTGCTGGACCGGCTCGCCGCCGGCCCGCCGGTCGGCACGCTCAGCCGTGGAGGCGAGCTGCGCAACGGCGACACCCGCGGCGGTGACGCCGGGCGCGGCAGCGAGGTCGCCGAGTCGATCCGCTGGCTGGTCGACCAGCACATCCTGGTACCGATCTCGGAGGCCGGCCGCGCCCCGCGCGCCGACGGCGACCTGGTCGAGCTGCCCCGCGAGGTGGGCCTGCTGCTGCGCCGGGACACCGGACCGCTGGGCGCGCTGCG
The DNA here is from genome assembly GCF_030252345.1 of Actinoplanes oblitus. Taxonomy (NCBI): domain Bacteria; kingdom Bacillati; phylum Actinomycetota; class Actinomycetes; order Micromonosporales; family Micromonosporaceae; genus Actinoplanes; species Actinoplanes oblitus. The sequence goes on along the minus strand of NZ_CP126980.1, from coordinate 348,920 downwards.
CCCGTTCCCGCCGCTGCCCGAGGCGCCCGCGCGCGACCCGAAAGCCGTGGACTCGGCCGGCGCCGGGCAGACCATGGAGGCGGTGCGCGCCACCGAGGCGGTGCTGGAGGCGCTCGCGGCCGAGCCGGCCCCGGTGCTCAAGACCGGCGGGCTGGGCGTACGCGACCTGAAACGGCTGGCCCGGGCGGCCGGCGTGGACGAGGCGGGCGCGGCCCTGCTGATCGAGGTGGCGCACGCGGCCGGCCTGCTCGGCGAGACGGAGACCCCGGTGCACCGGGCGCCCGGCGCGGTCCAGGACATCTTCCTGCCCACCGGGACGTACGACCTGTGGCGGGCGGCCGGGATGGCGCACCGCTGGATCACCCTGGCCCACGCCTGGCTGAGCATGACCCGCCAGCCCGGCCTGGTCGGCCGGCGCGACGAGCGGGACCGGCCGATCAACGCGCTGGCCCCGGACGCGGAGCGGGCCGGTGCGCCGCAGGCCCGGCGAGAGGCGCTGGACGCCCTCGCCGAGCTGGAGCCGGGATCGGCCCCCGCTGTCGACGATCTGCTGGCGCTGCTGGCCTGGCAGGCGCCCCGCCGGGCACGCGGGCGCGAGCTCGGGCACCGGGACGGGTACTCCGGGGCCGCGTTGCTCGGGATCACCGGGCTCGGGGCGCTCACGTCGTACGCGAGGCTTCTGCTCACCGACGCCGAGGCGACCGACAGCGATCCGCTCGGCCTGCACCCGGAGGAGGCTCCCGCGGACGCGGTCCGCGCCCTGGACCACCTGCTGCCCGCACCGGTCGACCACGTCCTGGTCCAGGCGGACCTGACCGTGGTGGTGCCGGGACCGCCGGAGCCGGAGCTGGCCGGCGAGCTGGACGTGGTCGCCGAGCCGGAGTCGGCCGGCGGGGCCAGCGTCTTCCGGGTCACCCCGGCCAGCGTGCGGCGTGCCCTCGACGTCGGGTACACCGCGGCCGACCTGCACACCCTGTTCCGCCGGCGGTCCCGGACGCCGGTGCCGCAGACGCTCACCTACCTGATCGACGACGCGGCCCGCAAGCATGGCGGGCTGCGCAGCGGTTCGGCCGGCTCCTACCTGCGCAGCGACGACGAGGCGCTGATCGTCGAGGTGCTCGCCGACAAGCGGGTGACCGGTCTCGATCTGCGCCGGATCGCGCCGACAGTGCTGGTCAGCCCGCGCCCGGTGGCCCGGCTGCTGGGCGCGCTGCGCGAGGCCGGGTATGCCCCGGTCGCCGAGGACTCCGGTGGCGCGACCGTGCTGACCAGGCCGAAAGCCCGGCGCGCGCCGAGCCGCACCCCGCGGGTCATGGAACCGGCCGGCCCGCCGTCGCTGGCCGGGCCACGGCTGGCCGGGGTGGTGGAGCAGCTGCGGCGCGGCGACATCGCGACCCGGGCGGCCCGGCGGGCACCGGTCACCGTGCGCGCGGCGCAGGGGCAGGCGGTGCCCGGTCTGACCGCGGTGCAGCAGCACACCCAGGCGATGGCGGTGCTGCAGCAGGCGGTCCGGGACCGGGCCAAGGTCTGGGTCGGTTACGTCGACTCGCATGGCGCCACGCTGTCGCGGCTGGTCCGGCCGGTCTCGCTGAGCGCCGGCTACCTGCGTGCCGAGGATGAGCGCGGGGAGAGCCTGCACACGTTCGCCCTGCACCGGATCACCGCGGCGGTCACCGAGGAGTGAATGTTCTGCCGGGTCGTGCACGCCCCCGTTGCGGCACGACCCGGCACAGGTACACACGCGCGAGGCCGCCGGAACGTTGCACACGATTTCCGTGGCAGACTGGAGGGTCGCCTTTTGACCGGAGGTTGTGCGTGAACGGCGGACCACTGATCGTTCAGTCCGACAAGACCCTGCTCCTCGAAGTGGATCATCCGGATGCCCAGGCCTGCCGGATGGCCATCGCCCCGTTCGCCGAGCTGGAGCGCTCGCCCGAGCACGTGCACACCTACCGGCTGACCCCGCTCGGCCTGTGGAACTCGCGGGCCGCCGGGCACGACGCGGAGAGCGTCGTCGACGCGCTGATCAAGTTCTCGCGGTACCCGGTGCCGCACGCGCTGCTGGTCGACGTCGCCGAGACGATGGACCGCTACGGCCGCCTGCAGCTGCTCAACGACCCGGTGCACGGCCTGGTCCTGCGCGGCCTCGACAAGATCGTGCTGCTCGAGGTGTCGAAATCGAAGAAGCTGGCCGGGATGCTCGGCGCCCGGCTCGACGACGAGACCATCGCGGTGCACGGCTCCGAGCGCGGCCGGCTCAAGCAGGCGCTGCTCAAGCTGGGCTGGCCGGCCGAGGACCTGGCCGGTTACGTGGACGGCGAGGCGCACTCCATCGATCTCGCCGAGGACGGCTGGACGCTGCGGTCCTACCAGCAGGAGGCGGTGGACGGCTTCTGGGCCGGCGGCTCCGGCGTGGTGGTGCTGCCGTGCGGCGCCGGCAAGACGCTGGTCGGTGCGGCAGCGATGGCGACGGCCAAGGCGACCACCCTGATCCTGGTGACCAACACGGTCGCCGGCCGGCAGTGGAAACGGGAGCTGATCGCGCGTACCTCGCTGACCGAGGAGGAGATCGGCGAGTACAGCGGCGAGCGCAAGGAGATCCGGCCGGTCACCATCGCGACGTACCAGGTGCTCACGTCGCGGCGCGGCGGCACCTTCACCCACCTGGACCTGTTCGGCGCGCGGGACTGGGGGCTGGTCATCTACGACGAGGTGCACCTGCTGCCCGCGCCGATCTTCCGGTTCACCGCCGACCTGCAGGCCCGCCGCCGGCTCGGGCTGACCGCGACGCTGGTCCGGGAGGACGGCCGGGAGGGCGACGTGTTCTCGCTGATCGGCCCGAAACGCTACGACGCGCCGTGGAAGGACATCGAGGCACAGGGCTGGATCGCCCCCGCGGAGTGCGTCGAGGTGCGGGTGACGCTGACCGAGGCGGAGCGGATGACGTACGCGGTGACCGACTCCGAGGAGCGCTACAAGGTGGCCGCCACCGCGCGTACCAAACTGCCGGTGGTCAAGGCGCTGATCGACCGGCACCCGGACGAGCAGGTGCTGGTGATCGGCGGTTTCCTGGACCAGTTGCACACGCTCGGCGAGTACCTGGACGCCCCGATCGTCGAGGGCTCGACCACGAACAAGGAGCGGGAGCGGCTGTTCGACGCGTTCCGCTCCGGCGAGCTGCGCACCCTGGTGCTCTCCAAGGTCGGCAACTTCTCCATCGACCTGCCCGAGGCGGCGGTGGCGATCCAGGTCTCCGGCACGTTCGGCTCCCGGCAGGAGGAGGCGCAGCGGCTCGGGCGGGTGCTGCGGCCCAAGGGCGACGGGCGGCAGGCGCACTTCTACACCGTCGTCTCCCGGGACACCATCGACACCGAGTACGCCGCGCACCGGCAGCGCTTCCTGGCCGAGCAGGGGTACGCGTACACCATCGTGGACGCGGACGACGTGCTCGGCCCGCCGTTGCCGCAGGTCGACTAGAAGCTTGCCGTCGGCGCGATCGGGGCCGGGGGCGCCGTCACCGCGGGCTCGGGCGGCCCGTCGCCGGCGCTCCGGGACATCACCAGAACGGAGCCGAGGCAGAGCACGATCACCACGCCCACCACCGCCAGGATCGCGAAGATCCACTTGCCGGACTGCCCGGCCCGGGCGAGCGGCGACGGCTGCAGGGGCGGCGTCTGCCCGCTGGACGGCGGTGCCGGCGCGGTGAACGGGGGCGGTGCCGGCGCGGCGAACGGAGCCGGGCCGGCGGCACCCTCGCGGGCGGTGCCGGCCTCCTCGTAGGCCGCGGCGGCGACCACCTCCGGGCTGCCCAGCCGCTCCAGGATCTCGATCAGCTCGCTCTCGCTGCGCACGTTGCGGTCGGTCCGCTCGGTCTCGATGTGCGCGGCGAGGTCGGCCAGCAGCTCCCGGCGCTGCAGCAGCGGCAGGCCGCTCAGGCGCAGGTCCACCTCGTGCAGATATTCACCGACCACGTCGGTCTGGTTGGGGTTCATGCGATCTCACCGGTTCCCACGAGACGGTCGACGGTCTGACGGAACGACACCCACTCGGTGCGGAACGCCGACAACGCGTCCCGCCCGGTCGGGGTGAGGCTGTAGTAGCGGCGGGGCGGGCCGCTGGGTGACTCGGCCCATTTGCTGTCCAGCATGCCGCCCCGGCGCAGCCGGGACAGCAGCGGATAGATCGTGCCCTCGGTCGCGGCGAGAGTCCGCTCTTCGCCGAGCCGGCGCACGATCTCGGTCCCATACCGGTCCTCGAACTCCACCATCGCGAGCACGCAGAACTCCAATGTCCCGCGACGGAGACCGGAGGCCAACGGTGATGCCTCTGCCATGCACGACAGAGTACCTTGCGGCGCAAGGTAGCGCCTTCCATGATCATCCGCCCAGCCGGAACTCCGGACCGGACCGGAAAGTGACGCCCCACCGGGTCGCCGGCTTCGAGCCGGCTGAGCTGCCCCGAAACAACACGCCCAGCCGACTGGGCCGCCCCGCAACAGCAGGCTCAGCCCGCCGCCGCGGCGCGGGCCTCCGCCGACGCCGCCCACTCCGCGTCGGCCGCCTCCTTCAGCGCGACCCCATGCTCCCCGTCGTACCCGACGAACTTCGGCAGCGCCGCCGCCAGCACCAGGCTGCCCGCCACGCACAGCGCCCCGCCCACCCAGATCGACCCGCCGACCCCGAGCGTCGTCCGGGCCATCAACCCGGACCGGAGCTGCCCGAGCAGCGGCCCGGTGGTGTACGACAGCATCTCGATCCCGGCCAGCCGCCCGCGCAGATGATCGGGGATCGTCTGGTTCCAAATGATCATGCGGAACAGCCCGGAGACCATGTCCGCGGCACCGGCGAAGGCCAGGGAGAACAGCGTCAGCCAGAGCATGTCGGAGAGCCCGACCCCGACGATCCCCACCCCCCAGAGCGCGGCCGCGATGATCACCATGAGGCCGTGCCGGTGCACCCGCTGGGTCCAGCCGGAGCCGACAGTGGCGACCAGCGAGCCGACCGCCGGAGCGGCGTAGAGCAGGCCGAGCACCTGCGGGCCGCCGAGCCGGTCGGCCAGGAACGGGTAGAGCGCGGACGGCATGCCGAAGAACATCGCGTTGATGTCGACCAGATAGGTGCCGAGCAGCTCGGGGCGGGACTTGGCGTACTTCAGGCCGGTGACCACGCTGCGCAGCGACGGCCGGTCGGCGGCCGGGGGCGGCGGCACCGCCTTGACCAGGGTCAGGCAGACCAGCGAGACCGCGAAGGTGAGCAGGTCGAAGGTGTAGACCCAGGCCAGGTCCAGGGTGGCGATCAGGATGCCGGCCAGCGAGGGGCCGATCAGCTGGGAGAACTGCCGGCTGAGCGACTGCAGGGCCATCGCGGCCGGCAGTTCCTCGGATCGCACCAGCCGGGGCAGCATCGCGCCCATTGCCGGTTGTTGCAGACCGGCCACCGCGGCGGTGAGGAACGCGCAGACGTAGAGCACCCACAGATGCGGCTCGGCGGAGAGTGCGTTGATCAGCAGCAGGCCGCAGATCACCGCGAGCGCCGCCTCGCTGCCCCGGACCAGCAGCCGGCGGTCCAGGTAGTCGGCGAGCGCGCCCCCGACGAACGCCATGATCAGAATTGGGGCCAGCTCGCAGACCCCGATCAGGCCCACCATGAGCGGGTCGTCGGTCAGCTTCGCCACCTGGTACGGAATGGTGACGTAACTGATGAACGACCCGAAACTGGTCACCGCGCCACTGACGAAGACGAGCCGGAAGTCCCGGGAGGTGCGTAACGGGGTCAGATCCACGCTCAGCCGGCGTTTGCGGTCGGTCACGAGGGGCCATCCTGCCGGGGGCAGCGTTCTCCCGCACCGCGATTTACGCCATATGTTCGCTACTTCATGACCAGCCGGCCGCTCCTGCGGAACTCGTCGAGGTCGGCGAGCGCCTCGTCGATCACGAACGATTTCGGCCCGGGCAGCGCGTCGAGCGGGAAGAAGCCGGCGTCCACGCTCTCCTCGGTCTCGCGGAGCAGCTCGCCCTCCCAGCTGTGCACCACGAAGGTCATCAGCACCTGCTGGTACGTGTGCCCGTAGTCGTTGGTGTAGGTGTACGCCGTGTAGAACGCGTACGGCGTCAGCGAGGTGGCCCGCAGCCCGGTCTCCTCCCACAGCTCCCGGACCGCGCACTCCTCCATGCTCTCGCCCAGCTCCATCGCACCGGCCGGGATGGCCCACCGGTGATTGTCCGAGCGCTGGATCAGCAGCAGCCGGTTCTGCTCGTCGAGCAGCACGGTGCGCGCACCGACGAAGAAGATCGTGTCGGTGTCGCCGATGCTCGCGCGCACCTTGCCCAGGTAAGACTCAGCCCACGTCAATGCCACCCGTGAAGCCTAACTACGCGCTCTTCTTGGTGGCCTTCGCCGCAGTGGTGGATTTCCGCGGCGCGGTGGCCTTCTTGGCGGCCGGCGTACTTTTCGCGGCTTTTTTCGCGGGAGTGGCTTTCTTCACGGCCTTCTTGGCCGATTTTTCGGAGTTTTCCGAGTCCGCCTCGCCACGCGCCTTCTTGGCCCGCTCCACCGAGGCCTTCAGTGCCGCCATCAGGTCGACAGCGGCCGGCGCCGCCTCCTCCGCCTCCTCCGGCTGCACCACCTCGCGGCCCTCCACCTTGGCGTCGATGACCTCCTGCAGCGCCGCCCGGTAGTTGTCGCTGAAGTCGTCCGGCTGGAAGTCCCCGGCCATCGAGTCGATCAGCGAGCTGGCCATGGCGAGCTCGGCCGGCCGGGTCTCGATGTCGTCGTCCAGGAACCCGAACTCCGGCGCGCGCACCTCGTCCGGCCAGAGCATGGTGTTCAGCACCAGCACGTCGTCCCGGACGCGCAGGGTGGCCAGCTGCTCCCGCTGCCGGATGGCGATCTTCACGATGGCCACCCGGTCGGCGTCCCGCAGCGCGTCCCGCAGCAGCACGTACGGTTTCGCCGCCTGCCCCTCCGGCTCCAAGTAATACGCCTTGGCGAACAGGATCGGGTCGATCTGCTCGGCCGGCACGAATTCCAGCACGTCAATGGCGCGCGAGGTGCTCAACGGAAGATCGGCGAAGTCCTCATCCGTCAAGATCACCATTTCCCCGCCGCCGATGTCGTATCCCTTGGCGATGTCGTCATAGCTCACCGCCTCGCCGTCCACGGAGCAGGTGCGCTGGTACTTGATCCGCCCCCCGTCGGTGCGATGGACCTGGTGGAAGCGGATGTCCTTCTCCTCGGTCGCCGAGTACAGCTTGACCGCGATCGACACCAGACCGAACGAGACCGCGCCTTTCCAGATCGCTCGCATGATCGTCTCCCAACCCCCGTCACGGCACCTGATCAGAATGTCATTACTGGGACGCCTGCGTAAGGTGAATGCTTTTGCCTATGGTGATCGGGTGCCGGGATCACCGCTGTCCCCGATGCTCGCGACCGCGGGCCGGCTTCCCGTGGGCGCGGACTGGAGCTACGAATTCAAGTGGGACGGAGTCCGGGTTCTCGCGCTGTTCAGCGGCGGGCCGCCGGACCTGTTCGCCCGCTCCGGCGCCGTGGTGACCGCCGCCTACCCGGAGATCGCCGAGCTGCACCTGCCCGAGGGCACCCTGCTGGACGGCGAGATGGTCTGCTTCGACGCGGCCGGGCGCCCCTCGTTCACCGCCCTCGCCGAGCGGATGCACGTCCGCGACCCCAACCGGGCGGCCCGGCTCGCCGCCACCCTGCCGGCCACCTATCTGATCTTCGACCTGCTCTATCTCGACGGCATGGACTACACCGGGCTGCCCTATCTCGCCCGCCGCGAGCGCCTGGAGGAGCTGGATCTGGCCGGGCCGCGCTGGATGGTGCCGCCGTCGTTCGGCGACGGTCCGGCCACCGAGGCCGCCGCGCGGGAGAACCACCTCGAGGGCGTGCTGGCCAAGCGCTCCGACTCGGTCTACCTGCCCGGCCAGCGCTCCCCCGACTGGATAAAGGTCAAGTTCGACCGGACCGGTGACTACGTGATCGGCGGCTGGCGACCCGGCGCCCGCAAGCTGGGCGGCCTGCTGATCGGCGTGCCGACCCCGGACGGCCTGGCCTTCCGCGGTCGGGTGGGCGGTGGGATCGGCGCCGTCGCCGAGAAGGAGCTGCTGGCGCGGCTGACGCCGCTCGCCACCCCGGATTCGCCGTTCGCTTCCGGAGCGGTGCCCCGCGCGGATGCCAAAGGAGCGATGTGGGTACGCCCGGAGCTGGTCGCCGAGATCCGTTACGGCAACCAGACGCCCGACCGTCGCCTCCGGTTCCCGCGCTTTCTCCGGTTGCGTGACGACAAGAGACCCGCGGAGTGTTCCGACGATGCCTGACCGTTTCGTGGTGCGGCTGGAGGGTCGCGACCTGGAGCTGTCCAACCTGGACAAACCGATGTTCCCGGCGGCCGGCTTCACCAAGGGCGAGGTGATCGACTACTACACCCGGATCGCCCCGCTCCTGCTGCCGCACCTGCGCGACCGCCCGGTGACCCGGATCCGCTACCCCAACGGCGTCGAGGGCGCCCACTTCTTCGAGAAGAACAAACCCGCCGGTACGCCGTCCTGGGTGCGCCTGGAGACGTTGCCGGCACCGGGCTCCACCAAGAGCCGGGAGACCATCGAGTACGTCGTCGTCGACGAGCTGCCCACCCTGGTCTGGCTGGCCAACCTCGCCGCGATCGAGCTGCACACCCCGCAGTGGCGGATCGGCGCCGACCCGGATCTGCTCGTGGTCGACCTGGATCCGGGCGCGCCGGCCGGGCTGCGGGAGTGCTGTGCGGTGGCGGTGCTGATGCGCGACCGGCTGGCCGAGGACGGGATCACCGCGTACCCGAAGACCTCCGGCAAGAAGGGCATGCAGCTGTGCTGCCCGATCTCCGGCACCCAGACCGCCGACGTGGTCTCCGGTTACGCCAGACGCGTCGCCGAGGAACTCGCCAGACTCGTCCCCGCCTCGATCACCGCCAAGATGGCCAGACAGCTGCGCCCCGGCAAAATTTTCATCGACTGGAGTCAGAACAACGCCGCCAAGACGACAGTCACCCCGTACTCCCTGCGCGCCGGCGCCTCACCCACCGCGTCGACTCCACTGACCTGGGCGGAAACCGAGGCCATGGCGACCGGTGACACCGAGGCCCGTCAGTTCACCGCCGCCGAGGCCCTGCACCGCGCCGACACCCACGGCGACCTCCTCGCCGACCTCCTCGATCCCGGCCCCGAGCTGCCCGTTCACTGATCACCGAGGGGCGGTCGGCCGTTCGGCGGGACGGCGGCTCCGCGCACCTGGCGGCGCCGATCGGCGTACCGGAAAGCGGTGGCGCCGAAGCAGCGCGGACCTGGGCGGGTGCCGCGATCGTGCCGGCTGCGAATGATTCGAATATCGGTCAGTTCGGGTGCTTGGCGGTGAAAAGCCGCCAAGCAACCTGCAGCATGGCACTCTGTCTGGTGGCGAGCAGCCGGATGGCGTGCTTGACTGGATTTCCAGAGCTACGCGGGCGGATGCGTAGCAGGGAGCAGTTCGGCACCCGGCGGCAACCGGGTGCCGCTTCCTTGTGAGGCCACTTCACCGTCGGGGCGTTGCGGTCGCGGCGTTGCGCCCGGCTGGGCGGTCGCGATCGCCGGGCGCCACACTGAGAGTGCGGCCATGCCTACTCTGCGGTTGCCATCGCTGTTCTGATAGGACAGTAATAAGAACGGCTCTCGGCGGCGCCCGCCGCCGGGACGGACCACGACCTGATGAAGGATCCATGCCTGAGGGCGATTCACCCACCGTCGCGCGCCGGCGTGTCCGGCTCGCGATTCGTGAGGCGCGAGAACACGCCGATCTGACACAACTCCAGGTCGCCGAGGAGATGGAGTGGTCGCTCAGCAAAGTGATCCGCATCGAGAACGGCGACGTCTCGATCTCGCCGAACGACCTGCGGCCGCTGCTGACCTTCCTCCGCATCAGGGATAAGGAGACGATCGCCAACCTGGTCGCGGATGCGCGGATCGCGCGGAAACGCCAGCGGCAGGCGTGGTACCAGACCCCCGAGTTCCGGGAGAACCTGACCGACGCCACCCGGAAGCTGATCGAGTACGAGAACGAGGCGGCCCAGATGCGGTCGTACTCGGTCTACTTCGTTCCCGGTCCCCTGCAGACCCCGCAGTACGCGGTGGCGCTGATGACCCGGTACGAGGACGAGCTCACCGAGGACCAGCGGCAGCGCCGGATCGCGGCCCGCCAGTTGCGCCGGGACGCCCTGCTCGGCCGGGCGTCGGCCGGTGAGGTGCGGATCCTGGTGATGCTCGACGAGTCGGTGTTGCGACGCACCATCGGTGGTCCGGCGGTCTTCGCCGATCAGCTGCGCGAGCTCCGCCAGCTTGCCGCGGACAACGTCATCACCATCCGGATGGTGCCGTTCACGCTGGACGCGGCGGTCACCAACAACGCCATGTTCGACCTGCTCACGCTGGGCGAGGGCGAGGTTCTCTACCGGGAGACCGGGCTCGGTGACGAGATGAACGAGGACCGGGAGACCACCGGCAAGCACCGCGCCCGGTTCGACAAGATCTGGGACGAGGCCGCCGACGAGGCGGCGACCCTCGCCTTCATCGACGACCAGATCCGTAAGCTGGAAAAACTTCAGTAGTTACGCGGACCGGCCGCCGCCCGGGCGAAAGCCGGGGCCCGGCCGTTGGCCAGCTCACCGGCGAACCAGGCACCGAAACCGGCCAGGCCCAGGGCGAGCAGCTCGACCAGGAACAGGCCGCCGCCGGCCACCCGGTCGGCCGCCCGGATCCGGACCATCAGGATCACCGCGAACGCCACCAGGACGCCCATGTTGATCAGAGTGCGGAGCGCACCCAGCCGCCGGGCCTGCGGGCGGCGCAGCAGCATCACCTCGATCGCACCGGCCAGCATCGCGGGCACCCCGACGACCAGGCCGGCCACGATGTTCCAGTAGGCCAGGGCGCCCAAGATGGTAGGCCCGCCGAGCAAATCGGCAATGTCAAACAAAACGGCCATCGCGAACAGGCCGAGCGGGAACATCACCAGGACCGGCTGCACCGCCTGCCCCGCTATCCTTAGTCGGCTCTCCATCCGGTTCGCCCTCCCCTACCTGCGGAAATACAGGTTCGTTGCGGCTTTCCACGGTTGGCCTACCCGGTCGATATGGCTATGAAACCGTCCTCGCGCATGCCGGGCGCCACACGCCCGGTCCGCCGCCCGCTTCCCCGTAATCTGCAACATGGCAGTTTGCGCTGTGGCGAAGGGAAACGTGGCGTGCTTCACTGAGCGTAGAGCAACAAGGGCGGAGTGGAGGGAGAGACAAAACAACGGCACCCGGCGGCAAACGGGTGCCGTTGTCACCTCTACCGCGCTTTCGTCCTTGTGCGACGTTCCCATCGCGACTGTTCAAGTGCACGAGCGAGGCGGGGATTCGTCTCTTGCGCCAATGGTGGCCTCGACCGTCTCTACCTCGCAAGGTAACGCGAGAAGGAGTGCGCCATGAGCACACGCGGTACGCGGACCTACTACCGTGGGTCGGATGCTGAGATCACCGAGGCCTTCTTCACCTGGCACACCTCGCCGGAGTCGTTGAGCTTCACCGTCGCGGACCTGCGTCACGTCGGGCTGGTCCAGGCCCCGGCGCGGACCCGGCCCTATGCCCCGCACCTCGCCGCCGGAACGCTTCTGGCGGTCGCCGCCGCGTGGACCCTGCTGGCGAACCCGACACTGTATGTGTTCGGCTTCCTCGCGATCATCGGCCCGATCCTCGCGTTCTTCTGGCGCCAGCCCCGGCGCTGGGAGCTGCACGCGCAATATCACGGCACCGCTGTGGTGCTGTACTCCTCGAGTGACGTCCGGGTCTTCAACCAGGTGGGCCGGGCGCTGCGCCGCGCCATGGAGGACGGCCGGCGTACCCCGTGGGGTTACGGCCTGGCCGCCGCCTGACCAGCCGACCTGGCATTTTCCTAATGGGTGACAAGGGGGATTCGAACCAAAACCCCACCTGGGACGTCTCGTTCTGATAGGACAGTACTAGGATATCCGCGACCTCGCTGACTGACAGTGGTCTTGTTGCCACAGTGCCGCCTGATACGCAGCAGTCAGCGAGGTAGCAAAGTGACTAGCTCCACCGCTCGGTTCGACTACTTCAACGATGAAGGTCCCATGGCTGAGGGTGTCTCACCCACTGTCGCGCGGCGACAGGCACGACTCGTCCTCCCGGATACCCGGGCACGAGCCGGCCTCACCTACCTTCCGGTCGTCATCGAGACGGGCTGGTCACCCGGCATTGCACCGCACGCGGACCACGGAGCCGGCGCGACACGACGCGCGCACTTCGACCGGGTCCAGCACGAAGCCGCAGACGAAGACGACACGATCCGATTCCTTCGGCAAGCCCTGGAAAACGGCAACCAGAACCGCTCGGCCTGGGCGCACATATAGAAAAGCAAGCCGTGCCCAGCGTCGGGCACGGCATAAACCTGTGGAGAGTCCCCAGATGGAGAACATCAACGCGCCCGCATGGCGTAAGAGCAGCCGCTGCGGCACGTCGACCTGCGTCGAGGTCGCAAAAGTCGACGACAGCTACCTGATCCGCGACTCGAAGAACCCCGAAGCCGCCGCCCTGACCTTCACGAAGGCCGAATGGGATGCGTTCGTCGAGGGCGTCAACGCGGGCGAATTCCGTTTCTGAAGACTCGTGGCCACCCGCTCCGGCACCCGGAGCGGGTCGGTCCAAAATACTCGCAAAGTACGTATTTCATAAGCAACGAGCGCCGCATAACTCACAATTCGTGAGATAAGCGGCGTCCTTTAGTTTTCACTCATGTCGGCGAACGCCGACGATCGGCTCTGTCGCATACCGTGGGATTCGAACCACCACGGAGGTGTACAGACATGATCAAAACGACCACGGAGACGCCGTGGCGGCGCAGCAGACGCTGCGCCAGCGGCGCGTGTGTCGAGGTCGCGCGGGTCGGTGAGCTGTTCCTGATCCGCGATTCGAAGGACCTCGACGCGGCCCCACTGGCCTTCAGCAGGGAGGTCTGGGAAGCCTTCCTCGCCGGTGTCAAGGCCGAGGAGTTCGGCCGGGCATGAATCCGTTCCCACCGGAGCACCTAGGTGTCGCGGGCCGAGCGCGGCATACTGCACTGGTGGACGGCAACCAGCACGCCACCGATTCGGACCGCTTCACCCTGCTGCACGAGGCGGCCGACACCCTGCTGGACGAGCTCACCGAGCGCTATCAGGTGGAGCGCCGGGAGACCAAGGAACCGCTCGGGCTCGACGAGGCGCTCGCGCGGACCGTCCGGCTCATCCCCCGCATCCCGACCGCGGCGCCGCTGGCGATCCAGTTCGCCGAGCCGAGCCTGCACCTGCGGCTCGGCCGATGGTGGACACGGACGCTGCCGGCCTGCCTGTGCGGCACCTGCGACGAGGACCCCAAACTGCTCATCGAGCAGCTCTACCGGCACGCCGACGCGCTGGTCGAGGGTGGTCTCTGGGAGCGGGTCCGCCGCGGGTTGAGCGGGTCGTTCTACGAGGCCAGGCTCATCGGCGCCGGAGTGTGCGCCGACCAGGAGGGGCCGCTCTCCGCGGCCGGCGCCCGGGATGCCCGGCGTGGCGGGTTCGCCGCTCCGGTGCAGTGGACGCCCTGGCAGTTGCGTTCCTGACGCTCCGTCTCCAGGAGTGCCGGGCAGGGCCGTGGGCGTGCACCCACGGCCCCGACCCGGGCGGGTAGCGTCCAGCCGGTGATCACCGGCACCGACACCCAGCTGCGCGCGGCCACCCGCGCGGTCTATCTCGCCTTCGTCTTCCTGGGCGTCGCGATCGCCACCTTCGCGTCGCGGATCCCGCAGATCCGCGACCAGCTGGGGCTGAGCCCGTCGCAGCTCGGACTGGTGCTGCTGGCCGCCGCGATCGGCTCGATCACGGCGCTGCCGCTGGCCGGGCACATCGTGGAACGGTTCGGGTCCCGGCGCACGGTCATCGCGATGGCCCTGACCTTCGGGCTGGCGCTCACGGTGGTCGCCATCGGTTACCGGTCCGGCGTGCTCGCGGTGGTCGCCGGACTTTACGTGTACGGCTTCGCCACCGGCGCCTGGGACGTGGCGATGAACGTGCAGGGGGCGGTGGTGGAGCGTCGCCTGGGCCGGGCGATCATGCCGCGGTTCCACGCCGGGTACAGCGTCGGCACTGTCGCCGGGGCGGTCCTCGGGGCCGGTGCCGTCGCCCTCGGCATCTCGGTCACCTGGCACCTGGTGCTGGTGGTCGTGACGTCGGTGCTGATCGTCGCGGCGACGGCCGGCAAGTTCGGGCCGGACGACACGGCACCGGCCGAGGAGAAGCCCGCGCCCTCCGGGATCTTCACGTTCTGGCGGGAGCCGCGCACCCTGATCATCGGCGTGTTCGTGCTGGCCTTCGCGTTCACCGAGGGCGCCGGGGTGGACTGGATCAGCGTGGCGATGATCGACGACTACGGCACCTCGGCGGCGATCGGCACGCTGACCTTCGCGGTGTTCCTGGCCGCCATGACGATCGGCCGCTGGTACGGCCCCGGCCTGCTGGACCGTTACGGACGGGTCCCGGTGGTCCGGGTTCTCGCCGTGATCGGGCTGGGCGGGCTGCTGCTCTTCGCCCTCGGCGGGCACCCGGTGATCGCCTTCATCGGGGCGCTGCTCTGGGGCGCCGGCGCCTCGCTCGGCTTCCCGATCGGGATGAGCGCGGCCGCCGACGAGCCGGCCAAGGCCGCGCCGCGGGTGGGCGTGGTCGCCTCGATCGGCTACCTGGCGTTCCTGGGCGGCCCGCCGCTGATCGGTTTCCTCGGCGACCACCTGAGCGTGGCTCGCGGCCTGCTCGCTGTCGGCGTGCTGCTGGCGCTCTCGTTCGTGCTGTCGCCGGCACTGAAGCCGGTGCGATAAGAGCGTTTCCGATCAGGAAACGCGAGCGTCCAGATCGATGATCCGGGATCGTTGACCGCCGTAAGTGGCCGACCGAGCACCGCTGTCCGGGCGTCGCTGGGAACAGTCACGCCGCCACGAGTGCCGGGGCATCGAGCAGCCCGGCTGCCTCCAGCGCGAGGAACTCGTCGACCGCCTGCGGGTGAAACTGCACCCCTCGGCAGCGCCGCAGCTCGGCGCGGGCCTCCGCCGCGGTCAGGCCCGCATGCTCGGCGCCGGCGGTGCGCATGACCACCCATGCGGCGCAGACGCCGGCCACGAGGGCCGCCGGCACGTCCGGGTCGTGCGCGCGGCGGCGTACCGCCTCGGTCACCGTCGCGGTCCAGCGCCGGATCTGCTCGTCGATGTCGGCCGGCCCGCCGGCCGGAGTAGCGGCCGCCGGCTCGGAGCCACTCATCACCACCCGGTTACGCCCGCCGCGTTTCGCCGCGTACAGCGCGGCGTCGGCCGCGTTGAGAAGATCGTCGGTGGAGGCCTCGCCGGGCAGTTCGGCGGCGCCGATCGAGACAGTCACCGCGACTTCCGTACGGCCGTCGACGAGCACCGGCGTCCCGGCGATCAGCTCCCGCAGGCGCTCCGCCAGCGCGGCCGGCCCGTCGGGATCCGATGCCATCAGCACGGCGAACTCCTCGCCGCCGAACCGGGCGACGACGTCGTTGCTTCCACAGGCGTCCCGCAGCCGGTGCGCCACCTCCGTGAGGACCTGGTCACCCGCCGGATGACCGTACGTGTCATTGATGTGCTTGAAGTGGTCCACGTCCAGCAGCAGCATGGCGAGCGAGGTGCCGTGCCGGGCCGCCCGCTCGCCCTCGGCACGCAGCGCCTCGGAGAGAAAGCGGCGGGTGTGGACGCCGGTGAGGCCGTCCGTCATGGCAATCCGGCGCTGCGCCGAGATGAGACCGGCCATGCGCATGAGCACCAGCAGGAACAGCACCGCCGAGGCGGTCACCACGACGAGGTCCGAACTCTCGACGTGGCGCAGATTCTGCACGACCAGCACCGCGGGAGCCACCGAGGTGGCGATGGCGAGCAGGAGCAAGCGGTACAGCGTCGCTCCCGAGCGTCCCTCGACCGGATCGGCGACCTGACGCATCGACGGGTGCAACGCGGCAGCACCGAGCACGAGGTAACTGGCCAGGTAGATCGCGTCCGACCAGCCACCGTTCGCGTACATCCCGTACAGCGACAGCAGGCCGTACGCGGTGTCGGAGAGCAGCGTCAGGCCAAGGAACGCCAGCAACAGCTGGTACGACCGTTGGCGCGCGCCGCCGCCGAGCAGCAGCCGGATGGCCACGGTGAGCACGCACAAATCCATGATCGGATAGATGGTGGCCCCTACCCGGTCCATCGCCGAGATGCCCGGCGTGGCGACGCTGGGGTGGATGAGGAACACCCACCAGAGCACCGCCGCACCCACCGCGAGGATCGCGGTGTCCACCAACGCGGCGGTGTTGCGCTGCGGTGAGCGCCGCCGGCCCAGCAACACCAGCGCGGCCGCGACCAGCACATACTGCGAGAGGTACAAACCGTTGGCGAGCAAGGGATAGCCGGTGTCTCCCCCGGCGGTGGCCGCGAAGTAGGCGACATCGCCGCTGAGGTAGATCACCTGACCGCCGGCGAACAGCCACCAGACGGCCGCGGCCGTCGGTCGGTGCAGCCGGATGCCGACCGCCATCGCGACCGCCGTGCCACCGCTCACCAGGCAGTAGAGCACCGACTGCGCGACCGGGTGCGATGCCGGGACGATGAAGTGGCCGACGGCCAGGACCGCCGCCACCACGCACCAAACCTTCCAGACCAGCGATCGAGGCGCACCCGCGGTTGCTGATGCCGTGGAACGCTCCGGTCCGCTGCTCAAGCATGTCACCGCGTCATCTCACCGCCCCGACGTTGTCCGCCGGTTCCCGTCCGGTTGCCGTTGGGGTGCACCGTTCCGTCCCCTCGCGGGAGTCGTTGCCGGAGGGCCCTTGTCGCATACCTGGTCGCCGATCATCCCGGTGAGGGTGAGGAGGGCCTCGGACACTCGCCGCGTCGTGCCTTGGCCATCACCCGCCGGTTGCGCCACGACAAGCTCTGCTAGTCCGGTGCGGTCACCGAGCTGCCCACTTCGGCTCAGCGTTGGTGCACTCGTGAAAGCGAATCCAGGCGTTTTGGACATGAATCCAGCCCCAGCAGCTGGTCCGGATCGCCCTGCCGCACACGCAGACAGCGGTTCGGGGCTCATAGAACCGCTGCGGCGGTATCGCCTGCTGACGGGTCCCGAGCGGACCGCGCGGTCTTGGGTTGTGCACCCCCGACGTCTCGCTCGTCCGCGTAGTCACCGCGGGCTCCGGAGGGGCGCAGCGGGCTGGGTGCGCCGGTTGGCCGGGCACGGGTAGGCATCAACCCCGCACCGGCAGCCGACGATCCACGGTCGGCAGCGTCTCCACCGCCGGCACCGACCGTGCTCGATCATTGTGCCGCGCATGCCCACCGCCTTCACCGCGTCATCCATGGTTTCCAAGCGACGCCGGTTGTTCGACCTGCCGCGCCGAGGACGACGTTATGAAGGGCCGAGCTAGAGGGCCAAGGAGTTTGCTCAAGTTTGCTTGTCATTTCACGGCTTGACATGGCCGCTATCCGCGACGAACCTTCGATGAAGTCGAGCAAACTCAAGCAACTTTCGACCGGAAGGATCGGAAATGCGACTAACGTTCCTCGGCAAAGAAACACAGGGTGGCGGGTCACCAACGCTGTACGAGACCGATCGCGGGACCTGCGTAGTTCAGGGTTGGAAGGTGCCCGGAGAGCCGGCGACGACCGTCGAGATTCCGGAGTCGCTGCTCCAGCACCTTCGTCCTGACACGGTGCTCGCGGAGCGGCTGGAACCGACTGGCCGAACCTGGCGGGGAGACAGCGGAGAGAGTGCCACTTTCAACATCTCCGGAGCGGATCTGGAGGATGAGATCCTGACGCACCTCAACGTTCCAGATCATGAGTCGTGCGTCGAGGTTGGGCTGCGGCGGAAGGGCGGATGAGGTGCGGTTGCTGCAAGGGCCGGCGTTCGACGACGTCTTCCGGACGTTTGAGCGCAGCGCCTTTCACCTGGAGGTGGAGGACGCCTACCACACACCGAGCGAGTCTGAACCGTTCCAGAAGTTCCTCCACGGTGACGCCGACGACTTTGACTGGCACCGGCCGTGGCTGGACCTCGTCCGGGAGACAACGCGAAGCGGTCGGCGCGTAGAGCGGATCCGTATCGTCTCCGTGCCACACGTGGACTACACCCGCTGGGGACTCACTGTGGCGCCGCTGAACATCGCGGCCGGCGAGGACATCCGCTGGCTCCCGCGGCACCTCCTGGACGGCATCGACGTCACGGCTGACGACTTCTGGCTCATCGATAATGAGCGGGTCGTGTTCACCGTCTTCACCCCGGACGGCACCTTCTCGGGCGGGGCTGAGACTGTGGATCCGTTGATCGTTGACCGGTGTGTGCGGGTACGCGAGACGCTCTGGAAGCTGGCCATCCCGCACGCTGACTACGTGCGCTGAGCGGTGTTCTTTGGCAACAAGCACGGTCCATCAGGCGCGCGAGGCGTTCGGCCAGCGTCTCCGCGACCTCCGACGTGATGCTGGGCTGACCGGCAGGGGTCTCGCCGACCTTGCCGGCTGGCACAGCTCCAAGGTTTCGAAAATCGAGTATGGCAAGCAGTCGCCGTCTGAGGACGACATCCAAGTCTGGTGTCGGCTCTGCAGGGCCGACGATCAGGCCGAGAATCTGATCGCCGCAGTCCGCGGCATCGAGGCCATGTACGTCGAATGGCGCCGTCGTCTCCGCACCGGCACACGCGCCCGCCAGGAAAAGTCCCAGTCGCTGGAGTCCGACACCCAGCTGATGCGGTGGTTCGAGCCGATCCTGGTGCCCGGCCTTCTCCACACCGCCGAGTACGCCACCGCGGTACTCACCCGGGTCGTCCAGTTCTACGAGATCCCGGACGACATCGAGGCTGGCGTATCGGCACGGATGGAACGGCAGCAAATCCTCTACCGGCGCGGGCACGCGTTCCACTTCGTGATGGCTCAGCAGGCGCTCCGTACCCAGGTGGGAAGTCGCGATGTGATGATCGGTCAGCTGGATCGGCTGCTGTCGGTCATGTCGATGGCGCGCGTGCGCCTGGGCATCTTGCCCGCGGAGGCGCCGTATCTGGCGCCGTCCAACCAGTTCATCATGTTTGACGACCGCCTGGTGCACGTGGAAGCGGTCTCGGCTGAGCTGTCGATCACCCAGCCGCGCGAGATCGCGCTGTACGCACGCACCTTTGCTCTTCACGCCGGTCAGGCCCGGTATGGGGACCAGGCCCGGGCGTTGATTCTGGGCGAGCTTGAGCAGCTGCGGGCGACCACGTAACTCGCGATAGCGTCACCAGCCATCGGAGCGAGTGCCAGACCTTGGCGGCCATGGATGCTCTTCTCAAGCGGCGCCAGAGCGACGCGGCCGCAGGCTGACCGCCTCCCCCTGTTCGGAGGGGACCACGGAGAGCCGAAGGGCCGGAACTCGAGGCGCCTCGGGGCGCTGCCCCCAGATTGCCCCACTACGGAGCGTAGCGGGATTTGGATCTTAGAAAGACTGAAGCCCCAGGCCATCTGACCTGGGGCCTCACGTGGAGCCGCCTGACGGAATCGAACCGTCGACCTACGCATTACGAGTGCGTCGCTCTAGCCGACTGAGCTAAGGCGGCAACAGTTCCCAAGTGTACGACACGGTCAGATCGATTCGCGGGTGGGCCCGGACTACGGCGGACTGCCGATGTCGTACTCCGGGACTACTGTGCCTTTTGTGACAGACGATCAGTCGATGCCTGTCGTTCCCTCGGCCTCACCCCCCGCGGAGGCCGAGCACACCATGCCGGCCCGGCCGGCCAGCCTGGATCCGCAGCAGCTCGGGTTCACGCCGCAGAAACCGATCGGCTGGCTCGCGCCGCTGCTGCTGCTCAGCACCGGGCTGCGCGCGCTGCTGGCGATGCTCTTCGGGGCGTACATGGACAAGCGCGAGCTGCAGAACGCGCTGGACGCCGACTTCTTCGATCACTCGGCCACCGCCGACGGCGAGATCTGGCTGGATTACGTGGCGGATCTCGGCGACGGCTTCGACGCCACGTATTCGATCGCCTGGCTGCTCGCCCAGCCGTCGCTGACCGTGGACGGCACCGTCCTGCCCCGCGGCCGGCTGCTGCTGATGGGCGGCGACCAGGTCTATCCGCTGGCCAGCGGCGACGGCTACGAGAACAGGACGAAGGGCCCCTACCGGGCGGCCCTGCCGGAGGCGCCGGCCGGTGAGCCGCGGCCGACGTTGTTCGCGCTGCC
Source organism: Actinoplanes oblitus (assembly GCF_030252345.1). Lineage (NCBI taxonomy): Bacteria > Bacillati > Actinomycetota > Actinomycetes > Micromonosporales > Micromonosporaceae > Actinoplanes > Actinoplanes oblitus. Next base: position 328,621 of record NZ_CP126980.1, on the reverse strand, counting down.
CGGCAACCATGACTGGTACGACGGGCTCACCGCGTTCCTCCGCCTGTTCGCGCGCCGCAAGGACGGGCACATCGGCGGGTGGCGCACCGAGCAGCGCCGGTCGTACTTCGCCGTGAAACTGCCCAACAACTGGTGGCTGTTCGCGGTGGACGAGCAGTTCGGGGCGTACATCGACGATCCGCAGCTGCTCTACTTCGAGAAAGCCGCCCGGGAGGTCGGTCCGGACGACCGGATCATCCTGATGACCCCGTCGCCGACCTGGGTGAAAGCGCGGGACAACCCCGAGGCGTACGACGCTGTCGACTACTTCCTGCGCACCATCCTGGCGCCCACCCAGGCGCACGTGCGGGTGCTGGTCTCCGGCGACCTGCACCACTACGCGCGGTACTCGGGCGAGGATCGGGAGCTGATCACCTGTGGTGGCGGCGGCGCCTACCTGCTGGGCACCCACAAGCTGCCGAAAACGCTGGTGGTGCCGCCCAGGGACACGCTGACCCGCAGCCGCTCCCGCAGCCGGGACTACGAGTTGGTGGCCCGCTTCCCGGAGCCCGCGGTGTCCCGCAAGCTCGGCTGGGGCGTGTTCCACCGGGTGCCGCGGCGCAACGCCGGGTTCGCCACCATGCTGGGCATCGTCCACACGCTGACCATGCTGCCGATGGCCGGCGCGGCCCGGCAGGGCGGCAGCATCCAGCGGCTGTTCAGCATCCCGCTGCTGCTGATGCTGACGCTGATCATGATCGGGACGGTGCTGTTCGCGAAACCGCCGGGCGCGGCCAAGGCGAAACACGCGCGGCACTGGATCCTCGGGGTGAGCCACGGGCTGGCACAGATCGCGCTGGCGGCCGGGGGCACCTGGGTGTGGCTGCGGCTGCCGTTCCAGGACTGGACGTGGCCGGGGCCGTTCGTGGTGGCGGCGGTGCTCTACGGCCCGTTGATCGCGGTGGTGGCGACCCAGTTGCTCGCGCTGTACCTGCTGGTGGCCAGCTCGTTCAACGTGAATCTGAACGAGCTGTACGCGGGGCAGGGCATCGAGGACGCCAAGAGCTTCCTGCGGATGCACATCGACCAGGAGGGGACGCTCACCATCCATCCGCTCGGGGTTGACCGGGTGTGCCGGAGGTGGACGGCGGATCCGGGCGGGGAGGCGCACGCGCCCTGGTTGAAACCGGCGGAACCGATCGTGGTGCACCGGATCGAGCCGGCCATCCCGGTGGCCGGGCCGGGGACACCACGCGCTTGAGCCGTGCGGGGCGGGAGCGTGCGGAGTGCGTACGGAAAATCGGGTTTTATGGGTTGTAATGCGCGTCGTGAGCCTGGCGTGGGGCGCAGACCGAGGCTCGGGAGCACGAGCAACGGGAGCCGTCGGCGTCGAGGCGCACCACCACCGCATCTTTCGGAACGCTGTGCGCGACCACCCGGCCGTCGCCCTCGGGGGTCGTGACCCGGCTGCCGATCGTGGGGGCGGATGCCTGGAATGTCTGATATAGCGGGTGCTCGTATTTGAGGCAGCACATCAGGCGACCGCAGGCGCCGGAGATCCGCAGCGGGTTGAGCGGCAGGTCCTGATCTTTCGCCATCCGGATGGTGACCGGCTCGAAATCGGTCAGGAAGGTGGCGCAGCACAGGTCGCGTCCGCACGAGCCGATGCCGCCCTGGACGCGGGCCGAGTCGCGGGCGGAGAGCTGGCGCAGCTCGACCCGGCAGTGCAGGGTGGCGCCGAGATCGCGGACCAGTGAGCGGAAGTCGACCCGGTGCGGCGCGGTGAAGTAGATAGTCGTCCGCGGGCCACCGGCACCGCCCTGGTCCAGCACATGATCGACAGCCACCACCTTCATCGGCAGCTCGTGCGCCTTGATCAGCTTTTTGGCGGCGACCTTGGCCTCGGCCTTGCGCTTGCGCAGCAGCTCGTCGCGGCGCAGGTCGTCATCGGCGGCGATCCCCATGATCTTGGGGAACCCGTCGGTGTCCTCGGTGACCCATTGCGGTGCCCAGACGCACTCCGCCACCTCCGGACCGTCGTCGGTCGGCACCAGCACGCGGTCGCCGACCGACGGTGAGAACTCACCCGGATCGAGGTAGTAGAGGCGGCCGTACCGGTTGAAGCTGACCGCGCACAGCATGCCCATGCCGACAACCCTACGACCCTCGGGTTGCCGTACCAAATGCCGGTTTTGAACTACCCGCGAGGGTTGTCGCATAGATGCCGCGCAACCGGCCCAATCGACCTTCGTTGGCCAGTCCCGTAGACGCCGCCCCCGGCGGCTCGCGTCGAAAGGAATCGTCATGACACCCGCCAGGTCGTTGGCCGCCAGTGTCGCCGCGCTCGGGTTCGCCGGCACGTTGAGCATCCCGCTTCCGGCGTTCGCCGCTGTGGAAGCCTGCGCCCGGGCGCAGCGGTATGCGGCTCAGGCGGAGTCGGAGGTGCTCCGGGTGGAGCGATGGGAACTTCCGGAAGGGGCGGCGGTCCAGCGGGAGCATGGTGCGGGGCTGCGGCGGCGGGACAGCCGGGAGCGGCCTTCGGTGACGCCCTCGCCGGCGGACAGTGCGGGGGAAGTGTTGGAGGAGTTGGACCCCGGGTCGGGCTCCGACGCGAGCTCGGATTCCGGCTCCGGCACGGATGCGGACGACTACTCCGGCTCGGATTCGGATTCGGACTCGGATTCAGACTCGGATTCGACGAGCGACGGGGACGAATCGGCTCCGGCGGCATTTCGCGGCGCTCGGGCAGGCAACGTCGTCCCGGCCGCCATGCGCGGCGATCGGGCTGGCTTGAGCGGTGCTCGGGCGGGCGGCGCTCGGGCGGGCGGCGACGCGAAATCCGTGATCGCCGGCGTCGGGTTGGGCGATGCGCGGAGCGTCATGATCGCGGACGCGCCGGTGAAGTCGGCTGCCGCGGGAATGATCCTCAACGGACGCGTCGCCGGGGCGCCCGCTGCCGAGCAGGTGCTTCGGCAGGCGCCGCCGTCACACCCCGATCCGGTTGAGCAGCACACCGGGCCGAAGCGGTTCGGACCCATTCGGGTCGGCGGCGGCGCGATGACCGCGCACGCCCGATGGCAGCCGGCGTTCGGGTGCGGGTCCGGCGACGGGACGATCTCCCGGTCGTCGGTTCAGCTCGACCAGGTGCGGTTCGGCGGGGAGCTGATCCGCGTACCGTCGAAGTCCTCGGCCGTGAGCAGCACCAGCCTGGACGGCAAGGCCGGCCGCGGGCGATCGGTCGCCTCGGCGACGATGACCGCCGGCCGGATCGAGATCGCCGGCGGCGAGGTCCGCATCCGGATCCTGCGGGCGCCGACCCTGCGGGTCAGCATGTCCGCGAGCGAGGGCGGCGAGGTCCGCTTCCAACCCGCGGTGGTCGAGGTGTCCGGACCCGGAGTTTCCGGTACGCGTTTGGAGACCTCCACCGACCGGATCGACGTGGCGGTGGGCGACCTGGGCCCGGTGACCGAGTCGTCGCCGTCGCCGGTGCTGCCGTCGAAGAGCTCGCCGGTGCCGTCGATTCCCGGCTTGCCGGTCCCGTCGTCCGGGGACGGCGAGGCGCGGCAGGAGAGTGCGCCGGCCGGGAAGGCCATCGTTCGGGTGGCGCTCGGTGACGTCCGGCAGGCCTCCAAGGGCCACGCGCTGGCGGCCCGCGCTACCGCGGTCAAGGTGTCGGTGCTGCGCGCCGCCGGGAAGGGCCGGGGCGAGACCGGGTACGGATCGCCCGCGCTCGTCGCGGACCTCGGCATCGGGGTGCTGGAGGCGGCGGCGGTCGCCCCGGAGCCGGGCCGGCGGGAGGTCGAGACGGGTCGGCGGGAGGCCGAGACGGGCCGCGGACCGGCCGCGACGACACTGCCGGTCACCGGTCCCCAACTGGCCCCGGTGGTCATCACCGGAGCCGGGTTGCTGGTCGGCGGCGCGTTCGCGTTCCTGCTGGGTTCCCGGCGCCGGCGTCCGCAGTAGCGATTCCGCCGATCAGCTACCAAGGGTAGTTGCACAGAATCACTCTGTGTAGTCCGAGAGATCGATGAGCCAGTTGAGACGCCTCCGGCTGCCATCCCAGTGACGTCCCACTCCGGCGCCGAGGGAGACAGCTACGGTCCGCGTGGCTGCCCCTCGGTCGCGTCGGTAGCCAGTCCGGGCTCGACGTGGCCAGCCCGGGCTCGACGTGGCCAGCCCGGACCCGGCGTGGCCAGCCCGGACCCGGCGTGACCATTCCGGACTGAGCGTTGCGGGCCGCATTGTAGCGCGGCCCGCCACATGAGCGAACGTCCTCTGTAGTCGCGCCGTCAGACCTGCGGCGTAGATCTCAAGGCGATCGGCGGGTATTCGGCCCGGTCGCACCGTCGGCGAATATGGCCGACAGCAGGGACTGCGACCCACACCGCCGTGGACTGCTCAGTCAAACCGGCTGCGCGGTCTTGAGGTCGACGGCGGCGTCGAGGAGGTCCTCGGCGCGGTCGTAGCTGTTGGCGACCGCGGCGAGCAGCACGGCGGCGATGTCGGCGGCGGCCCGGGCCTCCTCGGGGCTGGGGAGACCGGTGCGGGAAGCCGGACCGGCGGACGGACCGCTCGGCGTGCCGGCGAACAGGCCGCCCGGCGAGCCGACGAGTGAGCCGCTCGGTCTGCCGGTGAGTGGGCCGCCCCGCGAGCCGGCGAGTGGGCCGCCCGGCGAACCGGTGAAGGGGTCGCCCGGCGAGCCGGTGAAGGGGCCGCCCGGCGTGTCGGCGAGGAGGCCGCTTGGTGAGCCCGCGAGGGGGCCGCTGAGCGATCCGAGGAACTGGGCGTCCATCAGGCCATCGAGCGGGCCCCCGGTGGCGGGGCCGGCGGTGAGGGTGAGAGCCGGGGCGGAGATGAGGACGTCGGCCAGGGTGACGGCCAGGTCGCGGCGTGTCCGGGTCATCCAGTCGGTGAGGGCGTCGGCCAGGTCGGCGGTGGCGGTCATCCGGCGGGACAGGCTGTCCGGACCGGCGTTGAGCTGCTCGGCGGTGCGGCGGCGAGCCGTTTCGTAGGCCTCGGCCGCACTGCCGGACCAGTCAGTGACCAGCGGCAACGCGTCAGCGGTCGCGGCACACGCGCGAGCCTGGGCGCGCAGTTCGGCCACCGGCTCGGCGATCGCCGCCGGATGCAGGGCGGCGACCGCGCGCACCGCGTCGCCGGGCAGCAGCCGGACGCGGCGCAGCTCCGGCCAGACGTCGTGACCGGCCGGTGCGCCCACCGCGGCGAGCACCTCGTCGACCCGGCTCAGCAACGGCTCGGCGGCTGCCAGCAGCGGATCGAGCCGGTCTCGCGGGGCCTCCACCGCCGGTGTCCCGGCCATCAGAGCCCTCGCAGGAAGCGGTGCTGGACCGCCGTGTCGGTCTCGGCATAGTCCCGGGCACTGGACCGCACCGCATCGGACAGATCGGACAGTCGCCGGGCCAGCCCGGCGGCCTCATCGGCCCGCGCCCGCAGGACGGCACCCAACTCCTGGTGCAGGCGCTGCCCGACCCGGCCCGGGCGACCGGCGTCGTCGGCGCCGAACGCGGCAGCGGCTGGCAGCAGGCCGGGAACCCGTCGGTCCATCGTGGCCAGCGTCTCGGCGGCCCGGTCGATGTGGTCGGCGAGTTGATCCATGTCAGCGGCCTTCCAGGGGGTGGAGCGATCCGAAAACCTCGGCGTGCAGCTTCTCCCGCGCCCAGCGGGCCGCCTCGGTGGCACTGGTGACGACGGCGCGCAGCTGCCGGGAGAACTCGGCCTGGTCACGCTGGCGCAGGCCGCCGTGCACCCGGACGTCCACGATGTCCCCCGCGGCGGTCACCACGATCTCGATGGACTGATCGGGCGAATGCACCGACACCTGATGCGCCGCCACGGCCCGGTCGAAATCGGCGCGCAGGCCCTCGACGCGCTTGTACCGATCGATCGCCTCATCGATCCATGCCTCGTCGATCTCCCGGGCCATGCACCGGCTCCTCACCACGCGTCAGCTTGCCGTCGCGTTCCGCTAGGAGAATCTACCGGTGTTTTCCGGGGCGCGGCGTCCTCTGTGGATAACTTCCGCGGGGGACTGACAGTCACCGAGAATCCTGTGGATCATTACGCTGCGTCAGGGCGACGATACGGCCAAAGCCGGTTCACGCGATGAGCCGGGCGCGATGATGTGGCGGCAAGGGCGGGCGGGGCGGGCGGATGGACAGCAAGTCGCGGCGGCAAGGGGCCGTGTCCGCGAACCGAGGCGGGACGGGGATTGTCGGAGGGTGGCAATACCATCGTCGGGTGAGTGTGCGGGATGTCTTCGCTGACCTGGTGGGCCAGGACGAGCCGGTCGAGACGCTTCGGCGGGCGGCTGGGGCTGCGGCACGCGTGGCCGCCGGGGAGCCGGTGGCCAGTGGGGCGATGACGCACGCCTGGATTTTCACCGGGCCGCCCGGGTCGGGGCGGTCGCTGGCGGCGCGGGCGTTTGCCGCGGCGTTGCAGTGTGAGCGGGACGGGAGCGGCTGCGGGGAGTGCCACGGCTGCCACACGGTGCTCGGGAAAACGCATGCTGACGTGCGGTTCGTCGTGCCGGAGGGCCTCTCCATCGGGGTCGGCGAGATGCGGGCGCTGGTGTTGCGGGCGGCCACCGCGCCGTCCGGCGGCCGCTGGCAGGTGGTGGTTATCGAGGACGCCGACCGGCTCACCGAGGCGGCCGGCAACGCGCTGCTCAAGGCGATCGAGGAGCCGCCGCCGCGGACGGTGTTCCTGCTCAGCACGCCGTCCACCCATCCGGATGACATCTCGGTGACGATCCGTTCCCGGTGCCGGGTGGTGGCGCTGCGTCAGCCGCCGGCCGACGCGGTGGCGGCGGCGCTGGTCGCCCGGGACGGCATGGCCTCCGACACGGCTGCCTGGGCGGCGGCCGCGGCGCAGGGTGACATCACCCGGGCGCGGTTGCTGGCCGCCGACGCGGAGGCCCGGTCCCGCCGGGAAGCCGTGCTGGCCGTGCCGAAACGGCTGACCGGGGTCGGTGCCTGTTTCGACGTGGCGGCGACGCTTGTCGCGGCGGCCAAGGCCGAGGCCGCGGCGAGCGTGGCGGAACCGGACGCTGCTGAGCGTTCGGCGCTGGAGCAGGCGCTCGGCGCGGGCGGCACCGGGCGCGGCGCGGCCGGGGCGATGCGCGGTTCCGCCGGGCAACTCAAGGACCTGGAGAAAAGGCAGAAGTCGCGGGCCACCAGGGCGCAGCGGGACGCGCTGGACCGGGCACTGGTCGACCTGGCCGGCTTCTACCGGGACGTGCTGATCACGGCGCTGCGCGCACCGGTCGCCGTGGTGCACGGCGACGTCGCCGCGCAGTCCGGGGCCGCGGCGCGCAAATGGACCCCGGAGAGCACCCTTCGGCGCTTGGAGGCGGTCCTGGCCTGCCGCGAGTCCATCAACCAGAACGTCAAACCCGAGATCGCCGTCGAAGCCATGATGCTGAACCTCTGGAAAGGCTGACCGAGACCGGTCGCGGTGGGTTTGGGTTCGGCACGTCGCAACCACCCGCGGACGTCGCCCTTTCGGGTCGGGCGTTCTGGACGCGCCAGCGTCCTGCCCGGCCCGGAAGGGTCCCCGCGGGAGCGGCGATCAGTTATCAGCGCGGGCCGTGGCAATGAAGGTCTTGAAGTTGATCTTGGCCTGAGAAGCGACGCGGAACGCTGAGCGGCGCGGAAGTAAGAGCGCCCCGGGGGCAGGACGGCCCGGAGCGGCTAGCGGAGCGAGGGAAAGGCGGCGCGCAAGGCAACGGCAGCGCGGGAGGCAGGGGACGAGAGGCTGCGCCGGCGGACGGTGCCGGCGCAGCCTGGTCTCGGTCCGTCAGCCGGCGAGCAGGAACGTCTCGCGTAGGCCCTCGTAGGCGGGCTTGGGCTGGAGGTTCTCGTCCATCGGGGTGGCCGAGCCCTGTCCGTCGAAGACGCCCGGCACCCATGAGTACTTATCGGTGAAGCCCCACACCGTGTACGACACACAGTGCCGCACCAGCAGGCAGGCGCGCAGCAGCAGGTTGAACCCCTCGGTCTGCGCCTGCACCTTGGCGGCGTCGGCGGGGAGCAGCATCCGCACGTCGACCTCGGTGAACGCGGTCCTCAGGCCGAGCTTGTCGAAACGCTGGACGTTGGTCAGGACGGTGTCCGGCAAACCGTACTGGATCGCGAGGTGACCCTGCATGCCGTAGCCGTGCACCGGCACGCCGGCCGCCCGCAACTGCTTGACCAGGGCGAAGTACGCATCGCTCTTCGCGTTGACGCCCTCGTTGTTGTAGTCGTTGAGGAACAGTAGCGCCTTGGGGTCGGCCTGGTGGGCCCAGCGGAACGCGTCGGCGATGTAGTTCGGCCCGAGCGCCCGCAGCCAGATGGTGTCGCGCGGCGTGCCGTCCTCGTTGAAGACCTCGTTGGCCACGTCCCAGGCCCACACCTTGCCCTTGAAGTGCCCGACCTCGTCGAGGATGTGCTTGCGCAGCAGCGCGCGCAGCTGGGCGGGAGTGTAGTTCGCCTCGGTCAGCCAGGACGGGTTCTGGCTGTGCCAGACCAGGGTGTGCCCGCGAACCAGCTGGTGGTTCTCCCGGGCGAACGCGACAAGCTGGTCGGCTGCGGTCCAGTCGTAGACCCCGGGCTGGGGCTCGACGACCTCCCACTTCATCACGTTCTCCGGGGTGACCGTGTCGAACTCGCGGGCCACGGCGGCCCGATAGGGGTCGTCGGCCGCGAGTGCCGCCATGTCGACGGCGGTGCCGACACGCACGCCGGTGCCGCGCGCCGCGGCCCGCAGCGACCCGTCGTCCGACCGGGGGTGCGCGCCGGCCAGGGACGAAGCCGAGCCCGGCTGTGCGCCGGCCAGGGGCGAAGCGGAGCCCGGGTGTGCGCTGGCCGGCGTGGAACCGGCCACGGCCAGGCCGACCGCGAGGAACGCGGCGATGCGTCCAAATCTCATTTGTAGTGCCTCCGAAAGTTACGGTGACATGCCGAAACGTTATGCACCATGTCCGCTCCCGTCAACAGTGTCCATCGATGATCGTCCGAGCGTTCGCATGGCGCTGTAGCCGATATTCCGCTCTTGACGCCATAGATGGGCAGCTCTACGTTACGAAGATCTGTCCCGGATATTCCCGAAACTTTCGGAGCGTGCTATGTCCACCAGACGCCAGCTCCTTGCCCTCACCGCGGGCGCGGCCGCCGCCGGCGCGCTCGCCGAGAGCCCCGCCTCGGCCGCCCCGGTCCGGGAGATCGCCAGCTGGGCGGCGGTCCCGACCACCATCCCGCCCACCGCGCCGCTGGTCCTCGCCGATCAGACAGTGCGCCACGTCGTGCATCTCAGCGTCGGCGGCGATCAGCTCCGGGTCCGGCTGACCAACGAGTTCGGCGAGACCCCGCTGCGGATCGGTGAGGTGCACGTGCGGCGCGGTGCCGCCGACCGCCGGGTCACCTTCGGTCGCCGCGCGTCGGTCACCGTCCCGGCCGGGGCGCCGATCGTCAGCGATCCGGTCGACCTGCACGTGCCGGGTGGCGCCGATGTGGAGATCAGCATCTACCTCCCGGGGCGCACGCCGGTCACCACGCTGGCGGCATTCGCGTTCCAGGACAACGTGATCGCCGCCGGCAACGTGACAGCGGCCCGGACCGTGACGCCGACCAGCACGATCCAGCAGTACTTGTTCCTGTCCGGGGTCAGCGTGCGCGCGTCCGGCGGGGCGATCGTCACGCTCGGCGACTCGATCACCAACGGCGCGAACACGGTGCCCAACACCAACCACCGCTGGCCGGATCTGCTCGCCGCGCGGCTGCGGTACCGGCGCGGGGTGGCGAACGTCGGCGTCTCCGGGAACCGGCTGCTGCACGACCCCAACCCACCGGCCGGCAGTCCGGCGGTGGGCTACGCGGCGTACTTCGGGCAGAGCGCGCTGCGCCGGTTCGACCGGGACGTGCTGGCCCAGCCCGGCGCGGAGTTCCTGGTGGTGCTGCTCGGGGTGAACGATCTCGGACACCCGGGGACCTCAGCGCCGCTCGACGAGGTGGTCTCGGCGGACGACCTGATCGGGGCGCACCGGCAGCTGATCGCCCGGGCGCACCGGGCCGGGCTGCGGGCATACGGGGCTACGGTGCTGCCGTTCAAAGACGACACGCTCGGGTTCTACAGCGCGGAGAACGAGCGGAAGCGGTCGGTGCTGAACCGGTGGATCCGCGGCTCCGGCGAGTACGACGGGGTGATCGACTTCGACGCGGCGATGCGGGATCCGCACGATCCGCTGCGGCTGAACCCCGCCTACGACAGCGGCGATCACCTGCACCCGAACGACGCCGGGATGGCCGCGATGGCCGCCGCGGTGCCGCTCCGGCTGTTCAAGGGCTAGCCGTGACCGCGCACCGTCCGGCTCCGGTCGTTCAGGAGCTGGCGGTCTCCTCGACCTCCGCCGGGACCGGACCGAGCAGGTCGGTCAACCGGCCGGCCACCGCGGCCGCGATCTCCTCGGCCGGCCGCGCCGCGTCCAGCACCAGGTACCGCTTGGGGTCGGCGGCGGCCAGGTCGAGGAACGCGTAGCGCACCCGCTCGTGGAAGGCCTTCGACTCCGACTCCAGCCGGTCGGCGCCCTCGCCCCGGGCGCTGACCCGGCCCAGACCGACGCCGGGATCCACGTCCAGCAGGACCACCAGGTCCGGCTTGAGGCCGCCGGTCGCCCAGGAGGAGAGCCAGGAGATCTCCTGGACCGGCAGGGTACGACCGGCCCCCTGGTACGCCAGCGAGGAGTCCACGTACCGGTCGCTGATCACCACGGCGCCCCGGGTCAGCGCCGGCCGGACCACGGTGGCCACGTGATGCGCCCGGTCGGCGGCGTAGAGCAACGCCTCGGCCCGCGGCGACGGCCCCTCGCCGTGCTCCTTGTTCAGCACCAGCCCGCGGATCCGGGAGCCGATGTCGGTGGCGCCCGGCTCCCGGGTCACCACCACGTCCCGGCCCTCCGCCTTCAGCGCGTCGGCCAGCCGGTTCACCTGTGTCGACTTGCCGGCGCCCTCGCCGCCCTCGAAAACCACGAACAGCCCGGTCCGGGTGAACTCCTCGGCCGGGGCGAGCGGCCGCCCGCGAACCGACCCGAACAGGTCGGCCAGGATCGGCACGCCCTTCTTGTCGTCCATCTGGCGGAACGCGCCGATGCCCACCCAGATCCCGATCGCGCCGGCCACCAGCAGCAGCACCCGGGTGGACGAGACGGCGAAGCTGACCGGGCCCAGGTCGACCTGCCGCGAGCTGCCGAGGCCGACCAGCAGGCCGGCCAGGGTGATGGCGAGCAGCAGCACCATCCGGACGCCGATCTGCACCACGGCGAAGACCCGGCCGCGGACCGCGTCGTCGACCTCGCCGTAGAGCAGTGTGGTGCCGGCCAGGAACGCCATGCCCGCGCCGGCGCCCACCAGCAGCGCGCCGACCAGCGCCATGGACAGGTGGAAGGCCAGGCCGAGGAACATCACCGAGCCGCTGGCCAGCACGATGTTCATGCCGAACCAGCGGCGCCGGGACAGGTCCTTGACGATCATCGGGCCGACCCCGATGCCGACCGCCAGGCCCAGGAAGATGGTGCCGAAGAGCAGGTAGAACGCGGCCTCACCGGCGCCCAGCGAGGTGGCGTAGGTGCGGGCCGCGCCGATCACCACGCCGCCGGCCGCGAACGCGCCGAAGATGCCCAGCACCAGGCCGCGGACCAGCGGGGTGCCGCCGATGTACTTCCAGCCCTCCAGGAACTGCTTGAACATGCTCTGCTCGGCGTCCCGCTCACGCTCCGCGCTCTTGCCGCCGATCTCCTTGATGCCGAAGAAGACGACGAGCGCCGTGGCCAGCCGGGACAGCGCGTTCATGTAGAGGGCGAGCTGCACCGGCTGCGCCCAGTCGGGCAGCGAGACACCGGAGTGCTGCACGCCGGCGGTCAGCGCGGAGAGCGCGAGGGCGCCCAGGATCGGCGTGATGCCGTACGTCGTGACCAGGGTGAGCTGGTTGGAGACCTCGATCTGGGACTTGTGGTGCAGCAGGTTGGGAACCGCTGCCTCCTTGGCCGGGATCCAAATCAGGGTGATCGTCTCGCCGATGAAGGTGGCGATGGTGGCCCAGGTGACGGTCAGCGCGGGCGAGCCGCCGAGCAGCGGGACCAGCGGGATCGAGCCGTAGAAGACGAACCGCAGCAGGTCGGTGATCACCATCGTGTAGCGCCTGTCGAACCGGTCGGCGAAGACACCGGCGATCGGGCCGAGCAGCAGCGCCGGCAGCAGCCGGACGGCGATCGTGCCGCCGAACGCCGCGCCCTGTGCCGCCGCGTTGGTGAACTGCGCGGAGGCGAACAGGCCGGTGGCCAGCAGACCGATCCAGTCACCGAACGAGGCGGCGCCGAGCACCAGCCACAGCCGGCGGAACGGGCGGATCCGCAGGACGGAGCGCAGCGCGGCCGCACCCGAGAGCTCGACCGGCGCGGTCTCCTGGCGGCTTTCCGTGTCGATGGTCCTACCTCCCCGTGGTGCCTGCTCGGAGCACTGTATCCGGCGACCCCTGGTCATCGGGGGTTCGCACCATCGGGTGGCACAGAGATGAATGTCTTTCGCATTGACCCCGGTCGGGATAGCGTGCGCGTGTGCTCATCGATCGCGACACTCTGCGCCACCGGCTCGAGACGGCCACCCGCCACCTGGAGACCCCGCTGGCAGTGGTCGATCTGGCCGCTTTCGACGACAACGCCGACCGTTTGACGGCTCGCGCGGCGGGCAAGCCGATCCGGGTGGCGAGCAAGTCGGTTCGCTGCCGAGCCCTGCTCGAACGGGTACTGGCCCGGCCGGGGTGGCGCGGCGTCATGGCGTACACCCTGCCCGAGGCGATCTGGCTGGTCTCCTCGGGCGTGACGGACGACGTGCTGGTGGCGTACCCGACAGCGGACCGGGCCGCGCTGCGCGAGCTGACCGGCGACGCGAAGCTGGCCGGCGCGATCTCGGTGATGGTCGACCACCCGTCCCAGCTCGACCTGATCGACCGGGTCGCCCCGCCCGGGGATCGCCCGGAGATCCGGCTCTGCATGGATCTGGACGCCTCCTGGAAACCGGGTGGTTCGGTGCACATCGGGGTCCGCCGCTCGCCGGTGCACTCCGCCCGCCAGGCCGGCGAGCTGGCCCGCACGATCGCCGAGCGGCAGGGGTTCCGGCTGGTCGGGATGATGTCCTACGAGGCGCACATCGCCGGGGTCGGCGACGCTCCGCCCGGCCGGGCGCTGCGTGCCCGCGCCATCCGGCTGATGCAGAGCCGCGCCCTTCCGGAGCTGCTGGACCGCCGGGCCGCTGCCGTCCGGGCGGTCCGCGAGCACGCGGATCTGGAGTACGTCAACGGCGGCGGAACCGGCAGCGTCGCCGTCACCAGCGCGGACCCGTCCGTCACCGAGGTCACCGCCGGCTCCGGCCTGTACGGCCCCACCCTCTTCGACGCGTACCGCAGCTGGCAGTCCACCCCCGCGGCGTTCTTCGCGCTCTCCGTGGTCCGCATCCCGGCACCCCGGATGGCGACAGTGCTGGGCGGTGGCTGGGTCGCCTCCGGACCGGCCGAGGCGTCCCGGCTGCCGATGCCGTACCTGCCGGCCGGGCTGGCGTTCAAGTCCGACGAGGGACCGGGTGAGGTGCAGACGCCGCTGCTGGGCGCGGCCGCCGAGCGGCTGCGCCCGGGCGACCGGGTGTGGTTCCGGCACGCCAAGGCCGGCGAGCTGTGCGAGCACGTCAACCAGCTACAGCTGATCGACGGTGACACAGCGACGCCGGCCCCGACGTACCGGGGCGAAGGCCATGCCTTCCTGGGCTGACCCGGCGTCGACCGGCTCAGGCCTGGACGTGCCGGTGCAGGTACTCCCGGATCAGCGCTTTCACCTCGGTGAGCACCGCCTCGTCACCGGCCGGGTCGCGCCGGAACGCCAGCTTGATCAGCGCGTCGGCGGCCTCCACCGAGATCTGCAGCGCGAACCGCACCCGCGCCCGGTCGACCAGCTGGAACTGGTCGGTGAGCAGCTCGGCCAGGCGCTCCGCGATCACCGCGTTGTTGTCCCGGTCGGAGTCGAGCAGGTGCAGGTCGACGACGTCGCCGAAGTGCAGCGTGCGGAAACCCGGGACGCTACGGTGCATGTGGATGTAGCCGTCTATGGCCGCGTCCACCGCGTCCCACCAGTGCGCGAAGGTCTCGGCCGCGAAGCGGTCGGAGAGGCTCTGCAGGTAGGCATCCATGTTGCGCAGCGCGAGGGCCTGCACGATGGCCCGCTTGTCCGGGAAGAACTGGTAGACCGAGCCGATGGCGACCTCGGCCCGTTCAGCCAGCAGCGTCGTGGTCAGGCCCTCATAGCCGACCTCGTCCACGAGCTCGGCGCAGGCGTCGAGCATGCGTTGAACCCGGGCAACGCTTCTGCCCTGCACCGGAACCCGCCGCAGCGGTCCGGTGCTGACGGTTGGTGTCGACACGCGTCGCCACTCCCTCTCAGCAGTGAGACTTAATCACGACGGTGTCGCGAACAAATCTCAGAGATAAATCGAACGTTACTCGGATCAACGAGCGAGGCGCATCGACGGGACGCCAGGTGCTGGTGTCCGCTCGGACGGAGGACAAAAGCCGGAATGACTACACCCGTTAACTCCCGCCGGTGGACCAACTGGGGACAGAACCAGGAGTCCGTCGCGGAGGTGCTCGCACCGGGAAGCATCGACGAGGTGGCTGCCATGGTCACCGCCGCCGCCGAGGCCGGCCGCCGGATCAAGACGGTCGGCAGCGGGCACTCGTTCACCGCCATCGCTGTCGCCGACGACCAGCGGATGTTCGTGCACCGGCTGAACCAGCTGGTCTCGGTGGACGGTCCGCTGGTCACCGTGCAGGCCGGGATGCAGCTGTCCGTGCTGAACGCGCTGCTGGCCCGGCACGGCCTGGCGATGCCGAACCTGGGCGACATCGACGTGCAGACGGTCGCCGGGGCGATCTCCACGGCCACCCACGGCACCGGCATCAAGCACGCCACGCTGGCCTCCTGCGTCGAGGCGGTCACCCTGGTGACCGCCGAGGGCAAGATCGAGAGGTACGACCTGCTCTCCCCCGAGTTCCCCGCCGTACGCGCCGGGCTGGGTGCGCTCGGCGTGCTGGTCGAGGTGACGCTGCGCTGCGTGCCGGCGTTCACCCTACTGGCCGACGAGAAGCCGATGGCGCTGGCCGACGTACTGGCCGGCATCGAGGAGTGGATCCCGGCCAACGATCACGTGGAGTTCTACTGGTACCCGTACACCGACCGGGCGCAGCTCAAGGTCAACAACCGGGTGCCGGCGCACGACCGGCCGCTGTCCGGGTTCCGTGGCTGGCTGGACGACGAGTTCCTGTCGAACACGGTTTTTCAAGGTGTCTGCAAAATCGGGCAGAAGTGGCCGGGTGCGGTGCCGACCATGAACTCGCTGGCGGCCCGCGCGCTGAGCGCCCGCAGCTACACCGACCGGTCCGACCGGGTGTTCTGCACGCCGCGCCGGGTCCGGTTCACCGAGATGGAGTACGAGGTCCCGCGCGAGGCGCTGCCCGAGGTGCTCGACGCGCTGCCCCGGCTGATCGAGTCGCTGCCGTTCAAGGTGCTCTTCCCGGTCGAGGTGCGGTTCACCGGGCCGGACGACGTGTGGCTGTCGCACGGGTACGGGCGGGAGTCCGCCTACATCGCCGTGCACCAGTTCCTGGGCAGCCCGTACGAGCCGTACTTCAAGGCGCTGGAGGCGCTCTGCGAGCCGCTGGGCGGGCGGCCGCACTGGGGGAAACTGCATTACCGGACGGCGGCGGACCTGCGTCCGGCGTACCCCAGGTTCGATGACTTCCTGGCGGTGCGGGATCGCCTCGACCCGGCCCGGGTCTTCACCAACGAATACCTGGACCGGGTCCTCGGCGACTAGCTCACTCGGTGGTGGCCGCGGCCTTCTTGGCCGCGGCCGTCTTCTTGGCCGGCGCTGCCTTCTTCGCCGGAGCGGCCTTCTTCGCGGCGGTCGTCGTCTTCTTGGCGGGCGCGGCCTTCTTGGCCGGCGCCTTCTTCGCCGCCGCCGCCTTCTTCTTCGGCGCCGGACCCTTCGCCCGCTTCTCGGCGATCATCTCGATCGCCTCCTGCAGGGTCAGCTCCTCGGGAGTCTGACCGCGGCGCAGCGTCACGTTGGTCTCGCCATCGGTCACGTACGGCCCGAACCGGCCGTCCTTGACCAGCAGCGGTTTCTCCGAGACCGGGTCGACGCCGCCCAGGTCACGCAGCGGCGGCTTGGGCGCCCCGCGCTGCCCCCGGACTTTGGGCGCGGCCAGCATGGCCAAGGCCTCCTCCAGGGTGACGGTGAAGAGCCGATCCTCGCTCTCCAGCGACCGGGAGTCCTTGAGCCGCTGGATGAACGGCCCGAACTTGCCGTTGCGCGCGATGATCTCGTTGCCCTCGGCGTCCTTGCCGACCACCCGGGGCAGCGACAGCAGCTGCAACGCCTGCTCCAGCGTGAGCGTCTGCGGCGACTGCGACTTGAACAGCGACGACTTGCTCTCGCCGGACTGCACGTAGGGCCCGAAGCGGCCGGACTTGACCAGCACCGGCTCGCCGGTGGCCGGGTCGTCGCCCAGCGTCCGGTCGCCGTTGCCGGCCAGGAAGAGCTCCGCAACCTTCTCCGGGGTCAGCTCGTCGGGCGCCAGGCCCTCCGGGATCGACGCGCGGTCCTCGGCCGGTTCCTCGGCGCCCTCCGGCACCGACGCCTTGCGCTGCAGGTACGGACCGAACTTGCCGACCCGGACGACGACCTGCCGGTTCTCCTCGTCGGTGAAGAGCGGGATCGAGTTGACCTCCCGCGCGTCGATCGCGCTGAGGTTCTCGGTCACCATCTTCTTCAGGCCGCCGGCCCTGGCGATGTCGTCGTCCGCGCCGGGCGCCTGGCTGCCGAAGTAGAACGAGGTGAGGAAGTCCAGCTGGGTGCCGTCGCCGGCGGCAATGTCGTCGAGCTGGCCCTCCATTGCGGCGGTGAAGTTGTAGTCGACCAGGCGGGGGTAGTGCCCCTCGAGCAGGCCGATCACCGCGAACGCCAGGAACGACGGGATCATCGCCTGGCCGCGTTTCTCCACGTAGCCGCGGTCCTGGATGGTCTGCATGATCGACGAGTAGGTGGACGGGCGGCCGATGCCCAGCTCCTCCAGCGCCTTGACCAGCGAGGCCTCCGTGTAGCGGGCCGGCGGCGAGGTGTGGTGGCCCAGCGCGTTCAACTCGTCGGCGGTCAGCGGCTGGTCCTTCACCAGGTTCGGCAGACGGCGCTCGGCGTCCTCGGCCTCGGCGCTCTCGTCGTCGGAGGACTCCACGTACGCCCGGAGGAACCCGGGGTCGGTGATCGTCTTGCCGGACGCGGAGAAGTCGGCCTCCTCGTTCGCCGTGGAGACCGCGCGGATCCGGACACTGATCGAGTTACCGACCGCGTCGGTCATCTGCGACGCGATGGTCCGGCGCCAGATCAGCTCGTAGAGCTTGAACTCGTCGGTGGTCAGCTCCTTGGCGACCTCGCCCGGGGTCCGGAAGTTGTCCCCGGCGGGGCGGATCGCCTCGTGCGCCTCCTGCGCGTTCTTCGCCTTGGTGGTGTAGCGGCGCGGCTGCGGCGGCACGCTGTTCGCCCCGTAGAGCTCGGCGATCTGGCGGCGGGCGGCGGCGATGGCGGTCTCGGAGAGGTTCACCGAGTCCGTACGCATATAAGTGATGTAGCCCTTCTCGTACAGGCTCTGCGCGGTGCGCATCGTCTGTGCCGAGGAGTTGCGCAGCTTGCGGGCCGCCTCCTGCTGGAGCGTCGAGGTGATGAACGGCGCGTACGGCCGGCGCCGGTACGGTTTCTCCTCGACCCGGGTGACAGCGAACGGCCGGCCCTCCAGACGGGCGGCCAGCCCGCGGGCGCCGTCGCCGTCCAGCTGCACCACCGTGGCGCCCGGCTTGAGCTGCCCGGTGGTGGGCTCGAAGTCCTTGCCGGTGGCGATCCGGTCGCCGTCCAGCGCGATCAGCGTGGCCTGGAACGAACGCGGCCCGTCGGCCTGGCCCAGCACTGCCAGCTGCGCCTGGATGTCCCAGTACTCCGCGGAGCGGAACGCCATCCGCTGGCGCTCCCGCTCGACCACGATCCGGGTGGCGACCGACTGCACGCGGCCCGCCGAGAGGCCGCGCATCACCTTTTTCCACAGGACCGGGCTGACCTCGTAGCCGTACAGCCGGTCCAGGATGCGGCGGGCCTCCTGCGCGTCGACCAGGGAGCGGTCGATGTCGCGCGGGTTCGCCACGGCGGCCTGGATGGCCGGCTTGGTGATCTCGTGGAAGACCATCCGCTTGACCGGCACCTTGGGTTTGATCGTTTCGATCAGGTGCCAGGCGATGGCCTCGCCCTCGCGGTCCTCATCGGTGGCGAGGAAGATCTCGTCCACCTCTTTCGCCAGTTTCTGCAGCTTGGCTACCTGCTGCTTGCGGCTGTCGGAGACCACGTAGAGGGCGTGAAAGCCGTTGTCGACGTCGACGCCGAGGCGCGCCCACGGCTGGCCCTTGTACTTGGCCGGCACCTCGTCGGCGTTGCGCGGCAGGTCACGGATGTGGCCGACGGAGGCCTCGACCAGATAGTCGGGGCCCAGATAACCGGCGATCGTCTTGGCCTTCGACGGAGACTCGACGATGACCAGACGGGTCGTCCTGGCGTCACTCGGCACGGCACTCCCAGTTCGTTCGTTGAGATCCTCGGCGTTCACCGCCCGGCCTCGGCGTTCCCGGCCCGGCCCCGGCGTCAGCCGCGGCAGAGCGCAGACGTTCAACGTAACGCGCCGGACGAGCCCTCATTCCCGGGGAACCCCGCAGTCGGATGGTAACGGTCCGGCCACCGCACGCGTCCGACCGCGACACCGTACACCGGAAGGACACTGTTATGTCGGACACATTCCGCGAAGATCACGCAGCCGCGCCGCCGGGCCAGAATTCCGCCGGTGCGGCCTCGGGACGCTCGCCGACCAGCTCGGCCAGGCGAGTGAGGCGCCGGCGACCGGCGATCACGTAGAACCGCTGGTCCTCCGAGACGCGGCCGGCCAGACCGGCTCTGATCAGCGCGGCGTCCACCGCGCGGGTGTCCTTGCCGGGATCCAGGCCGAGGCGGTACCCACCGGGCCGGGGACAGCCGGTGGCGGCGACCCAGAGGCGCAGGCGGGGACCGGAGAGGAAGAGCTGGGCGGCGGCCGCGGGCCAGGCGGAGGCCAGGGCGTTCAACCTCCGGGAGTACGCGGTGCGCACCTCGAACCGGGGAGGGGGCGGTTCCCCGGGCGTGTCCGAGATCTCTTCGGCGGGGGGCTGCTCACCGCGTACGCCAAGGGGGTTTTGCTCTTGATCGGGCTTTTGCCCCTGGTCGGGCGAGACCGGCGCCCAGGTCGCCGCCAGACCGCGCGCGACCAGCTCGGCCACCAGCACATGCACCCGCCACGCGTCGTCGACGATCACCGACACCCGGGCCGTCCCACCCATCCGCCCCAGCTGCCCCGGCCCGGCCAGCAACCCGGCGAGATCGGCCGGCGACGGCTCGATCGTCTCCGCCCCGAACATCGACAGCTGACGGCCACCGGGACGGCCCGGCACCCCACGCTGGTGAGGCCGCCGCTCCACCGGCACCGGCGGCGGCAGGGTCTCCCGCGGGATGAGCGGCCAGCCGGTCTCCGTCATCGGCACTCGGGCAGCGACTCGAAGGCCTGCCGGAGCTCGACCGAGTCGAGTTTCGAGGTGTCCAGGCCACTTTTCGCATACTCCTCGTCGAGCCGCTCGACGACCTTGGCGACCTGGTCGTAGAACGCGTTCGGCGGCCTGGTGGAGAGCGCCTCGATGCCGTCGTGCGCGGTCCCGTAGGCGTCCCGCATGCCGGTCAGCGAGCCGACGAAGGCCGCAGCGATCTGGTCGCCGCCGGAGACATCCGGCACCCCGGCGCGCTCCACCCCGGCGCGGGCCTGCTCGCTCGCCGCGCGGGCACCGTCGAAGAGCCGGGCGAGATTCTCCTTCGCCTGGCCGGGGGTGGTGCGGGTGGTCATCTGCTGCTGGGTGCGGGTGGTCAGGGTGCCGATCTCGCTGCGCCAGGGGGCCAGAGCGGTGCACACCGAGGAGGCCCAGGCCTGCGCTCCGTGCCCGGAGGAACAGCCGGCGAGCCACACCAGGAGCACGAGGGGGATCATTCGGACCGCGCGCATGGGAGCAGCGTACGGCCTTGGTCGGACAATCGGGGAAAGCGAACGGGCACCCGGCGGACGCCGGGTGCCCGTTGTGGACGAAGCGGGACTCAGCCCACGTTGTCCTTGATCCGCGACTGCGCCGCGGCATCGGTGTGCTGCGCGTCCTGCGCCGCCTTGGCGGTGTCCGCGGCGCCCGCCGCGACGGCCCCCGCCTCGTCACCCATCGAGATCGGCTTGCGCTTGCTCCAGACCACCGCGGCGGTCACGATCACCAGCGCCACCAGCGCGATGGCCACCCGCAGCGGGGTGTTCGCGTCGGTGCCGATGCTCCAGGTCACCACGGCCGGCGCGATCAGCAGCGAGACCAGGTTCATCACCTTGAGCAGCGGGTTGATCGCCGGGCCGGCGGTGTCCTTGAACGGGTCACCGACGGTGTCGCCGATGACCGTGGCGGCGTGCGCCTCGGAGCCCTTGCCGCCGTACGCGCCGTCCTCGACCAGCTTCTTCGCGTTGTCCCAGGCGCCACCGGAGTTGGCCAGGAAGACCGCCATCAGCGTGCCGGCGCCGATCGCGCCGGCCAGGTACGCGGCCAGCGCCCCCGCGCCCAGCCCGAAGCCCACAGCGATCGGGGCCATGATCGCCAGCAGACCGGGGGTGAGCAGCTCGCGCTGCGCGTCCCGGGTGCAGATGTCGACCACCCGGCCGTACTCGGGCCGCTCGGTCCGGTCCATGATCCCGGGGTGCTCGCGGAACTGCCGGCGCACCTCCATGACCACCGCGCCCGCCGAGCGGGACACCGCGTTGATCGCCAGACCGGAGAAGAGGAACACCACCGCCGCGCCGACCAGCAGGCCGACCAGGCTGCGCGGGTTCGCGATGTTCAGCAGCTGGTAGATCTCCCCCTGGACATCGGTGATTCCGGCGTCGGCGAGCGAGCTGGCCAGGCTGTTGGTGTACGAGCCGAACAGCGCCGTGGCGGCCAGCACGGCGGTCGCGATCGCGATGCCCTTGGTGATCGCCTTGGTGGTGTTGCCCACCGCGTCGAGCTCGGTCAGGATCCGCGCGCCCTGCTCGTCGATGTCACCGGACATCTCGGCGATGCCCTGCGCGTTGTCCGAGATCGGGCCGAAGGTGTCCATCGCCACGATCACGCCGACCGTGGTGAGCAGGCCGGTGCCGGCCAGCGCCACCGCGAACAGCGACAGGGTCAGCGACGAGCCGCCGAGCAGGAACGCGCCGTAGACACCGGCGCCGATCAGCAGCGCCGAATAGACGGCGGACTCCAGGCCGACGCTGATGCCGGCCAGCACCACGGTGGCCGCGCCGGTCGCCGACGACTTGCCGATGTCCTGCACCGGACGCCTGTTGGTCTCGGTGAAGTAGCCGGTGAGCGCCTGGATGGCGGCGGCCAGCACGATGCCGATCACGACCGCGCCGATCGCCACCAGCTGCGGGTTACGCCCGCTGTCCACGATGTCCTTGCCGATCCCCGCGTCCCCGAACCCGGCGAACGTGTTCGGCAGGTAGAGGAAGGTCACCACTGCCACGGCGATCGCCGAGACCACGGCGGAGATGTAGAACGCCCGGTTGATAGCGGTCAGGCCGTTGCGGTCGGACGGGCGCAGCCGGGTGATGAAGACACCCAGGATCGCGATCACCACACCGATGGTGGAGACGATCAACGGGAAGATCAGGCCGTCCTGGCCGAACGCGGCCTGGCCCAGGATCAGGGCGGCGACCAGGGTCACCGCGTACGACTCGAACAGGTCAGCGGCCATGCCGGCGCAGTCACCGACGTTGTCGCCCACGTTGTCCGCGATCGTCGCGGCGTTGCGCGGGTCGTCCTCCGGGATGTGCTGCTCGACCTTGCCGACCAGGTCGGCGCCGACGTCCGCCGCCTTGGTGAAGATGCCGCCGCCGACCCGCATGAACATCGCGAGCAGGGCGGCGCCGAACCCGAAGCCCTCCAGCACTGTCGGGGCGTCCCTCTTGAAGATCAGCACCACCAGGGCGCCGCCGAACAGGCCGAGGCCGACGGTGAGGAACCCGACCACGCCACCGGTGCGGAACGCGATACCCATCGCGGTCTCCCGGCCCCCGGTCGCCCCGGCCGCCGCGGCGACCCGCAGGTTGGCCCGGGTGGCCAGCGCCATGCCGGCACCACCGATGAATGAGCTGAACACCGCTCCGACCACGAAGAACAGTGATCGGCCGATCTTCACCCAGGTCTCGTTGTCGGTGTCGTGCACCGGCAACAGGAACAGCAGCACGACCGCGATCACCACGAACACGGCGAGCGTCTTGAACTGCCGGAACAGGTATGCCGACGCGCCTTCCTGCACGGCGCCGGCGATCTCCTGCATGTTCTTGGTGCCCCGGCCGGTGCGCAGCACCGACTGGACGAACATCGCGGCGAAGCCCAGAGCGATCAGGGCGAACACCAGCGCGACGATGACGAATGTGACGTTGGATCCGCTCAGGGACACTCCGCCACCTTCGGCGGCGAGGTTTACCGAGGTCCCGGACATCAATGTCCTCCTACACACACCGACCGCACCCGAGTGGTGGACGAGACCTCCGGGCGCTTGCTAACGATCGACCGGACCCGCGGACGCGGGACCAGCAGTAGCTGATAACTCGCGTACTGTATAGGTCCGACGTGGCGATCGTCACATGGCGACCCGGCCGTGTCGCGGTGATGTTCACCGCTGTGTTAGCGACGCCTCCGGCGGGTATCGGATTTGGCTGATCTTTTTGCTGGCCAGATGGTCAGTCAGGGGCAAATCCTAAATAGGTGGAATGCCCTAATTAAGGATAGCGAGTCACCCGAAGATCGTCCGTTGTCGGCACGCCGAAGATCATCAAGATCCTGCTGACTCGGATCCGCGCTGATCACTGATCGTCGCTCCCGCCAGGGACCCTTCCGGGCCGGGCAGGACGCTGGCGCGTCCAGAACGCCCACCCCTCCAGGGCGACGTCCGCGGGTGGTCACGACCCGCTAGAACCAAACCCCAACCACTCCTGGCTGGCACCCACGGTGGTATCCGCGCCCCGGAGACCACCGTCACGACCAGCCGCAACCGACCGGCTGGCACTCACGGTGGTGTCCCAGGGCCGGAGACCACCGTCACGACCAGCCACAACCGGTCGGCTGGCACTCACGGTGGTGTCCCAGGGCCGGAGACCACCGTCACGACCAGCTCAGCGGCGGGAGACGGGCCAGACCATGCGGACTTCGGTGCCGGGGCCGTCTTCGACCGGGCGGACCTGGAGGTCGTCGACGAAGCCGGCGAGCAGGGCGAAGCCGACGCCGGTGGTGAGGTCGTCCTCGGTGAGCGACTCGGCGGCCAGCTCGTCCGGAGGCAGCTTGGTGAGGCCGATGCTGGCCTCGATCGGAGCGTGGTCGATGACCCGGACGGTGTACGAACCCGAGTCGGACATCTCGACCGTGACCAGGTCGGCCAGCCCGTACTGCCGGTGCAGGGCCACCGCCCGGGTGCAGGCCTCACCGATCGCCAGGCGCACCTCGTCCAGCAGCGCCTCGTCGACTCCGGCCCGCCGGGCCACCGCGACACCGACCAACCGGGCGGTGCGCACGTGCACCGGCGCCGGCGAGAAGGACAGCCGAACCGTAGCCATCACGAAGCTGGACCGCTGCCGTCGCGTTCGGTGGCGGCCTCGACCGTGGGGAAGATCGGGAAAACCTGGTCCAGCGCGGTGATCCGGAAAATCTTGAGAAGTGGCTCCTTGGCACAGACCAGCCCGAAGGTGCCCTGCGCGGTGCGCAGCCGCTTGAGCGCGCCGACCAGCACGCCCAGCCCGGTGGAGTCGAGGAACTCGACCCTCTCCAGGTCGACCACCACGTCCCGGGCACCGCCGTCGACCAGCTCGATCAGGCGCTCGCGCAGCCGGGGAGCGGTGTAAACGTCCACCTCGCCACCGACTTCGAGCACCGTGTGCTCGGCGACGTTCCTGGTCGCCAGCGACAGCTCCATCGGTCCTCCTCCCTGATCTCCCCCGCGAATCTAACCACCGACCGGCATCGGGCGACGCGTGGCACCCACCGTCCTACCCGTTTGGGGCGGACCGCAAGCCGGTGCCCGGCCGGTCTCGTTTGGGCACCGCCGCCCGATGGTGTCAGAGTGCTTGGCGTGACTGCCACCGCCTTCGGTCCCGCTGAGCTGCTGCACCATCTGCGAGCCCGGAGCACGAATGCCGAGCGGTCCCCGATCACCCACGTCGAACGGGTCACCGCCCGGGCCGGCCGGGTCGCGCCCTGGCCGTCCTGGATCGATGCCGACCTGCGTGCCGCGCTGCTCCGGCAGGGGATCACCGAGCCGTGGGAGCACCAGGTCGCCGCCGCCGACCTGGCCTGGCGGGGCACGCATGTGGTGCTGGCCACCGGCACCGCCTCCGGCAAGTCGCTGGCCTACCAGCTGCCGGCCCTCACCGCGCTGGCCGCCGAGCCCAGGGCGACCGTCCTCTACCTGGCACCGACCAAGGCCCTCGCCGCCGACCAGCTGCGTGGTCTGACCCGCCTCGGCCTGGACGGCGTCCGCCCGGCCACCCTGGACGGGGACACCCCGCGCGAGGAGCGCGAGTGGATCCGGCAGCACGCCCGTTTCATCCTCACCAACCCGGACATGCTGCACCACGCGCTGCTGCCGGCCCACGACCGCTGGGGCACGTTCTTCCGCCGGCTCCGCTACGTGGTGATCGACGAGTGTCACGCGTACCGGGGTGTCTTCGGCTCACACGTGGCCCACGTCCTGCGGCGCCTGCGCCGGATCGCCGGCCGGTATCGCAGCTCCCCCACGTTCGTCCTGGCCTCGGCGACCTCGGGTGATCCGGCCGGCAGCGCGACCCGCCTGGTCGGTGCCCCGGTCACCGCCGTGACCGAGGACGCCTCCCCGCGCGGCGCTGTCACCTTCGCCCTCTGGGAACCACCCCTGCTCCCGCCGTCGCCGGATTCCGGCCTCACCGGGCTGTCGCCGGCTCCCGAACCCCACTCGGCGCCGGCCTCGGCACCGGCGTCCGCGCCGACTCCAGCCTCCGGGCCGGCTTTTGCCTCCACGCGAGCTTCAACGTCCGCGCCGGCTTCCGCCTCCGCGCCGGGTTCAGCCTCCGCACCGGGTTCGGCGTCCGCGATCGCCGGGATTCCGGACGCGCCGCCCGTCCGGCGGTCGGCGCTGCGAGAGACCGCGGACCTGCTCGCCGACGCGGTCGTGGCCGGCACCCGGACCCTCGCCTTCATCCGCTCCCGGCGCGGCGCCGAGGTGGTGGCCGCCCTGGCCCGTCGCTCCCTCGACGAGGCGGTGCCCGGCCTGGGCGCGCGGGTGGCCGCCTACCGCGGCGGTTACCTGCGCGAGGACCGGCGCGCGATCGAGCAGGCCCTGCTCTCCGGCGAGCTGCTCGGTCTCGCCTCCACCAACGCGCTCGAACTCGGCGTCGACCTGGCCGGCCTGGACGCCGTGCTGATCTGCGGCTGGCCGGGCACCCGAGCCTCGCTCTGGCAGCAGGCCGGCCGGGCCGGTCGAGCCGGTGGCGAGGCGCTCGCCGTGCTGATCGCCCGCGACGACCCGCTCGACACCTACCTGGTGCACCACCCGGAGGCCCTGTTCGGCCGGCCGGTCGAGGCCACCGTGCTCGACCCGGCCAACCCGTACGTGCTCGCCCCCCAGTTGTGCTGCGCCGCCTCCGAGGCCCCGCTCACCGAGGCCGACCTGGCGCTCTTCGGCGGCGAGCCGGCCCGCGCCACGGTCGAGGCGCTGGTCCGCGCGGGCGGGCTGCGGCGGCGCCCGTCCGGCTGGTACTGGACCGAGCGTGGCCGCCCGGACGTGGACCTGCGGGGCACCGGCGGCGCCCCGGTCTCGGTGGTCGAGGCGGCGACCGGACGCCTGCTCGGGACCGTCGATCAGGGCTCGTCGCACGTGATGCTGCACGACGGCGCGGTCTACCTGCACCAGGGCGTCTCCTACCTGGTGGACGAGCTGGACCTGGAGGACGCCATCGCCCTGGTGCACCAGGAGGAGCCGGACTGGACGACGCACGCGCGGGACGTGACGGACGTGTCGGTGGTCGAGGTGCGGTCGTACCTGGACGCCGGCCCGGTCGGCCTGTTCCTCGGCGAGGTGGACGTGACCAGCCAGGTGGTGTCGTACCAGCGGCGCCGGCTGGGCAGCGGCGAAGTGATCGACACCAAGCCGCTCGACCTGCCGGTACGCGAGCTGCGTACCGTCGCCGTCTGGTTCACCGTCGCGCCGCGCGCCCTGGCCGACGCGGGCGTGGAACCGGCCGACGTGCCGGGTGCCCTGCACGCCGCCGAGCACGCCGGCATCGGCCTGCTCCCACTGATGGCGACCTGCGACCGCTGGGACATCGGCGGCCTGTCCACCGCGAACCACCCGGACACCGAGGCGCCCACCGTCTTCGTCTACGACGGGCATCCGGGCGGCGCCGGTTTCGCCGAGCGCGCCTACGCCACCGCCGCGGAGTGGCTGCGCGCCACCCGGGAGGCGATCGCGGGCTGCGGTTGCGAGGCTGGCTGCCCGTCCTGCGTCCAGTCCCCGAAGTGCGGCAACGGCAACAATCCGCTGGACAAGACGGGCGCCGTCAAGGTCCTCGACACCGTCCTCGCCGCCCTCCCGGCCGAGCCGGCCCCGCCGGTCGCGCCGGTCGGCAGCGAACCCGCAGCCGGTCCGGACCGCCCGGCCGCCGCATAGCCGACCGGACCCGCTCGAGCCGTCGCCCGGGCCACGCCGGACACCGAGGTCACCGGCACCTCGGTCCGCACCACCACCGCCAACCCGGTGACCTCGCAGAAGACCATCCGGGCCCCGTTCGCCGCCGCGTAGTGCGCGGCCTCCGCACAGGCCGGCCCGGGCCCCTCGATCGCCCTGCTCGCCGCCGCCAGCGCGGCCAGGTCCGCCGCGTTCCGCGCGGCGTGCCGGGCCACGTGTGCCCCGGCCACCAGGGCGCCTGCCACCCCCGCCGCCACCAGCAACAACCCCACCGCCAGCACGAGGATCGAAGCCGAGCCGCGATCGCCGGCGCCGGGTTCCGCCGAGATCTCGCTCCGCCCGCTCGCCCTCCCCTTGATCGCCATCAGCCCACCGGCCCGGCCGCCGGTTCCCTGGCCGCCACGGCACTCGCCGTGACCGTGATGCCGGGAACGTGCGTACCGAACAGCCTCACCCGCACCGACACCGTCGCCGTGACACTCTCCCGATCGCCGCCGAGCCGGATCTCGGCACCCGCCGGGGCCATCCGCGCCGCCACCGGACTCCCGGGCCCGCCCCGGGCCTCGGCCAGCGCCGCCTCCCGGGCCGCGTCCAGACACTGCGCCTTCGTCACCACCGCGGAAACCGCGGTGAGCCCGAAGAACAACAGCACCATGAGTGCCGGCAGCCCGGCCGCGAGCTCGACGGTGAACGCACCCCGGTCCCCACCGAACCGCCGGCACCCGCTCACCGCACGGCCCCGCGCGTCCCTCGGCCCGCGCTCACCGCAGAGCCTTCAGGACGAGATCGGTCAGCGCGTCCAGTACCGCCTTGCTCTTCATGATGAGGACCAGCACTCCGACGATCGTCGCCGCCACACCGAGCACCATCGCGTACTCCACAGAGGTCACCCCGGCCTCGCCGTCCCCGGTCCGCAACCGCTGGAACGCCGCAACGAGTTGAACCATGTAACCCTCCTCGATCTCCGGGCGCGGCCCACCGCCGCGCCCTCGGCTCACCACAGGCCGTCCAGTACCGCGAGCAGCGACGGCACCAGCCCGGCGAGCAGGAATGCCGGCAGGAAGCAGAGGCCGAGCGGCACCACGATCAGCACCGCGGCCCGCTGCGCCGCCGCTTCCGCCGCGGCCAGGCGATCCGCTCGTAGATCGCCGGCGAGCCGGTCCAGCGCGCCGGCCAGCGCCCCGCCGCTCGCGCTGGACCGCACTGCCGCGCTGACCAGCCGTTCCGCGCCGGTGACACCGGACAGGTGAGCCCAGGCCTCGGCGGGCGTGCCGCCCAGCCGCAACGATCGGGCCGTGCGATGCAGTCGCGCCCCGAGCGGTCCGCCGAGCGCGTCGGCCACCGCGGCCGCGGCCCGGTCCACCGGTGCACCCGCGCGCAGCGCCGCGGCCAGCAGATCCGCACCGAGCGGCAGGTCGGCGAGTGCCTTCTCGCGCTCCCGCCGGACCGCCGCCGGCTCCCGACGGCGCAGGAACCGGTCGGTGCCGATCCCGATCGCGACGCCGACCGGCACACCCCACCAGCCGCCGGCCAATCCGGCCGCTGTCACCCCGGCGAACACCGCGACCAGCACCCGGGTCCGCCGATCGCTCATCCCGCTCCGGATCCGGCCCGCGGTCCCGCGGCCGGGCCCGGATCGCGTGACGCCGGCCCCCGGCGGTGCGAGCCGCGCCAACCGCCGCCCGGTCCGTCGCCGGCCCAGCGGC